>JBKJUF010000064.1:0-13665 GCA_046590445.1 Kofleriaceae bacterium
CAGCGATAGCGCCCCGTCATCAGGAGCTGAAGTGGCACGTCGCTGACGGGCTTGCCGAATTGACGGCCGGGAATTCTCACCGAACGGTAGTACGGCACGTAACTCGCGTCCCAGAGCTCGGTGACGGCTGGCGGGAACGGCCCGATCTGATTCGGGGTCGCGACGATCGTGATCGGCCGCTTCCTGAACTCGTCGACGAATGCCGCGGTGAAGCGCCGGCCGTCGGGACCGTAGAAGTGAGCCTCGATCGTCGAGACAAGCAGCGCGGGAATCGGATCGGGATCGCGACGACAGAACATCAGGCCGTGCGTATGGAATCCGCGCTGCGTGCGCTCGAAGTTGCGATCGATGAACGACAGGGTGTCGCGCTGCACCGCCTGGGTGTCGGCGAGCGTCTCGAGTCGTGCCGCAACGGCCCCATACAGCAGCGCCGCCCACAGCACGACGGCAAGGACCGCGTGACCGCGCGGAATCAGGGCGCAGATGCCATCCCAGCCGAGCGCGATGGCGGTGGCGAAGAAAACACCGAGGGTCATCCAGAAGTACGGGAAAGCAGCCGTGTGGAAGCGGCCCACCGCGATCCCCAGCACCGCCGTTGCGAGCGCGATCAACAGCGGGCGCTTGTGCGGCGAGTCCTCGCGCGCGGCTCGGATCGTGGCCGCGAGGATCAGCGCGAGGCACACGAGATGCGGGATCAGCGTAGGCAACATGGCGCGATAGACGCCGAAGCCCACCGCCTCGCGGTACCAGCGGAAGTGCTCGAGCCCACGCGCGACGGTGACGGTCGGCGGTGTACCGAAGAACGTCGGGACGACGAGGTAGAACACAGCGACCGTCGCGAGCGCGCCCGCGAGCGCGCCTCCAAGGCGCAGCGCTTCGCGTCGAAGCGAGACGCGGCCGTCGATGAAGAGATCGCCCACGGCGACAAGGACGACGAGCGCGCCGATGTAGATGGCCTTCTGGCTGAATAGATAACCCACGCCGAGAAGCATCCCGGAGAGGAGCGCCCAGCGCGGGCGCCGGCGCGAGGCGAACAGCGCGACCCCGCTCCACAACGCACACGCGATCGCCGGCTGATCGGTGCGGATCTGTAGTGACCACCGAGCGAAGATGGGAACCAGACACAGCAGGGCCGCACCGAGTGCCGCTGCGTGCCAGCGCTCTGCCGTGCGATGCAGCGCTGCGTAGAGAAACGCGAACAGCCCGCCGATCAGTGCGAGCGTGATCGCGACCCATGCAACTCGCGCCGCTCGCACGGTTTCGATGGAGTCGGTGCAGTCATGCACGAAGGGCGTGAGCGCTAGCACCCCGAGGCCCGGGCGCCCGCCGCCATGGAGATCGCCCGTCCCGAGGGTGAGCTCTGCACGTTGCAGGAGCACGAACTCGTCCCAGTTCACGCTCTCGCGGAACACCGCCGCGACCTGGGACACGGCGAAAGCGAGCGCGACGGCAGCAATCAAGCCGCGAGCGACACCCGGGCGCCGGAGCCACGTCGACAGCTTGCTAGGCAGTAACATCGCGATTTCGGAAGTCCGCGATCGTGCGCTCGAGGCCGGTACGCAGCGCGACCGTCGGCGACCACCCCAGCATCGACTTCGCGCGCGTGATGTCCGGGCAGCGGCGCGTCGGATCGTCGGTCGGCAGCGGGTGCTGCACGATCTCGGTCGACGAGCCGCACATGTCGCGGATCAGCGTGGCGAGCTCGCCGATCGTGGTCTCGTTCGGGTTGCCGAGGTTGACCGGCGACGCGTCCGTCTCGGCGTCCATGAACCGGAGAAACGCCTCGATCAGGTCGTCGACGTAGCAGAACGATCGGGTCTGCTTGCCGCTGCCGTAGATCGTGATCGGGTCATTGCGCAGCGACTGCACGATGAAGTTCGAGATCACGCGGCCGTCGTCCTCCTGCATGCGCGGACCGTAGGTGTTGAAGATCCGCGCGATCCGGACCTCCGTCCCGTACTGGCGGGCATAGCTCACCGCGAGCGCCTCGGCGCAGCGCTTGCCTTCGTCGTAGCAGGCGCGTGGCCCGATCGGGTTGACGTCACCGTGATAGCCCTCGGTCTGCGGGTGCACGGCCGGATCGCCGTAGACCTCGGACGTCGACGCGAGCAACAGCCGCGCACCCACCTCGCGCGCGCACTCGAGCGCGAGCAGCGTGCCCTCGACGCAGGTCCGGATCGTGCGGACGGGGTTGCGCTGGTAGTGGATCGGCGATGCCGGACACGCGAGGTGATAGATCTGATCGACCTCGAGGATGAACTTCTCGGTCACGTCGTGCCGCAAGAACTCGAAGCGGCGGTTGCCGAGCAGGTGCTCGATGTTGCCGCGCCGTCCGGTGAACAGGTTGTCGAGACAGACCACGTGATGGCCCGCGGCGAGGACGCGCTCGCAGAGATGCGATCCCAGAAATCCCGCACCACCCGTGACGAGCACGCGCTTCTGCTTCATTGCGGCCATTGTAGACGCTCCGCGGCGGCCAGCGATTGGCTCTGATACGATTCGCGGATGAGCCGCGAGCACCGTGTCCCGTGGGGCGCGCTGGTGCCAGCACGACGCGGATGGCTCCGGCTGGTGGCTGCCCCGTCGAGCGCGTTGCTCGTGTTTGGCATCGTGATCACGGCGGCCGCGAAGCTCCAGGTCGCGCGTGGCCTTGCCGGCGTCGGCTGGTGGCCACGGCACGGGCTCGTGGCGATCGCCGCGGACGTCGCCTGGTTTCTCGGAGCCGCGGCGCTGTTCGCGATCGCGGAGAGTCGTGCGCGCTGGGTCTGGCTCGCAACCACCCCGCTCGCGCTAGCGATGTTCGCGGTCGCGGCGGGCAACGCGATCTACCTGTGGCTCAGCGGCGAGCAGCTGAGCTGGCAGGTCGTCTCGGTCGGCCTCGAGCGGTTCGGCGACGTGAAGGGGATCGTCGGCGAGATCGCGGTGGGCGGTCCAATCGCGGTCGCGATCGCGATCATCGCGCTCGTGGTCGGTGGCGCCATCGCCATGCTGCGCCGTGGCGGTCACTCGCTCCAGCCCGGGGCCGAGGGCGTGCTCCGGGCGCACGCCGCAGGGCTGTGCGCGGCGCTCGCGATCGCGGTCGTCGCGGTCGCGCCAACGCCGCGGTCCTTCGCCCTCGACCGGCTGCGCGCCAACGCCGTGATCCGGATCTACGCCGGGCTCGTCCGCGGCACGCCATGGAGCGGGCAATACGCGTTCACCGCGTACACGCCGGCGCAGCTCGTCGACGCCAGCGCGGTGCCAACCGCACGGCCCAACGTCGTGCTCGTGATCCTCGAGTCGACCGGCTATCACGCGACCTCGCTCGCCGGCCAACACGCGCTTGCACACACACCCAACCTCGAGCGGATCGCGGGGCGCGGGCTCGAGGTCACGACGACGCGCGCGGTGATCCCGCACACGACGAAGTCGGTGTGGTCGATCCTGTGCGGCCGGTTGCCGCTGATGCAGGTAGAGCTCGGCGAGCTCTCCGACGACGTCGCGCTGCAGTGCTTGCCCGCCGCGCTCGGCGCCCGCGGCTGGCGCACCGGGTTCTTCCAGAGCGCGATCGGCGAGTTCGAGGATCGACCGCGCCTGGTCCATCGACTCGGGTTTGCCGACCTCGCCACCTTGGAAGACATCGGCGGCGAGCAACTCGGCTACCTCGCCGGCGATGACGAGCAGCTCGTCGCGCCGCTCGCCCGCTGGATCGACGCCGTGCCAGGCGAACCGTTCTTCGCGACCGTGCTGACCTCGGCCGCCCACCACGATTACGCGCTCTCGACGGCCGCCGCCGACCGCGCTCGGGCGGAGCGCAAGCCCACCGATCGCGATCGCGACCGTCACGCTCGGCTCGTCGAGGCCGAGGATCACGCCGTCGGCAGGATCGTCGAGTTGCTCACCGCACGCGGCCTCGCGGACCGGACGATCATCGTCGTCGTCGGCGATCATGGCGAGGGCTTCGGCGACAAGGGCGTCCGCCAGCACGACAACAACTTCTTCGAGGAAGGGCTCCGGGTGCCGTGGGTGATCGCGGGCCCTGGCGTGCCACACCGGCGCGTCGACACCGCTGCATCGCTCGTCGACGTCGTGCCGACCCTCCTCGAGCTGATCGGGTTACCCGCGATCGAGGCGCCACCCGGCCGCAGTGTGCTGCGCGAGGTCCCACCCGGTCGCGTGCTGCCGTTTTCCTGCTGGTACGACGCGCGCTGCCGGGGCTTCGTCCGCGATCGCGTGAAGGTCGTGTTCGTGCCCGAGCTCGATCAGGCGTTCTGGTTCGACCTGGCCCGCGATCCCGACGAGCGCGACCCGCGTGGCCTGACCGACGAGCTGTATGCCGAGCTCGTGCGCGTGCACGCGGTGCTCGACGACCACCGCACCGATCGATCGATCACCCGCGGGCCGATGACCGCGTACCCGGCGTGGACGTGCCCGGCGAACGAGCCGTGCCGGCGCAGCCGACCATGAGCGACGACCCTGGGAACCGCCGGCGTCGGCGACGCGAGCTCGGCTTGCTCGCGTTGATCGTGATCGTGTACGCCGGGTCGCTCGGGCGGACCGTGGACCACGACTACGTCTGGGATGACATCCCGGAGCTCGCGCAGAACGCTGCGTTCGATCGACCGTTACTCGAGGGCATGGCGCTCACCCAGACCGAGCGCGCCGCACCGGAGCTCGCGCAGTTGCAGGCCCTCGCATTCGGGTACGACAGCTACCGGCCGCTGCTGTTCGCGAGCTACTGGGTGGACATCGCCGTGTGGGGTCGTCGCCCGGGCCCGCTCCACGCGACCAATGTGCTCTTCGGCGCGCTGGCGATCGTGCTCGCGTACGCGACGGCTCGGCGCTGGCTCGGCTCGGCGATCGCGCTCGTGCCGACCGCGGTGTTCGCGCTGCACCCCGTGCAGATCGAGGCCGTCGCGTACCTGTCGGGGCGCGGCGACGTGCTCGCCGGCCTGTTCGCGCTGCTCGCGACGTACGCGGCGCTGCGCGCATGCGATACCGGTGTGGCGCGGCGCGCGATCGGGTGGACGGCGCTCGCGGCGGTGGCGTTCGCGGCCTCGCTGTTAACCAAGGAATCGGCGATCGGCTTGCCGGTCGCGATCGGCGTGGTCGCGTCACGACCCGGAGGGCGCGCGCGATGGTGGGTGACAGGCGTGATCGCGGCGGTCGCGATCGCGTACCTGCCGCTACGCGCGGCGATGGTCGAGACGGCGACAGCGCCCCCCATCGCCGATGCAGTCATCGCGGCACCGGGCGCGCTGGTCGAGTATGTCCGGATCGTCCTCCTGCCGTTCGACCTCTCGATCGAGCGCCTGCCGCACGGTCACGTCGCGCTCGGCTGGGGGGCGATCGCGGTGGTCGCGATCGGCGCGGGCCTGATGTGGCGCCGGGCTAGCGGCGAAACGCTGCCGGCCTGGACGCGTGCCGTGCTCGCCGGGCTCGCGTGGTTTGCCGTGCTGCTGGGACCGTCGCTCGTCGTCGTGACGACGATGCACGTGCTCGCCGATCGCTACGTGTACTTGCCGCTGTTCGGGCTGTCGATCGCGCTCGCGGCCGGCGGCCAGCGGCTGGCCACGTGGCGGCCGCTGTTCGCGCGTCCACTCGCGATCGCGGTACTCGCGTGGGGGGCGCTGCTGCTCGTCGTCGCGTGGCGCCAGGTGCCGGTGTGGCGAGACGTCACGTCGCTGTACACGCACGCGGCCGCGATGGCACCCGACAGCTCGCGTGCACAGTACCGACTCGCTGTACGCGAGATCGCCGCGGACCGCTGGGACCACGCGGTGCCGCTACTCGAGCGTGCGATCGAGCTCGATCCGCGGAACGTGGAGGCGCTCAACAACCTCGGCGTGTTCCATCTACGAGCGGGGCGGTTCGCCGACGCCGAGGCACTGCTGCGGCGCGCCGTCGCGGCCAATCCCGCGCGCTTCAACTCGTGGGTCAACCTCGGGCTGGCGCAGGTCGCCGGCGATCAGCGGGCCGAGGGCTGCCGCAGCGTCGCGCGCGCGTTGCAGATCAACCCGCGGTTCGCGCCCGCCCACGAGGCGCACGCGCTGCACTGCACGCCGCCTTGATCCTGGGCCTTGATCCTGGGCCGTGATCCTGAGCCTTGATCCTGGGCCTTGATCCTGGGCCTTGATCCTGGGTCATGGACCGCGCATGCGCGCGAGCAAGGCCGCGAGCTCGCGCTGCACCGCTGCGGCCGCGGTCGGTTGATCCATCAGGTTGTGCGCGCTGATCCGCTCGTGGAGGATCCGCGCGCGCGCGTCGGGACCCACTGTCTCGGGTTTCGTTCCGACGACCAGGTGCAGCACCCCACACGCGAGCGCGAGCGCGATCGCCACGAGGGCGCCCGGTCGAGGGCGGGACGGGACCGTGCCCGCGAGCGCGGCGACGAGCGCGCAGACACCAATCGCGAAACCGACGCCGCGCGGCACGAATGTCGACCACACCGTCGACAGCGGGCCCGCCGAGAGCAGCACGGGGATGTTGACCTCGAACGTCGGGTTCACGAGCTGACGCGAGCTGTACGCGTCGCCGTAGGCACCCACGATCGCGAGCACTGCACTCGACGCGATCAGGCCGCCGAGCGCCGCGATCACGTAGCGACGTGCCGTCGGCTCGCGCACGAGCCGCAGTAGCGCGACGGTCGCGATTCCGAGCAGCGGGATCACTGGCACGAGGTAGCGCGGTCCGAAGGCGCGCCCGCCATGCCAGTCGGCGAAGCCGCCGATCATCAGCGCGAGTGCGACGATGCTGGCCGGCAGCGCGATCCGCCAGGTCCGAGCGATGGCTGGCGAGGCGGCGGCCCACGCTGTGCCCACGACACCCGCTGCGAGCCACGGCGCGAAGAAGAACAGGCCGCGCCGTGCACTGAGCAGGCTGCCGAACAGGCCCTCGCTCGTCGGGAGTCGGATGCCGTAGATCCCGTGGCTGTGGGTCTCGGCCATCGCGGCGTTCGCCTTGAAGCCATAGGACAGCTGCCATGGCGCCCCGAACGCGAGCGTGTTCCACACCGCGAGGATCACCGCGGGCCCGGCGCCGCCCGCGATCACCCACGGCAGCCGGTGCCGTCGGCGCGGATCGGCTGCGAGCGCGACGAGCGCGATCACGACGACGATCGCGGCGACATAATCGACGAGCACGGCACCGCCGAGTGCAAGGCCGCCGAGCAGCGCCCCCCGTCGATCGTCGCGGCCTCCTCCGCGTTGCGTCCCGAGCGGATCCTGCGGATCGAGTGGACCGAGCGCGAGGACGAGCCCGATGCCGAGCAGCGCCGCGCACGCAGCGTGCCCGAACAGCATGCCGGCGTAAACGAGCCATGGCGTCGCGAGCACGGTGGCCGCCGCGATCGACCACGGCGCACCCCACCGGCCCAGCAGCAGCACGAAGCCGGCGCTCGGGACCGCGGCGAGCAGCAGCGCGAGCCACCACGTGCGCCAGCCGTATTCGGCAGGGCCGGTCACCTGCATCACCGCCACCGCGGGGATCGCTGCGATCGTGATCCCCGGGGCTTTGTCGAGGAGGTAACGGCCGTCCTTGACCGAGACGTCCACGTTCGGCACGCGTGGCTGCGCGCGCCAGCCTGCGAAGTGCGCATCGAATGCCGGCCCGAGATCGAGCGTGCCGTGCTCGACGATTGCCTCCGCCGCGAACACGCGGGCGGACTCGTTCGCGGTGTAGAGGCCATCGCGATAGTGCTGCGGCGACCCGAGCGCGACGAGCAGCAGCACCACGACCCCGGCCGTCCGGATCCGGCGGATCGCGGGGCTGCCAGGCTTCGCGCCCTGCTCGCCGGCTTGCATCGTGATATCCGCGGCCGTCAGCGACGGCGCGAGACCTCGTCGAGTGCGGCCCGGACCCGAGCCGCCAGCTCGGGGTCTCGAACGCACCGCTCGAGCAGCGAGCTCGCGCGGTCGAGGTGATGGAGCTCGAGCTCGGTCACCGCCAGGTTGTACGCGTTCACGCAGCTCCGTGGCGCCATCGCGTACGCGTGATCGAACGCGATCTTGGCCTCGTCGTACCGCTTCGCCGCGAGCGCGGCGCTGCCGAGTGCGCGCTGTCCCGGCTCGTAGTGCGTGCTCGCCGCGCCCCGGCGCGCCCACGCGAGCGCCTCGTCCAGCTTGCCGTCCTCGAGGAGAAACAACGCCAGGTTCGACATCGCACGCGTGTCGCCGGCCTGTGCCGCATCGAGCATCGCCGCGCGACTGCCAGCGCGATCACCGCGCGCCGCGAGCAACAGCGCCTTGCGTAGCAGCAAGCGCGGGCCGCGCGAGTGCGAGAGTCCCTGGTCGACCACGGCGGCGGCCAGCTCGGGGTCGCGCCCGGCGATCGCCTCGGCGTACGAGCTCCAGGCCGACGCGTCGTCGGGATTCGACGCCACGGCCTGGCGCCAGAGCAGCTCGCGGTCTCCCCAGTTCTCGCGCGCATCGAGCGCCCGCAGCAGCGATGCGAGCAACGCGACCGCGAGCAACGCGTGTGCGAGCGCGCGGCGCGGAATGCGCTCGATCCCGACGGCAACCCCGAGCGCGAACCCGAGCGAGGGGATCAGCAGATAACGATCCGCAACGATCACCATATCGAGCGGCAGGATCAGGTGGCTCACGGGCAACCACCCGAACACCCACAGCACGCAGGCGGCGAGCATCGTGCGCGAATGTCGTCGCCATCGCACCGCGATCGCGAGCAAGGCAGCCAAGCCGAGCCCGCCGATCACGAGATCGATCCAGCTCGGTCCATGGGTGGCGATCGGGTACGACGCCGCGTTATCGGTCAGCATCGCCGCCAGCTGGAGGTAAAACCCGTGCGCACCCACGATCATCGAGCCGCGATCCGCAGGCGCCCCGGTACCGCCGACGACGCCCGAGGTCCACGCCAGCGCCAGCACGGGGACGAAGGCCGCGACGCTCGTGATCCCGATCGCAACGACGCCGATCAGAGATCGGCGGATCGCGACCCGACTCGCCGGGAAGAGAACGTCGAGCGGCACGAGAGCTGCGAGCGCGAACGCGGCGTGTGCCTTGCTCCAGACCGCGGCGGCCCCGAGCGCGCAGGCGAGCACGAGCCACGCGGCGCGCCCGCCCGCGCGAAACCGCGCGAACGCGAGCGCCGTGCCACCGGCGAACATCACGCCGAGCAGCCCCTTGCGTTCCGCCAGCCAGGCGACCGACTCGGCATGGCTCGGATGCACCGCCCACAGCAGGACGGCGATCCCGGCGACCTTGCGATCGACGCCGAATCCGACCAGGGCCGCAAACCAGAGCGCGATCGCGACGACGTAGCAGATCACGTTCGTCAGGTGATGTCCGCCGTAGCGATCCCCCCACACCACGAAGTCGAGCATCACCGAGAGGTCTCGCACCGGCAGGTACTCCGGTGACAGGACGAAGCGCCGGGGCGAGTCGAGGTCGAAAAAGATCGTGTGCAGCGACGCCGCCGACGGTTGCTGCACGACGTAGTTGTCGGCGACGAGCCAGGTGTCGTCGTAACCGACGAGCTCGGCACCGAGCGTTGGCGCGTAGATCGCGACGGCAAGCGCGACCGCGGTGACGGCGAGGGCGAGGCCGGGATCGCGTCGCAGCGACGTCAGGGACAGGCGGGTCACGGCGCGCGCCCGGCTCGTAGCTCGGCGACCTTCTCCGCGTACACCGAGCTCTTTTCCGCGAGCTCGAGATGCGGGCCGGCCTCGGCGGCACGGCCGGTCGCGAGCAGGACACGCGCGAGCAGGAAGTGCGCGTGCAGCGACGTCGGATCACGCGCGAGCGTCGTGCGTAAGACCGGCTCGGCATCGGCGTAACTCTCGAGCGCGACGAGGATCTCCGCGTGGGTACGCGCGTAATCGTCGATCGCGGGCTGGCGCTTCACCGCCCGTTCCGCCCACGGCAGCGCTTCTGCCGAGCGTCCGAGCGCGTGCAGGAACTGCGCGTAGAGCGCGCTCGCGCTGGAGTAACCACTGAGGTCGGCCGCCCGCCGCGCGACGACGAGCGCGGCATCGCGGCGGTTCAGCTCCCACAGGATCCGCGCCTGGCGCTGCAGGAGGTACGGATGCGTCGGATGGGTCGCGAGCCCCACCTCGAGCGCCGCGAGCGCGTCGTGCAGCCTGCCTTCGCGCGCGTACGAGAGGGCCAGGTTCTCGCAGGCCGACGGATCGTCGGGATTGCTCGCGACAGCCCGCGTGAATAGCGCGATCGACGAGGTCCAAGGCTCCTGCGCGCGCAGCGTCGCGATCCCGAGGACGCACACGAGCGCACCGGTCGCCGCGATCCGGCCGACACGCGGGAGCAGGTCGACGAGCCAGGCGACCGCGACGCACCCCGCGATGGACCACAGATACGCGAAGCGATCGGCGACCAGGATGTGCACGCGCACGAGCAGGTGGCTCACTGGCACGAACCAGATCCAGGCCCACGCGAGGAGCGCGAGCCGCCACGCTGCCGCGCGCCGCTCGGCGTCGGCGAGAGTCGCGCGCCGCCGCCACTCGCGAATGGCGAGCAGCAGCGAGCCGGCGATCGCGAGCGCGCCGAGGGCGAGCTCGAGCGGCCCTGGCCCGGCTGTCTGGATCGGATACGCGATCGATGGCGCGCGTACGAGCGCCATGCTCTCGACGTAGTGACCCTGCGCACCGAGCAGGCTCGCGGCGCGCCCCGCCGGGGGAATCCGCGCGGCGTCGGCGATCACGCGCGCGTCGCGGGCGACCACGACGACCGGCACCGCGGCGATCGCGGCGGCCGCGCCGACGATGCCGATCGCAACCCAGCGCCGTCGGGTGCGCGGCAGCAGCAGCAGATCCCACGCCGCGAACACGACGGGCGCGAACATCGCGGGGGCCTTGCTCCACACACCCGCGATCGCGCACAGCGCGGCGATGACGAGCCAGCCGCTCGCTCGTGTCTTACGCTGCCGGTATCGCACCCACGCGTGGCCGCAGCCGACGACGAAGACCCCGGCGAGCACGCCCTTGCGCTCGGAGAGCCACGCGACCGATTCGACGTGGATCGGATGGACCGCCCACAGGAGCGTGCCGATCCACGCCAGCTCGGCACGCAGGCCCCACCGCACGAGCAGCGTCCCGAGGCCCCACACCGTCAGCGCAAACAGCAGGAGCTGCGAACCATGTGGCCCCCGCTCGCTGTCGCCCCAGATCGCCATGTCCGCCATCACGACGACGTCGCGGACCGGCAGGTACTCGCCGCCGAGCGGTCGCCGTGCGCGGGCATCGAGCTCGAAAAACACGTCGTGCACGGTCGCGAGGCTCGCGTCGCGGAGCGGGCTCGCCTCGGACCACAGCCAGTGATCGTCGAACTGGACGGTCCGGAGCACGAGTGTTGGCGCGAGGATCGCGACCGCGATGATCACGACGAGCAGCCCCGCTCCGCGGCGCGTCCACAGGCGTGGCGACGCCCCGTCGGCCGTCACGGCTGCGGCCCGATCTCCCGCGCCGCCTCGAGCGCCCACGCCGCGTCCTCGAGGCGCCCCGCCTTGCGCAGCTGCGCGGCGATCCGGCGCCACGGCCACGCGTACTTCACATGCACCATCGTCGCCCACTGATCGTCGAGCCCGGGCCTCGGGTACGTGATCTCGAAGCGTTCATACAGCTGCTTGTTGAGCGCGAAGACCTCCTCGAGCGGCGGCGGCGTCGCGCCACGCGGCAGCACGCGGTAGAGGATGCCGTACGGATAGCTCGGCAGGGTCTCGAGGATGTTGCCCTGCATCATGTCGACAAACAGCGGCCGCCCGCTCGCGAGCACGCTCTCGGCGAGGCGGAGGCTCGCGAGGCCCGGCTTGCCCATCTCGAGCACGACGCCAGCGCGGGCGCGGCGCGCGCGATACCACGCCGAGCGCATCATCGGCCAGTTGACGTAGACCACGTCGCGGCGCTCGCCGAGCACGAGCTGCACATACGGCGTCCCCGAGTGCATCTCGTCCGACGATCCGATCACGACGGCGTCCTGCGGCAGCGATCGCAGCATGTTGCGCACGAGCAGCTCGACCGCCGGCGCGTGCACGACGAGCACGTGCGGCAGCGAGGTCGAGACGATCGCGGCGAACCCGCACGCCACGAGGGCCATGCCGACGCCGCGCGACTCGAGCGCGCGTCCCGACATCCGGCGCGCGAGGATCTCGCCGACGAGCTGGCAGCCCGCGGCAACCGGGATCACGAAGATCACGAGCACGAGCAGGTGGAACCGCTCGATGACGTACGTCATGAGCCCGTCACCTGGCAGCAGGTTGAAGCGCATCACGAGCAGCGGTCCGGCGAGGAGCAGGCTCGCGAGCAGCAGCGCCCAGCCCCAGCGCGACTCGACCGGGCCGGGGCGCGCGATCCGGTAGCCGAGCGCGCCGAGCCCGAGGAGCGCGGGGACGTACAACCACGTGCGCGCGAGCGTGCGGCCGAGCGCGACGACGTTCTCGAGCGGATACGGCTCCGCCGGCCCAGCGGCGAACGTGCCCGGGCCGCCGTAGTCCTCGCGCAGGAAGATGTGGAGCACGTCGCCGAGCGTCTCGGGCTTGCCCCACGTGCCCCAGTGCTCGGGCGCGACGAGCAGGTACAGGTACGGCGTCAAGCCGAGGACGAGCCCGACGATCGCGAAGCCCACGGCGAGCGGCCTGGCCTGGCGCGGACGCGCACCGGACGCCGCCTCGCGGACGCCGCGCACGACCCCGAACAGCCCGACCGGCGCGAGCAGCGTGCACGTCAGGTGGTTGGCCATGCCGATGCCGGCGACGAGCCCGAGCGCCGCGCACCGCCAGCGTCCGCGGAGCGGCCCGCCGGCACCGGCAAGCCACAGCACCATCGCCGCGACGAGGCCGTTCATCGCGAACACCTCGGCCTCGGTGTAGATCGCGAGGACGACCGGCGCGCCCGCGAAGATCATCACCGCGACGTTCGCGGCGGCCGCGCGGATCCCCCACGCGCGGCATGCCGCGACCAGCACGACCATCTGCAGTGCTGCGAGGATGGCGGTCGCGATCGCGGCCGTGTGTGCGGGGCTCGCGCCGGGCAACCACGACCACGCCCGCAACCACAGCACGTACGCCGGATAGCCGCTGGGATGACCGGTGCCGCCGAGCGCGCCGAGCGTCGAGAACTCCGCGTTGTCACCGTCGACGATGTGCTCGGGCGCGATCCAGATGTAGAGCACGAGCGTGAGGATCCCGAGCAGGACCCCGTGGTCCCACATGATTCGAGCGAGCCGCGAACGCACCGTCGCCATCATACGCCCCGACATGCAATAGTTCACTTCGTGGCCGAGATCTTGGTCGTCGACGACGAGCAGTCGATGCGAGAGTTCCTGGCGATCTGTCTGCGCCGCAGCGGTCACAAGGTCACCCTCGCGAAGACGGGGGAGGAGGCGATCGATCGCCTCCGCAACCACCCGTTCGATATCGTGATCACCGACCTGCGGATGCCGGGCAGCATCGACGGGCTCGGGCTGCTCACCGCGATCAAGTCCGGTCACGTCCGCTACACTGCCGCGCCGAAGGCAACGCCTTCGATCATCGATCCCGAGGTCCTGCTCGTGACCGCGTACGCGACGGCCGAGACCGCGCTCGCCGCGATGAAGCAAGGCGCGTACGACTACCTGACCAAGCCGTTCCAGGTCGACGAGGGTGCGCTTCTCGAGGGCGCGGCCGATCACCGCGTTGATCTCGTCGACCTGGAACGGCTTGGTCAGGTAGTCGTACGCG
>JBKJUF010000137.1:0-8951 GCA_046590445.1 Kofleriaceae bacterium
AGGCAACGACCGCGCATCGCGATCCGGCCGCCGGAGTGCGAGACCGTCGAGAACACGCGTGCCGCCGCGGGCATGCTTCATGCTTCGGGGCGCGTGATGCGGTTCGCACGCAGCGTGATGTTCGTGGCGCTCGCGGCGACGACGGCAGGGCCGCCGACGGCCAGCGCGCAACCGGATCAGGCGCGTCCGGCGGATGCCGATCCCGCCGCCGAACCGCCGGCACCGCAACCAACGCCGATCGCGACCGAGCCGCCCGAGCCGGCGGTGCCGCCGCCGGTCGTCGAGCCTTCGAAGCCCACCGCGAACCTCGAGTCGCCGCTCACGATCGACGAGCCGACGTCGTCGCGGCAGGGCTTTCGCTTCGGATCGTACGGGCGCGTGATCGCCGGCACCGATCTGCGCGGCGGCAAGCCCGAGTCGGCGAACGTCGTCGCGCATGGGCCGCGCATCGTCGAGCCGAGCTACCTCGAGATCGATCTGTCGTATGGCTTCATCACGCCGGCGGGGCGGCTGCTACGCCCGGTGATCACGCTCGCGTTCGACAGCACGCTGTTTCACGAGACCGGCGAGTTCGACGCCCAGCCCGCGCTCCGCAACTTCTACCTCGACGCCGAGCTGTCGAAGCACCTGACCGCGTGGGTCGGCTCGCGGATGTATCGCGGCGACGATATCTACCTCTTCGACTACTGGCCGCTCGACGATCTCAACACCGTCGGTGGCGGCCTCGTCTACCGGCGCCCCGAGACCGCGCAAGGCGGCAACGTCCTCGAGGTCGCGACGCACGCCGGCGTCAACCGGCTCGAGAACGAGCTCCAGTTCCAGGAGATCGACGTCGCGAACCCGGCACAGGGCGCGACCACCGTGGTGCAGCTCAACCGCCAGCGCATGGTGGCGAGCAGCACGGCGTCGTACCTGATCGTGCCGGTCGGTGTCGCCGATCCGAGCTTCAAGGTGAAGGTGCACGGCGAGGTCCACGCGCTGCCGTCGGGCACGCGCCGCCGCGTCGACGGTACCTTCGAGGCGCTGCCGTCGGACACCGGCTACCTCGTCGGCGCCGAGGTCGGCACGTTCGGCTTCGCACCGCCGAGCGCCGGCTTCCGCCGCCACGCGAACGTCTTCATGCGCTACGCGAAGGGCCTCGCTGCGTTCGACGAGCTCGCGCCACCGACGAGCTTTGGCTCGGATCTGAAGACCGCGCGCGCGAACGAGCTGTCGTTCGGTGCCTCGGCGAACTGGGACCTGGGGATCGGCAACGTGATGTTCGGCGCCCTGTCACGCCGCTTCACCGATGCCGACGGTCCGGGCACCGACTACGACGACGGCTGGGAGTACGCGCTCGATGTTCGCCCGCTCGCACGGATCATCCCGGACATGCCCGAGGTCTTGATCGGCGCCGACCTCTCGTACCAGGCGCGGTTCCCGAAGGGCATCAACCCGACCACCCAGCTCGCGCAGGATCCGTCGGTGTTCCAGGTCGCGCCGATGCTCGTCTACTCGCCGATGGGCCCGTCCGCCTACGATCGCCCGCAGCTGCGTGTCGTCTACCGCGCCGCATTCCGCAACGAGGCCGCGCGCGATCTCTACGTGCCCGGGGATCCGCGTCGAGACGGCCGGGTGACCCACTTCCTCGGCTTCCAGGCCGAGTGGTGGTTCAACAGCTCGACGTACCGTTAGTCACGCGGGTCGACTGGTCGGGAACGTCAGGCGTCGTCAGGGGCAGGTCTCGCAGCCGGTGCGCGAGGACGTGCAGCCGCCGTCGAACGTGTCGCATTGCAGCGACGTGCAGATCACGTTATCGCAGAGTGCGGCCTGCGGGCAGGTGACATCGCACGCGCACGACGCACCGCACGAGATGCCGCGGCACGAGTTGGTGCCGGTGCAGCCGACCTTGCACGGGCCCGTACCGCACGCGACGTTGCGACACGAGCTGTTGCCACTGCACTCGACATTGCAGGCCGTCGACATCAGGCAGTTGACGCCGTTACGACAAGAGTTGGCGACGTTGCACTTGATCGTGCACGCCCAGCCAACCGGACACACGATCTGCGTCGAGCAGCCATTCGGGCTCATCGAGCAGTCGACCACGCACTCCATCCGCTGGTGGTCACACGACGTGCAACCGGCAGGGCACACCGATGCGTCGGGCATCGCGGCGTCCCGCTTCGCGGCGTCGATCACCACGCCAGCGTCGAGCTTGCCGCCGCCCGGCACCACGCACAATCCGTCGCTGCAGACCCGGCCCTCACCGAGGGCCTCGCAGTCGGCCTGGGTCTCGCACGCGTATTGCTCGCTCGGGTGCTTGACCGAGCAGCTGCTGGCAGTTGCGATCGCGAGGCCGATCAGCGTGATCCAGATGACGACGATCTTCATGGCGAACCTCCGAATGTGACCGCGATCCCCGCGCCGTCGCCGAGCACGGTCGGCGTGATGCGGGCGGTCGAGCCACCTCGCTTGCGTCCCCTGAGGAAGAAGTACGTGCTGACGCCACCGACGACCACGCCGGTCAACACGAGCAGGTTGCCGACGGCCGCGTAGTCATCGGCCTGCTGCTCGAGATCCTGGAGCTTCAGCAGCTGCTCCTTGGTCTGGCGTGGCGCCTGGTCGATGTCGCCCTCGACGCTTGCCGCCGAGCCCCAGAACACCAGGCCGACCACGAACATCGCGCCGCCGCCGACCATGCCCAGCTTGGGCAGCCGGCTGCTCGGGTGCGAGCGGGCGTCCTGCGGCTCGCTCGGCGGTGGCGTCGTCACCACCGACGGTGTGGGTTCCTGCACGGCGGCCGGTGGTGGCAACGGCGTCGGCTCGGGCGGCGTGGGCTCGGGACGTGGCTCGACGGTGGTGATCGCCGGCGGAGGCGGCGTCACCGGGATCGCGATGGGCGCGGGCTCCTTGCCGAACAGCGGCCCGATCGCCTCGAGCTGATCGGCCTTGTCGACGGGGACGACCGTCATCGCCGTCCGGGTCACGCCGCCCTTGCCAATGCGGCGTACCGAGACCTCGAGCCCGCCCGGTTTGCCGACCGCCGTGATCGTGACGATCTCGTCGACCGCTAGCATGCCGAGGACCTCAGCCTTGCATGCCGCTTCCTCGGGCTTGCAGCCAACCGCGGCGGCCGCCTCGCCATACGTGATATCGCCGCGCGTCGCCGCACTGGACGCCTTCGCCAGCTTGAGGACCGCCGCCTCGATCTTGCCGCGCGCCTTGCCGTCGACCCGGCCCTCGCTCCGCAGCACGAGCACCTTCTCGCCGTCGGCACGCACGTCGCCAAGGCTCGTGACGAGCGTCAGCGCGGCGAGCATGGCGACGAGCGGTCGCATCATCTCAGAGGCGCCCCATGCGATCGCGGATCTGTTCGGCGTCGCCCGCCGTCGGCGACAGCTGCAGGTAACGGCGGAACGAGTTGCGTGCCTGGCCCTTCTTGCCGAGCTTCTCGTAGACCATGCCGAGGCCGCGATGCGCCGGCGCGAAGAACGGGTCCGAGGCGAGCACGGACCGGAAGGTCGACATTGCGGCGCTGCTATCGCCACGTGCGAACTGCTGGAGCCCCGTCCTGTAGGCAGCAGCGGCATCGACCTTCGCAGGCTTCCTGGGCTCGGCGTACGGATCGATCGGCTTGGCCTCGGTTCGCTTCTGCGCGGGCTGCTTTTCGCCCCTGGGCTTCAACGGATCCCATGACGACGTCTTGGGCTCCGGCTTCGGTGTGACCTTGGTGACCTTGGGCTCGGGCTTGGTGACCTTGGGCTCGGGCTTCACGGGTTCGGGTTTGGTGACCTTGGGCTCGGGCTTCGCGATCTTCACAGGCTCGGGCTTGGCCGGCTCGGGCTTCGGCGGCTCGGGCTTGGCCGGCTCGACGATCGCGGGCTCGGGCCGGAGCGGCTCGACGACGGCCTCGGGTTGCGGCTCGCCGATCGCGGCTGCGTCGGCCGACGTCGTCGCCGGGTCGACCACAGCAGGCTCGGTGCTCGCCGGTGCCGCAGGCTCGGGTGGCGCAACTGCCGGAGCGGTTTCGGTGGGTGCGCTCCAGTCGACCGTGTTCGCGTTGTCGGTGGGCTTCGCCGAGACCTTCTCCTGCTTGTCGCTCGAGCCACCGAACGCGAAGGCGGCGATCACGATCAGGAGGACCACCGCGGCGGCGCCGCCGATCGCCATCACGAGGCGCTTGCGGGTCGCCTGGCTCTGGATGTCGTCGTGATAGAGGCTGTCGACGTCGGCATCTGGCAGCGCGATCGCTTCGTGAGGTCCGGTACCCCAGCCCCAGCCGCCGAGCATGTCGCCCTTGCCACCTGGTTGGGTCCCGGCACGCCGGTTCGGCAACGAGATGGTGGCGGCGGGATGTGGGATCGCCTCGCCACTGGTCACCGTCGCGGCGACCCCGGCACTCGCGGCGGTCTCGGCCGCGGGCGACACCCCGTACTGCGCCCCGGACTGCACCCCGGACGGCGCTTCGGACGACGTCAAGATCGGCGTCGCGACCGTCTCGGCATTCGCGATCGTCGGCTTCGCGGAGGGCGGATCGGCACCCGGAGGGAGCGCGGGCAAGCCTGCGATCGATCCGGGTACCGGCGTGCTGAGCGCGGCGAGCCGGTCGGCGAGCGAGTGCGAACCATGAACTTCGGTCTTCCTGCCGATCGGTCCGCTCGTCAGGGATCCGGGCGCCACGACAAAAGGCAGCACGAGCTCGGCGTCCGACATCGAACCCATGATCGCGGTCTTGTTCGACGGCGGCGATTCGGTGGCGACCGGGACCGATGGGCTGGTCAACATCTGCGGTATGCCCGGCAGCGTCGAGGCCGGGTCGGAGGCGGGCATGGGGCTCGCCTCCGGAGGTGGCGTGCTCGACGACGCAGGACGCGACGTGGCCCACGCGGGCAGCGTGCTCGGCGGTGGTGAACTGGACGACTGCGCGCGAGGCGGCTCGGTCGACGACTTTGCACGCGGTGACTGGGCAGGCGGCGCGGTCGGCGTCTTCGCGCGTGCCGGGTCACCGGTCGGCGTCTTCGCGCGTGCCGGATCGGTCGGGGTGCCGGTCAACGTGTGGCTGGCCTCGACGGGGGCGGCCGACGCCTTCACGCGCATGGTTGCTTCGAGCTCGCGGATCGGCGAGATGCCCTGCATGGTCTGCGAACCAGGGCGCGCCGCAGGTTGCACCGGTAGCACGGGCGGCCTGGGGACGAGCGCGATGTCGTGCGCGAGGTAGCGCGCGATCCCGACGGTGTCCTCTGGATATCCCGCGTCGTCGAGGACGGCCGAGATCTCGGCGGCCATCACCTTCGCGCTCTGGTAGCGATCGACGGGATCAGGCGCGAGCGCCTTCTTGCAGATCGCGTCGAGCTCGGGCGGGATGTTCGCGTTGCTCTCCGACGGCGGTCTGATCTCGCCGGCGAGCACGGCGGCCCGGATCGCGTCGTCGGTCGCGCCTTCGAACAGCCGAGCGTGGGCAAGCGCTTCCCAGAGCAGCACGCCGAGCGAGAACACGTCGGAGCGCCGATCGCCGGACATGCCGCGCAGACATTCGGGTGCGGCGTATGCAACCGACCGTTGCCCCGGCACCACCAGCTTGGCCTGGCCGGTGGACTGCACCACGATCGTCTGTGGTGACAGCGTGCCAAGCGGCTTGCCGCCGGTCTGCGCCTTGTGCACGGCCTCGGCCGCGTCGGCGATCACGCGTGCGGTACCGAGCTCGTCGAGACGACGGTTCGCCTCGATCAGTTGCTGCAGCGGAACATCCACCGAGAGCTCGCTCTTGCCGGTTGCCGACGTGGGCACCACGTCATCTTAGCGCACGCCCGCAGGCCATGGGGGGCCACACCGACGATGTGCGTGGAGGTGCGCATCCGTCAGTGGCTGTTGACCAGGATCGAGCCCACGTACGCCAGCGAGTAGCCGTCGACGGCCTGGGTCGCGGCCGCGTGCGCCGCGAACATCTTGATCTCGAACTCGCCGTCCGGCAGATCGCACGTGATCCGGGTCTGGTTCGCGGCGGTGGCGACCTTGCAGCGGGTCTTGGTGCTCGCGTCGCTCGCTGGCTCGCCATCGCGCCGCGCGACCGCGCTGATCGCGGCGCCGCGTGGGTTGTCGAGCACGATGGTCGCCTCGCCATCGACGCTGATCTGCGAGCGCGTCGGCTCGACGAGGCGCAAGCCGTACTCGCCGATCGACGGCGATAGCAGCGGCTGCCGCACGAAGTCGCCGAGCGAGATCGGATCGGCGACGAGCTGCCACGCCGAGTCCTCGGGCAGGTGGTCATAGGCCATCAGCTCCGGCGGCGTGAAGAGGTACGTCGTCGTCGGCTTGCCGCCCGTCGGATCGTCCCAGGTCGCGTCGATCAGATACCAGCGCTCGTCGAGCTTCACCGCGTTCCACGCGTGCCGCACGCCGGCGAGATCGGGAACGCCGGTATCGTCGACGGCGAGCCGGCGGTCGGCGTCGCGGATCCAGCCCGTGACGTAGGCGATCTCGACGCCGGCAGCCTTGCCGAGCGCGACCATCAGCCGCGCGTACCCGGCGCACACGGCGGCGCGGCGCGCGAACACCGCCTCGGCTTCTTGTGACGGCGTGTTCGCGTAGTCCTTCGCCTCGATCTTCGCGAGCGCGGCGTCGTCGTACTGCATGCGGATCACGACGTAGTCGTGGATCGCCTTGACGAGCTGCTGCTTGTCGGTGAATCGCGTCGCGAGATACGCGCCGACCGTGGCGATGCTCGCCTGTGCCTCCTCGGGCATCGCGACCACCGCGGGATCGGGGGCGACCGGCAGGGGCCACGCCGACGGATCGCGTGGTGCGGTCGGATCACCCGCCGGCGTCGGCTCGCCGGTCGTCGGCTTGTTCACGGTCGGCTTGATCTCCCACGGATCGGGCGCTTGATCGCTATCGCCGTAGCGATCGTCGTCGACCGCGGTGCGCCGATCGAGGCGGTCTGCGAAGCCGAGCAACCAGCCGCGCATCGTGCGCGCGATCGGACCGTCGTGACCGTCGAGGATCCAGTCGCCGCGCACCGCGAGCGCGCGGAAGGCGGTGCCGTGCGCGAAGTACAGCATCCCGGCGAGGAACAGCCCGTTGACGAGTAGCGTGCGCAGCACGAGCCGATCGAGCCGCGTCAGGATCGCCTTGCGCTCGGGTTGCCGGCGCATCCGCCACGCGTGGACCAGCTCCCAGCCGACGGGCAGGATCGGGAACAGCAGCAGCCCGACGAGGAGCGCGAACCACTGCGTGGCGTTCTGGTACGCGGCGAGCGACGACGCGAGCCAGAACCCGAACAGCGGCGTTGCCACCATCGCCGCGACCCACACCGCTCGCAACACGTGGCGCACGACCCACCACGCGAGCTGCGCCGGCCTTGCACCCATCGCTTGGGGGTAGCTCGCGCCCCCCGGCGGGTCAAAGGGAATCGCCGAGGCGGCAGCGCCGTTGCGTTCGGCAACGCCCGCGCCGGCCTGCGCCCGCGGGTGAGCAATAACCTGTTGATCCTCGACGGGGTGCTGGGGCACGAATCGTGCTCCTCATGACCCGAATGTCCACGCGCCTCGCTACCCTCGCGCTTGTCGTTGCCACTGGCGTCGCTGCCACCGGCGCCTGCGGTGGCGCGTCGGACTTCGATCACCCCGCGGACCGGCCGCACCAGAGCAATGCCAACGTCGACTGGCGCGATCAGGTCATCTACCAGATCATGATCGACCGCTTCGAGAACGGCGATCCGAACAACGACATCAACGTCCACCCGTCGGTGCCCGGCCGCTATCACGGCGGTGACTGGCAGGGCGTGATCGACCGACTCGACTACCTCGAGACGCTCGGCGTCACCGCGCTGTGGATCTCGCCGGTCGTCAAGAATACCGAGGAGGACGCCGGGTTCGCGAGCTATCACGGCTACTGGACGCAGGACTTTTTGCGACCCAACGCGCACTTCGGTGACATCACGAAGCTGCGCGAGCTCGTCGACAAGGCGCACGCCAAGGGGATGCTCGTGATCCTCGACGTGGTCACGAACCACATGGGGCAGCTGTTCTATTACGACATCAACGGCAACGGTCAGCCCGACGACACCGTGTTCGGCGGCGGCTTCTCGCATACCTGCCTGCAGATCTGCCAGCAGAACCCGAGCGCGTGCAGCGCGGACGAGATGGTCTACTGCGCGAACGGCAGCGGGTACCTCGAGCGGATCATCGAGTGGGATCCCGACTACGACCCGCGCGGCATCCAGGGCTGGACCTCGCTCGGGTTCTCGGGCGCCGCGGACGTCCGGTTCACCGACTGGCCCGAGCAGAACCGCACGCCGCCGCCGCGCCCGCCGTCGTGGTTCGGGTGGCCCGACGACAAGGCGTGGTTCGACGATCCGAGCTGGTACAACCGCAAGGGGCGCGTCTACGTGTGGTGGCGCGAGGCCGACTACTCGAAGGAGTTCGTTCGCGAGCAGGAGACCCTGGGGGACTTCCCGGGTGGCCTCAAGGACATCAACACCGATCACCCCGACGCCAAGCTCGCGCTGATCAAGTCGTTCGAGTACTGGATCGAGGTCGCGGACTTCGATGGCTTCCGGATCGACACGGTCAAGCACATCGATCGCCCCGAGATCGCGCGCAACATGCGCGGCTTCTGGGGTGACTTCACCGACGCGATGCGCGCGAAGGCTGCGGCGCTCGGCAAGCAGAACTTCTTCATCTTCGGTGAAGGCTTCGACGGCAACGACGAGCTGATCGGCAGCTACACGTTCGGCGGCACCGACGCCGCCGGCAAGTTCGGCCGCTTCGACTCGATGTTCTACTTCTCGCAGAAGTATCGCGGCATCGACGCGGTGTTCGCGCAGGGGCAGCCGACGAAGAACCTCGAGTGTCTCTACAACTCGCGGATGGGTCGGTCCTCACCCGGCACCGCCGCGTTCTGCGCGTCGAATGGCTTCCCCGCCGGCCCGACCTACCAGGCCGTGCCGCATGCGATGCCCGAGCGCGGTGGCG
>JBKJUF010000151.1:0-4163 GCA_046590445.1 Kofleriaceae bacterium
GGCGCAAGCCATCGACGAACCGATCGTGGCCGATCCGGAGCAGCGGGCCCGACGGGATGTCGCGAATGCCGGTGGCCTCGACGACGAGCACGCCCGGCCTGCCCTCCGCGAACCGGCGATACCAGTCGATCACGTCCGGCGTCACGAAACCGTCCTCGGTCGCGCGCCACGGCACCATCGCCGGCACCCACGTGCGCATGCACGCCGTGCGGGGACCGAGCTCGAGCGGCTCGAACAGCTGCGCGCCCGCCGCCTGCTGCGCCGTGGGCCAGGTCGCGAGCGGCAGCTCGTGCTTGATGCGCTCGGGCGGCTGCCACATGGGCGCGATTCGTACCATATTCGTCGCGTGGAGCCCTACGAGACACACCTCGCGCTGGCGGCCGCGCTCGCCGTCGGGTTGCTCGTCGGTCTCGAGCGCGAGCAGACCAAGCCAGATCGTGGCGGTGCACAGCTCGGTGGGATTCGCACGTATCCGATCTTCGCGCTGGTCGGCGCGCTGGCCACGCTGCTCGAGCCGGCATCGATGTGGATCCCGCTCGTCGCGCTGCTCGGCGTGTTTGCGCTGGTCGCGGTGTCCTATGCCGCCGACATCCGGCGTGACGTCGACCACGGCATGACGACCGAGGTCTCGGTGATCGCGACGTACCTGATCGGCGCGCTCGCGACGAGCCGCGGTGTCGTGGAGCCGATGGCGGACCGCTTGATCCTGGTCGCCGGCCTCGGCGTCGCGCTCACCTTCCTGCTCGGCTCGAAGCAGTGGTTCCACGCGACCGCCGCGCGGGTCACCCGCGAGGACTTCTACGCGACGCTGAAGTTTCTGATCGTCGCGGTGATCGTGCTGCCGATGCTGCCCGACCGCGACCTCGGTCCGCTCGGTGCGCTCAACCCGCGCACGCTCGGTCTGCTCGTCGTCACGATCTCGGGGCTGTCGTTCATCGGCTACGTCGCGATGAAGCTGCTCGGCGCCCACCGTGGGCTGCTGCTCGGCGCCGCGCTCGGTGGCCTCGTGTCGTCGACCGCGGTCACGCTGTCCTTCGCGAACCGCACCAAGGCCGACCCGCGTCTCGCCCCGGTCGCCGCCGGCGCGATCGCGATCGCGTGGACCATCATGCTCGGCCGCGTCGCCGTGCTCGTCGCGCTCGTCCATCCCGAGCTCCTCCGCACGCTCGCGATCCCGCTCGGCGCGATGATCGCGGCCGCCCTGCTCGGGCTCTTGCTCACGTTCCGCCGCACCGGCGGCGAGGCCGCCGAGCTCGAGCTCAAGAATCCCTTCGAGCTCGGCAGCGCCATCAAGGTCACGCTCGTGTTCGCGCTCGTCCTGCTCGCGATGAAGGCCGCCCAGGTCTACGCCGGGGATCAGGGCATCTTCCTCGCGTCGGCGCTCGGCGGCACCACCGACGTCGACGCTGTCACGCTGTCCTCCGCGAAGCTCGCGAAGGGCGGGCTCGCGCCGCTGATCGCGACGATCGCCATCGCCATCGCGATCGCCGTCAACACGATCGTCAAGACCGGCCTCGCGATCGGCGTCGGCGGCATGGCCCTCGGCAAGCGCGTCATGCTCGTCGGGATCCTCGTGATCGGCGCCGGTGCCGGCGCGCTCGCAGCGACCGCGGCTTTCGGCTGAGTGGTCGCGCGACTCGTGATCGTGCGCGTGATCGAGGTGTCGACGCGTGCGATGATGCGCGCGTGCCTGACCTCCAGACGGGCGATGCGATGCCCGAGACCACCCTCGTCGGCGAAGCCGGCCCCGTGCAGCTCCGCGCGCGCGTCGGCAAGCCACTCGTCGTGTTCTTCTATCCGAAGGACGACACCTACGGCTGCACGAAGGAGGCGTGCTCGTTCCGCGATCACCACGAGGACTTCGTCGCAGCTGGGGCCGACGTGATCGGCGTGTCGCGTGACGACGCCGATTCGCACGCGAGCTTCAAGCGCACGAATCGCCTGCCGTACACGCTACTGACCGACGCCGGTGGCAAGGTCGCCAACGCGTGGGGCGTCCGCGGTCCGCTCGGCATGCCCGGCCGCGTGACGTTCGTGTTCGACAAGGCCGGCGTGGTTCGCCACAAGTTCGACTCGACGATCCGGTTTGGCAAGCACGTCGAGGAAGCCCTCGCGATCATCAAGAAGCTGGTGCGCTGATGGCGACCAAGGCCAAGACCAAGGCCAAGGCCAGGGTCAAGGTCAAGGCCAGGACCAAATCGCCTGCGAGCGCGAAGGTTCCCGCGAAGCAGACGGCGAAGGCCGCCGCGAAGCCGGGGAAGCTTGGTGCGAGCGCGCCCGATCCCGCGAAGCTGCGTGCGCTCCTCGACGACGTGCTCGCGAATCCCGACGACGATCACGCGCGGCGGGTGTACGCGGATCTGCTGTCGGCGCACGGCGTTTCACGCGGCGACTTCATCGCGGTGCAGTGCGAGCTCGCTGCACGTGGCAACAAACCCGAGCGCGAGGATCCGCGCAGCAAACCACTCTGGGATCGCTTCCGCGAGCTGCACTCGAAGCACTCTGCGCAGTGGACCAAGCCGATGAAGGCGCTCGGCAAGCAAACCAAGTGGGAATTTCATCGCGGGTTCGTGCGCGCGCTATCGCCGGCCTCGGCAGACGGATCGCCAACGCCCCAGGCGCTCGCAGACATCCTCGCGAACGAGCCAGTGATCGACCTCGAGCTCGGTGAAGAGCCCAGGCTACTGGCGAAGCTGCTCGACGTTCCTGGCATCGAGCGCGTGCGGCGGCTGGGCGTGCTCGGGTGGTCGCCGGATACTGGGGGCAGCTTCGTCGGCAAGGTCGTTGGCGCCGCACCCCGATTGACCGGGGTCCGCGAGCTCCGGCTCGGCCTCATGCTCGGCGATAGCGGCGTGCGCGCGGTGATCGCGTCCTCGGCGCTGCGCGCGGTCACCCACCTCGCGCTCGGTGGACCGGGCGCGTCGGCGAAGGTCGCCGAGGAGCTCGCTGCTTCACCGCTCGGCCGCCAGCTCGAGATCCTCGAGTGGAACCGCGAGCGGATCACGCCGGCTCACGCGAACGCGTTCGTCGGGATGCCGAAGCTGAGGACGTTCGTCGCCTCGACTGGCTGGGTCGACGACGTGCAAGACATGCTCGTCGAACGGTTCGGCGCGGGCCTCGTGATCGAGGACGACGGCGGCAACGACTACGTACTCGACGGCGTAGCCGGCGTGAGTCAGCGCATCCTCTGGAAGCGCTGAAGGGATCTCGCTGGTACCCATGCAGGCACGCCAGACCAAGCCCGCCAGCGCGCAGAAGAGCTGACCCGCGCCCTCGTACGCGCGAGGAATCGCGACGCACATCTCCTGTTGCTCGGCGGCGGCGATGCCGGCACCGATCCCGGCGGCGGCGAAGGCGACGGCGACGGCGGCTGCGGCTGCAACACGCCGGGACACCCGAGCGCTTGGATGGTGATCGTCGTCGGGCTCGTGCTGCTGCGCCGCCGGCGCGCTACGCCTTGAGCGCAGCGACGACCTTCTCGATCGCGTCCTTCGAGTCGCCGAACAGCATCTTCGTCACCGGCTTGTAGAACAGCGGGTTGTCGATGCCAGCGTAGCCGGCCGCGCGGCTGCGCTTGTTGACGATCACGAGCTTGGACTTCCAGACCTGGAGCACCGGCATGCCGGCGATCGGTGAGGTCGGATCGTCCTCGGCGGCGGGATTGACGATGTCGTTCGC
The DNA here is from genome assembly GCA_046590445.1 of Kofleriaceae bacterium. Lineage (GTDB taxonomy): Bacteria > Myxococcota_A > Polyangia > Haliangiales > Haliangiaceae > JABFXX01. The sequence goes on from JBKJUF010000151.1 coordinate 3,679, forward strand.
GCCGATCACGATCGTGATGTCGGTCGTTGGCAAGTCACCGTTGATCTCGTCCATCTCGAGGACGATGTCGTACGGCACGTTGGCCTCGGCGAGCAGCACGTTCATGTGACCGGGGAGCCGACCGGCGACCGGGTGGATCGCGAACCGCACCTCGACGCCCTGCTTGCGCAGGATGTCCGTCATCTCGCGAACCGCGTGCTGCGCTCGCGCGACCGCCATGCCATAGCCGGGAACGATGACGACGGACTTCGAGACCCTGAGGGCGTCGGCGAGCGTGACCGCGTCGATCTCCTGGACCTCGCCGGCGGGCTTCGCCGGTCCGCCCGCTGCGGCCTTCGGAGGCGCCGCGCCAAACCCGCCGAAGATCACGTTCCAGATCGATCGGTTCATCGCGCGGCACATGATGTACGAGAGGATCGCGCCGCTCGACCCGACGAGCGCGCCGGTGATGATCAGCAGATCCTTGCCGAGCATGAAGCCGGCGG
>JBKJUF010000163.1:0-8256 GCA_046590445.1 Kofleriaceae bacterium
ATCCCGTCGCTGCGCGAGGAGCAGCCGACGCTGCCCGCGGTTGCCGCCGCGATCGATGTCGACGTCCCGTTCAAGACGGCGAAGGCTGCGCTGGTCGACGATTTCGAACGCGTGTACTGCGCGAAGCTCCTCGCGGCACACGGGCAGAACATCACGCAAGCCGCGCGCGCGGCCGAGCTCGACCGTGTCTACTTGTTGCGCGTGCTCGACAAGCACGGACTTCGCCCGAAGCGCTGAGTTACGATGCCGGGATGTCATCGGAGTCGGATACCGTGGGTGATCGTTCGCAGCGCGGCCCCGGTGACGCGTCGGCAACGCCGCTGCGCTACGAGGTCGGCGATTCACTCGGCCACGGCGGCATGGGCGAGGTGCACGATGCGTTCGATCGCCAGCTCGGCCGGCGCGTCGCGATCAAGACGATCCGCGATAGCACGCCGAGCGATCGCGCCGTCGCACGATTCCTTCGCGAAGCCCGCATTCAAGGCCGCCTCGAGCATCCGGCGATCCCCTCCGTGCACGAGCTCGGCCGCGATAGCAAGGGTCGGCCGTTCTTCGTGATGAAGAAGCTCGCCGGCAAGACACTGTCCAAGCTCGTGCGGGCCAGCGACATCAAACTCCAGCGGCTCCTGCGTGCGTTCGCGGATGTCTGCCTTGCTGTCGAGCTCGCGCACGTGCACGGCGTCGTGCATCGCGATCTCAAGCCCGACAATATCATCCTCGGCGAGTTCGGCGAGGTCTACGTGATCGACTGGGGCGTCGCGAAGGTGGTCGGCGACGACGACACCTTCGACGATATCGACGACGGCAGCGACCTCGAGACCCGCGGCGGCGCCGTGCTGGGCACGCCGGGCTACATGGCTCCCGAGCAAGCGCGCGGCGAGTCCGACATCGACGCGCGTGTCGACGTGTACTCGCTTGGTGTCGTGCTGCGCGAGATCCTGGAGCGTGACCGCGATGTCCCGCCCGAGCTGAGTGTGCTCGCGGATCGTGCGACTGCCGCGCAACGAGGCGATCGCCTCGCAAGTGCACGCGCGCTTGCCGAGGGTGTGCAGCGTTATCTCGATGGTGATCGTGACAGCGCGATGCGCCGTGACCTCGCCGTGGCGCATCTGGCGACCGCAGAAGCGGCATTCGCGAACGGAACCGCACCAGAGCAGCGCAGCATCGCGATGCGTGAAGCCGGTCGCGCCCTCGCGCTCGATCCGGAGCTCGTCGCCGCCGGCGATCTGATCTCGCGGTTGATGCTCGAGCCGCCGGCGATCACGCCGCCCGAGGTCGATCACGAGCTGCGGGACGACGCGTTCCAACGCGTGCGCGCGAATGCCCGCGGTGCGTTGTGGGGCCTGCTCGCGTTCTTCGTTTTCCTGCCGGGGCTGATCGCTTCCGGCGAAGGCCGCGCGCTCGCGATCGCGGTTGCAGGCGCGTTCGCCGTCGTGATTGTCGCAGCACGGCGAAGTCGCTCGCTCTCGCCGTGGTGGATCGCGATCGCGCTCACGCCGATCGTCGTGATCGTGGCGCGCATGTTCTCGCCGACGCTCGTCGCACCCGGGATGGCGGCGGTGATCGCCGGCGCGCTCGCCGCGAATCCGCTGCTGGGCTCGCGGCAATCAGCGCTCGCGTTGTGGGCGCTGATGTCGATGGCCGTGCTTGGCCCGCTCGCGGCCGAGACGCTCGGCTGGCTCTCACCGACAACGACGCCGCTGCCCGGCCAAGGCCTCATGATCCACACCGATCTTATCGCGCGATCGGCGGGCACGTCCGGCACCATGCGCGGCGCGGTCTTTGTCCCGGTGCTGGTCGGTGCGGGCGTGATGGTCTCGTACTTCGTGCGCCGCGCCGACGAGCAGATTCGCCGACGCCTCCACCTGCAGACGTGGCACGTGCGCCAGCTATTCCCCGATCGGCGCGCTACCGGAGCCTGACGAACGCGCTGCGGAGTTGGCCCACTGTCGTCCTATCTGACGGGCGAGGCTCGCTTCGCGTCTCGTGGGCTAATGGCTGACCACGGACGCGTTCGAAGGCTGACGAACGCTGACCGCCGAGCGCTGCCAGGGCGAATCGCCGTGGGGCGCGATCTCGATATGCGGGATCGGAACGCGTGCGATGATCCAGCGATGAAGCTGGCGGTTCTTGGTGCAGCGGGTGGCCTCGGTCGCAACGTCGTCGATGCCGCGCTTGCCGCCGGTCACGCGGTCGTGGCGCTCGTCCGCGATCCTGCGCGGGCGGATCTTCCGGCGGAGGTCACGACGGTGGTCGGTGACGCAACACGCGCCGAGGATGTGAGCCGCACGATGGCGGGCGCCGACGCCGCGGCGTACTGCGTGAATCCGCCGCTCGCGTCATGGCTTCAGACGTTTCGGCCGCTCCTCGAGGCAGCGATCGAGGGTGCGCGTACCAGCGGTGCCCGGCTGATCTTTCCGGCGAATGTGTGGATCTACGGCCCCGGTGGTCGCGGCGAGCGTATCGACGAGTCGCGTGCTGCCAATCCGACCTCCCGCCGCGGTGAATTGCGCGCGAGCATGGAGCAAGCAATCCGCGACGCCGGCATTCGCCACGCTCTGATCCGATTGCCGGAGTTCTACGGCCCGAGCGTCACGACCCTGACCGCGCGCCCCATCTACGCGGCGCTAAAAAACAGGCGCACGCTGTGGCCCGGCGTGCTCGACGCCGATGTCGAGTTTGTCTTCATGCCCGATGCGGCCCGCGCGCTCGTCGAGATCGCGGTCGCGCCGGGGTGCGATGCCGAGGTGTTCCATCTGCCCGGTCTGCAGACGACGCCGCGCAAGTTCATCGAGTGCATTTACGCGCAGGTGGGTGCGAAGCCACGCGCCACGGCAATCCACGGCTGGCCACTCGCGGTCGTCGGAAAATTCGATGCAACGGTCGGCGCGGTCTCCGACATCGGCCATCTGTGGACCGATCCGATCTTACTCGATGGCTCGAAGTACCGCGCCCGGTTCGGCGAGGTGCCCCTGACGCCGCTCGACGACGCGCTCGCCGCGACGGTGCGTTGGGTCAGGCAGAAGTCTGGACCTGCACGCGCCGCTTGACGATGATCTGGCGGGCGGCGCCGTGCTGCCTCGGATGGAGTCGGTTTGCCGCCGCTCGATCATTGGAGCCCGCCTGTGGATCGGAACCGTGGCAGCTTGGAGCATGGCACCTGGTCTCGCTGCGCTGACTCATCCCGACGCGACTACCGAGCTCGCCACGTGCTTCGCGCGGAATGAGCCGTTCGTGGCGCACGGGCTACGCGAATCCATCGCGGAGCTGACCGCGCTTCCGCTCGTCGCGTCGCTCGACGCGTTGCTGCAGATCTGGCCGGACGTGGTGCAAGCGCACCTGCCCGACGTACGGGACGAGTCGCACGCGGTCTCGGTGTCGCGGCAGGACGCGCGCAAGCTGTTCGCGAACGGCATGGGCCTCCTGTTCGACGACGTGGCTCGCTACGCTCCACCGCTGGTGCCGTGGCTCGATACCATCCGATCGGACCTCGGGCTCTCGGCGCTGACCCAGCAGCGGTGCCTCGTGTACGCGACGCCCGCGGCGAGAGGGACGGCGTGGCACTTCGATCAGAACGTGAACTTCGTGCTGCAAGTTCATGGCACGAAGACATGGTGGCTCGCGCCGAACGCGCACGTCGAACGGCCGATGACGCGTCACACGGTTGGCCAGCGCGTGGACGCGGAGCTGCACTCGTACGCGCGCATGCCGATGCTCGACGGCCTCCCCGCGGATGTTCGCGAGATCTTGCTCGAGCCCGGCTCGCTGTTGTTCGTGCCGCGCGGCATGTGGCACGCGACGAGCGCGACCACGGATGCGCTCTCGCTCAACTTCACGTTCACCCCACCGACCTGGATCGACCTGCTCACCGCGGCATTGCGCGCCCGTCTCGCACTCTCACCCGAGTGGCGAGAGACGGCGGCACCCGCCTCCGCAGCAACATTCGACGCGCTGCTTCGCGCGCTCGCCGAGGATGCCGTGCACTGGAACGCGACCGACATCCTCGAGGCCACCGAGGGCTAAGCACGGATCCTCGAGCACCACACACGGTTCCGGTCGCTTCGTCGTTTCACGCCAAAGAATCTGAGGCCGGCGAGAACGTATATCCAAAGATCGGCGCGGAGCCGTGGTCCCTAGTATGAATCCGCATGCGCCACATCACCCATCTCGCCGTGTTGCTCGCCGTCTTTGGTTGCAAGAAGAAGGAGTCGGACGCGCCACAACCGGGCGCCAGCCCGGCCGCGACCACACCCGCAGCTGCGCCAATGCCCGCGCGGCCCCCCACGCCTGCGGAGCCACCTCCTACTCCGGTCGCGATGACGGCAGAGGAGCTCAGGCCAACCTGCGCGAAGATCGTGACGGCGGAGCTCGCCGCCAAGACGCACGGCGCGACCGAGGTAAAGGACGAGGCGCTCGCGGGACTGCCGCGCGGCGCGATGTGCTCGCTCCTCCAGGGAACCGAGCAGGTCGGCTCGATCATGATCGCGTGCAAGCCCGATCTCGACGTGAGCGCGATCGAGCGCGAACGAGCAGCCATGACGAAGGCAGTGGATCTGCCGACGCCGGTCGGTCGTGGCGGCTACCGGATCTCGAGCATCGTGTTCTACAACGACGATGAAACGCCGTGCCGCCTCCAGGTCGCGTTCAACTCGGTGCCGTCGGATGCTGCGCTCACCACCGCGCTTCGCGCCATCATGGCTGCCGTCACTCCGACGTCCGTCAGGCCCTGAGGGCTTGGTAGACGGAACGCAGTTGGCTTCGTTCATTTCTTGGACTCCTGATCTAATCGCCTGCAACTCGAAAGGCGATCCGTCGTCCACGGTTGAGAAGCACCCGCCAACCGAGGCAGCTCCGCCAAAGAAGCCAGTTGCAAAGCAGCAGCCCACGACTACTTGGCCAATGCGAGGCCCGTGATTTCGCCTCGGTCCGAATCGCGGATCCGCAGGCTCAAAGGGTCTGGCGGACGGATCGGTCGCAGTCCGCCACGAAGGTAGCCTCGAGCGCGCTCGCGAGCGCCGCGTCGTCGGCGACGAGTGCGACCTCGTCGAGCGTGTTGAGCGAGAGTGGGTCGAGGTTGATCGATCCAATGACCGTGAGGTGGCCGTCGATCACCATCGTCTTGGCGTGCAGCATGCTCTGCTGGTATTCCCAGACTTGGACGCCGCGCTCGATCAGCTCGCCGTAGGTGAGCTGTTGGTACCCGAACGCGGCCTTCGAGTCGCTCTGGTGGCCTGCCACGAGTACGCGCACGTCGACACCCTCGGCGGCTTTGGCCGCCAGTTGTTCCAGGATCACCGCGCTGGGAACGAAGTACGCGTTCACGACCCACAGCCGCTGCGTCGCCGTTGCGATCACAAGTTGAGCTAGCCGCTCGGCACGGGTCACGCTTGGCGACGCAGTGCTCGACACGAATGCGGCTGCGCTCCCCCCACTCATCGGCGCGACAGGAAACTCCACGCCCGCGAGGAGCGCGCCGCCAGCCTCCTGCCAGTTCTCCGCGAACGCTTGCTGGGCCCACTGCACGGCGGGCCCCGAGAAAACGACGCTGGCATCGCGCCACTCGCCGGGTTCGCAGCCATTCCCGACCCAGCAATCACGGACGCCGAAGCCCCCGGTCATCGCGAGCGTCCCATCGACGATCACGATCTTGCGGTGGTTGCGGGCGAGTGCGGTGCTCGCGATCGCGGGTCGAAACATCCGGACCTCGCAGCCTCCCTCGATCAACGTGGGTTGGAGCACCTTGGGGAAGGCGTGACTGCCGACCGCATCGATGACGAGCCGGCACGCCACTCCTGCCTTCGCGCGGTCGAGCAGGGCTGCGACGATCCGATCCGACGCTCTCCCTTCCTCCCAGATGTACAGCACGATGTGAACACTCGATCGCGCGCCGCGAATCTCGCGCTCGAGCCGGTCAAAGACGAGTCCGTTGTCGACCAGCTCGAGGCGGTGGCCGCGCTCCATCCGCATCGCAACACTCTGGAATAGTGCGGACGAGAAACCGGCCGGATCCGCAGGAACGGTGGGCGGGATCCGAAACGCGGCAGACTCCGAGGGGGCGTCGGAACCGAACAGCTTGGGAAGCCAGCTCATCGGCCGCGTGGAGGGCTGAGGTGGATCGAGGTCACGATCAGGACCGTAGCCTCCACTCGCCGGCACGGTCCGCAAGGTGCGGGTGAGATCGCGCGCGCGACGGGCTCCCGCTCTCTGCAGGGCGTGACGCGCATCGGGGAATCGAATGCCCGACAAGAACGCCACATGCGGACAGGAGGTCCGTCAGGGTACGCGTGGGGATGCCGCACCGGCGCGCACCGGCTGGAACGGCCCATGCCGCCCGCGGATGCTAGTGTCACCGGGCTACCGATTCGACGAGCTGCTCCTGTGAAGACCCCGCCGATCACCCAGAACGAGGCGGCGCGACTCGAAGCGCTGCTCGACTACCAGATCCTCGACACCGGTCCCGAGCCGGCGTTCGACGACCTCACCAAGCTCGCCGCGCACATCGCAGGAACGCCGATCGCGCTGGTGTCGCTGATCGATACCGATCGTCAATGGTTCAAGTCCCGATACGGTCTCGACGCCCCCGAGACTCCTCGTGACATCTCGTTCTGTGGACACGTCGTCGCGAGCGACGCTCCGTTGACCGTCGGCGACGCGTTGTCCGACGAGAGATTCGCCGACAACCCGCTGGTCACGGGGCAGCCCTCGATCCGGTTCTACGCGGGCTTTCCACTGCGAACCGACGACGGATTCGTGATGGGGACGCTGTGTACGATCGACCACGTGGCGCGACAGCTGACCCCGGTGCAAGTCGAGCTGCTGGCGATGCTCGCCGGACAGGTGGTGGCTCAACTCGAGCTTCGCCGCCGCAATCTCCTGCTCTCCCACAGGACCCACAAGCTCGAGAACCACCGAGTGTTCTTCGAGCTCACGTCGGATCTGTTCGCAACCTTTGATGGGGAGCTGCGGATGCAGGAGTGCAATCCCGCGTGGCAGCGATTGCTAGGCTGGTCTGCCGAGGAGCTCCGTGCGGTGCGGATCACCGAGCTCGTCCATCCCGACGACGTCGAGCCAACCCTCCGAGAGGCGCGCCGACTGCTGACCGAGTCGACGCCGACGGTGGACTTCGAGCACCGGTTCCGCCACAAGGACGGGCGCTGGCTCGACCTGTCGTGGGCCGTCGTCGTCCAGGAGGGAGTGTTCTTTGCGTCGGCTCGCGATGTAACGAGCATGCGCGCAAATCAAGCCGAGCTCGCGATCAGCATGCGCGCGATCGCCGAAGAGCGCTCGCGCCTGCACAGCATCGTGTCGAGCGCGAACTACGCCATCATCGAGACAGATCCGGACGGTGTATTCCGCGAGTTCAATCGTGCAGCGGAGCAGATGCTCGGCTACACCGCTGCCGAAGTGATCGGCACGAGGCCACCGGTTCACGACCCGGCCGAGATCGTAGCGCGGGCCGCGGAGCTCTCGGCCGAGCTAGGGATCGTCGTCAAGCCAGGCTTCGAAGCACTGGTCGCCAAGGTGCGGCGCCGGAACGCCGACGTGCGTGAGTGGACCTACATCCGCAAGGATGGTTCGCGCTTGCCGGTCGAGCTCTCGATCGGCGCGCGCCGCAACGAGGCGGGCGAGATCCTTGGCTTCATGGGAATCGCCGCTGACATCACCGAGCGAAAGCGGGTCGACCAGACCCTGAACCAGCAGGCGCGGATGTGGAAGCTGAGCGCCGAGATCGGTGCGGCAGTGTCGGCCACCGCGAGCCTCGCCGAAATGCTGCGGGCGTGTGCCGGCGCGGTCGTCACGAACCTCGGAGCGGCGTTCGCACGGATCTGGACGCTCGACGAGACGGGGACAGTCCTCGAGCTGCAGGCGAGCGCGGGGCTGTACACGCATGTCGACGGCCCACACGCCCGGATCCCCGTCGGTGCGTTCAAGATCGGCCTGATCGCCCTGGAGCGCATCCCACACCTGACCAACACGGTGACGTCTGATCCGCGGGTCGGCGATCCTGAGTGGGCGCGCCGTGAGGGGATGGTGGCGTTCGCAGGGTATCCGTTGCTGCTTGGTGAACGGGTCGTCGGCGTGATGGCGATGTTTGCTCGACACCCACTGTCGGACGCCGAGCTGGGCGCACTCGGGACGATCGCGGACAGCGTGGCGGTCGGAATCGAGCGCCGGCGTGCCGAGTCCCGGCTCGATCAGTTCAGGTTGACGCTCGACCAGACCCACGACAGCATCTTCATCATCGATCCGGTGACG
>JBKJUF010000365.1:0-12535 GCA_046590445.1 Kofleriaceae bacterium
GTCGGGCTAGTGGTCGCGGTCGTCGTCGCGACACCGCTTCGCATGCGCGAGGTCCTCGTCTTCATGTGGAGCGGCATGTGCTGGGTTGGCCGCGCGATGCGCGCCGCGACGTTCGCGTTCGCCCAGTTCTGGGCAGATGTCTTCCGCGCGATCCTCCCGGAGCGTGGCGGTCGCGATGAGGACTACGAAGACGAGGAAGAAGAAGAGGACGTGCTCGAGGCGCGCGACGACGAGCACGGCCCCGAGCCGATGATCATCGAGCGCACGCAGCCGTCGGCGATCGAGGTCGTCGAGCTGACGCCCGAGACCAGGAAGAAGCGAAAGAAGGAGTCCGCGAAGACGGAGATCGATCTCGTCGTCCCGGGTCCTGCAACCGATGAGGACGGCGACACCGTCGAGGCGGACGCCGCGCCACCGAAGCACAAGCGGATCGCACGCGGTACGGAGGCACCTCCAGTGACGGAAGCCAGCGCGAGCGATAGCGCGGCGGAGCGCGACGATGCCGCCGGCCCCGTGATCTTCGAGCCGAAGTTCAAGGCGCAAGACAAGGCGACGATGGCCGCCAAGGAGAAGCTGGCCGAGGCGGAGCGTAAGCAGACGTTCATCAAGCTCGGTGACGGCGACTACCTGCTGCCGTCGATCCAGCTACTCAACTATGACGCCAAGGATCAGAACACGATCGACAAGTCCGCGATGCTCGAGCTCTCGGCGAAGCTGACCCAGACGCTCGAGAACTACGGCGTCAAGGGTGACGTCGTCGCGATCCGTCCCGGCCCGGTCGTCACGATGTACGAGTTCGCGCCCGCGCCTGGTGTTCGCGTCAACAAGATCGTCAACCTGAGCGACGATCTCGCGCTCGCGCTCGAAGCGCTGCGTGTTCGCATCGTCGCGCCGATCCCCGGCAAGGCAGCCGTCGGCATCGAGGTGCCGAACAAGTCGCGCGAGAAGGTGTTCCTCAAGGAGATCCTCGCCGACGACTCGTTCGTGAAGGGCCGCGCCAAGCTGCCGATCGCGCTCGGCAAGGACATCGAGGGCGCGCCGTCGGTCGTCGATCTCGCGCGCATGCCGCACCTGCTCGTCGCCGGCACGACCGGCTCGGGCAAGTCGGTCGCGGTCAACGCGTTCATCACGAGCCTGCTCTATCACTGCAGCCCCGAAGACGTCCGCATGATCATGGTGGACCCCAAGATGCTCGAGCTCTCGATCTACGAGGGCGTCCCGCACCTGCTGCTGCCGGTCGTCACCGATCCGAAGAAGGCGAACCTCGCGCTGCGGTGGGCCGTCGAGGAGATGGAGCGCCGCTACGACATGCTCGCGCAGGCGGGCGTGCGTGACATCGGCGGCTACAACGACAAGGTCGGCAAGCAGCTCGCGAAGCTCGAGGCCGACAAGCTGCGCCAGCTCTCCGAGGCCGCGCAGCTCGCGCTCGAGGACGATATCGGCAAGGCCGTCGCCGCCGACTCGCCCGAGGAAGCCGACGCGCGCGAGAAGATCGTGACCGCTCCGCCCCACCGGCTGCCGTACATCGTCGTCGTGATCGACGAGTTCGCGGATCTCATGATGTGCGCGCCGAAGGAGGTCGAGACCAGCGTGGCTCGCATCGCCCAGAAGGCGCGTGCCTGCGGCATCCACCTGATCCTCGCGACCCAGCGGCCGTCGGTCGACGTCATCACCGGCCTCATCAAGGCGAACTTCCCGTCGCGCATCGCGTTCTCGGTCACCTCGAAGATCGACTCGCGCACGATCCTCGATCAGTCCGGTGCCGAGGCCCTGCTCGGCGCGGGCGACATGCTGTTCTCGGATCGCGGCGCGGCGCCGCAGCGCCTCCACGGCTGCTACGTCGACGAGAACGAGATCCAGCGCGTCGTGAGCTTCCTCAAGACGCAGGGGCGCCCGGTCTACAACCTCGACATCCTCAAGCCGCGCGAGGAAGAGGGTGATGGCGACGGTGGCGGCGCCGGCATGCCATCCGGCAAGGGCGACGACGATATGTACGACAAGGCCGTCTACATCGTGACGACCACGCGCAACGCGTCGATCTCGTGGGTGCAGCGCCAGCTCCGCATCGGCTACAACCGCGCCGCGCGGATCGTCGAGGAGATGGAGAAGCAGGGCGTGGTCAGCTCGCCGGACCACACCAACAAGCGCGAGGTTCTGGTCGCCGCCTAGCGGTAGGGGCCGGCCGGTGCGCCGCAGTCGATGCTCTCGGTCATGAAGTGCGGCCCGATCGGGATCTTCTCGGGATCCGCGCAGTACCACTCGACGAACCCGCAGCCCTTGCAGACGTAGACCTCGAGGAGGCCGAACGAGCGGCAGCTGCGTCTGACGCTCCGCGGCGCTGCGGAGCTCGTGCTTCTTGCAGACCGGGCATTCGTCGGACATGCGCCGCCCGTAGTACGCTCGTCGGCGTGAGAGCCACGTGGCTCACCGACATCCATCTCAACTTCCTGCGGCCGCTCGCCAAGAAGGCGTTCTACGACCGCGTGAAGGCCGAGAAGCCCGACGCCGTGTTGATCACGGGCGACATCGCCGAGGGCGACTCGGTGCACCGCTACATCGCCGAGCTCGCGGATCACGTCGGCAAGCCCTTGTACTTCGTGCTCGGCAACCACGACTACTATCGGTCGAACATCCGCGTCGTCCGCGGCGATATCGTGCGCGCGAGTCATCGCGCGACGTACCTGCCGGCGGTGGGGCCGGTGCAGCTCACCGAGCGCGTCGTGATGGTCGGCGTCGATGGCTGGGGCGACGCGCGCTGCGGCGATCTCGAGTCGACGGTGCAGCTCTCGGACTGGAAGCTGATCGAGGACTTCAAGAAGTCGCGGGTCGATCGCGAGGCGCGGCTCGAGCTGCTGCAACGGCTCGGCACCGCGGAGGCCCGCACGCTGAGCGAGCAGCTTGCGGCCGTCCCCGATACCCCCGAGCTCCTCGTGCTGACCCACGTGCCGCCGTTCCCGGGCGCGTGTGTCTACGACGGCGAGGTGTCGAGCCCGGCGTGGCAGCCGTGGTTCACGTGCATCGCGACGGGTGAGGTCCTCGCGCAGTACGCGGCCGAGCATCCGGCGCAGCAGATCACCGTGCTGTGCGGTCACTCGCACGGCCTTGGCACCTACCAGCACGCGCCGAACCTCGTGATCCGCACGGGCGGATGGCCGCCGCATGTCGAGGGCTACGGCAACCCGGTCGTCCAGGCGACGCTCGAGCTCGCGGCGCGCTGATCGCGTTCCTCGGGCGAGGAATGCCAGGGCCCGCCAGAGCGGTCTCGTCGTGGCCAGGGTAATGGAGCGCGGCTCGTGCTACGACCCGAGGAGCTGCCGTATTCACCGAGAAAACACTGACTTCCGCGCATGAATCCCGGCCTGCCACCACACGTCCTAGCTAGCGTGGTGCTGGTTTGGCACCCTTCGGAGACGTAGCCATGTTTGACATCTTCGGCATCATCACTCGCGTCATGCTCGGAACCGCGCCCGCCCAGGCGCCGGCGCCTGCGCCGCCTCGCATCGTCACGACCGCACCGCTGGTCGCCGCACCGCTCGCGAGCACCTCGCAGTCGGCCAATGACGTCGTCGACAACGTCCAGAAGTTCTACGCGAACATCAAGCAGGTCACGGCGCTGTTCCGGCAATCGGTCACCAACGACATGCTCGGCAGCACGAAGACCAGTGACGGGCAGGTCTTCATCATGAAGCCCGGCAAGATGCGCTGGGACTACAAGGAGAAGAAGAAGACCGAGGTCAAGGTCAAGAAGAGCTTCATCTCGAACGGCACGAACCTCTATGTCGTCGAGCACGACAACCTGCAGGTCCTCAAGAAGAGCCTCCAGCAGGACCTGATGCCGGTCGCGGTCTCGTTCCTCTACGGCAAGGGCGATCTCAAGGCCGAGTTCAACGCCGAGCTCGACAAGTCCGGCAAGTTCGGCGCGAAGGGCGAGGTCGTCCTCAAGCTGTCGCCGAAGAAGCCGTCGGCGCAGTACAAGAACCTCTACCTCGTCGTCAGTCCCGATAACTTCCGGGTGACGCAGTCGATCATCATCGACTCGTCGAACAACGTGAACCACTTCCGGTTCTACTCGCCGAACTTCGAGAAACCGATCGCGAGCGGCCTGTTCGAGTTCGACGAGCGCAGCGTCAAGAACTACCGCATCGTCGACGCCGACCAGGAAGCCAAGGCTGCGGCCGGCGGCAACAACGCTGCCCCCACGCCCAAGCTGCCCACCGTGCCGCCGGCTCCCGCTCTGAAGAAGTGATCCTGGAGGGTCCCTCGCGCGGTGTGACTGCGGCGGCCGTGCCGGATCCCGTGCCGGATCCCGTGCCGGATCCAGATTGGCCGCCAAGGCGCCAAAGCGCCAAGGGTCAGGATTGACCGATCGCGTGCGCGTTCGAGCAGATCCGAAACAATAACCCTTGGCGGACTCGGCGCCTTGGCGGCCAATCTTCGAAGTTCGGCTCGCCTCGTTCGCGTCGTCTAGGGCGTCGGCGCAGGCGTCGTCGGCGCTGGCGCAGGCGCAGGCGCAGGCGCAGGCGGTGTCGGCGCAGGCGGTGTCGGCGCAGGCGTCGGCGTCGGCGTCGGCGTCGGCGTCGGCGCTGGCGTCGTCGGCGCAGGCGTCGTCGTCGCAGGCGGCGTCACGGTCGGGTTCGGTGCCGGGACCACCGTGGGCGGCGCCGTGGTCGGGACGGCCGACGGGATGATGATGAACTCCACGCGGCGGTTCGCGTCGCGTGCAGCCTTCGTCTTCCCCGAAACCTTCGGACGCGCCTCGCCAAACCCGATCGCCTCGAGGCGGCCGGCCGCGATCCCCTTGTTGATCAGATACGCCCGGACCGCGTCCGCGCGCTGCTGGCTCAGCTTGAGGTTGTACATGTCCGCAGCGCGGTCGTCGGTATGACCCTCGATCGAGATCCGCAGCGTCGAGTGCGCCGTCAGCGCGGCCGCGACGCCATCGAGCAGCTTGAAGCTCTGCGGCTTGATCGTCGCCTTGTTGAGATCGAAGTAGATCGTCTCCTTGATCTCGACCGCCTTGTCGGTAACCACGACGGTCGACGCCGCGTCGGGACAGCCGTCCGCATCGTCGATCCCGTTGAAGGTCTCGGGGTCGTTCGGGCACTTGTCGTCGGCATCCTTGAGGCCGTCCTTGTCGTTGTCGAGATCGGGACAACCGTCGGTGTCCTCGAAGCCGTCGAGGTCCTCCGGGATGTTCACGCACTTGTCGTCACCGTCGAGGATCGTGTCCTTGTCGTTGTCCGGATCGGGACAGCCGTTCTCGTCCTCCCACTGGTCGAAGTCCTCGGGCGCGTTCGGACACTGATCGCCGACGTCGAGGATCGTGTCCTTGTCGTTGTCCGGATCGGGGCAGCCATTCTCGTCCTCGAAGCCATCGAAGTCCTCCGCGTCGTTCGGGCACGCGTCGGTGACGTCGAAGATCCGATCGCGATCGTTGTCGACCTCGGGACAGCCGTCGGCGTCCTCGAACTTGTCGAAGTCCTCGGGATCGAGCGGGCACTTGTCCTCGTCATCGAAGTAGCCGTCCTTGTCGGTGTCCTTGCGGGCCGGCCGCTCGTGGTGCCAGCGCACGCCGAGCAGCGCGCGGAACGCCGGGGCGCCGTACGCATCGACGAGTGCCGTGCTCGCGCCAGCCTCGAGGACGAAGTCGTCGGTGATCCGATAGCGACCCGAGGCCATCAGCTCGGCCGGACGCTCCTCGGTCGAGGGGCTCGCATCTTCCATCGCATCGGGATCCTCCTGGATGCCGATGCGGCCGAACGCGGAGAGCCCGACGGTCGCCTTCGGAGCAACCGCGTACTCGGCGCCCACGGACCAGAGGATCTCGTCGTCGACGTACAGGTTCGCGATCCGCGAGCCATCCTGTCGCCACGAGTATCCGGCCTGGACCACGCCGGCCATCCGATCGCGCCGGTACTCGTAGATCGCGCGGGCCTCGACGTTGGTCCCGCCGTCGCCGGTGAAGTCATCGCCACCGCCTGTCGGGACCGACGTCCGGAGATCGAGCGCGACCGCTTGCTCCTCGTTCGACGCGAGCAGCAGCTTGCCGCCGAGGCGCAGGTCTCCCATGCTCGAGGCCGAGAGCTCGCTGCTCCCGGCGTCGAAGTCCGAGCCCTGATAGAGCACGATCGGCAGCTGGGCATAGAAGCCGAACCGCCCGAAGCCGATCGCGCCGACGAGGTCGGTGCCGAACCGGCTCGACACGATGTCGCCCTCCTGCACGCACTGCCCGGTGCCGTCCTGCAGACAGACCTGGAGCGGTGGGGCGCCGACGCGGAGCGCCATGCCGAGCGAGAGCTGGCGTGTCGCGAGCGGTCGCGCACTGTCGAGGAGGCCGATCGAGAGCGGATCGGCGGTGAGCACGAAGCGATCGGGATCGAGCTCCGGCTTGAACGTCTGCGCGGCAGCAGGTGCCGCGAGCAGCGCGATGCCGAGGGCAAACGCGCCAGGACCGATGTGACGCATCGCTACTTCCTCGCGGTCCGGCGTCGGCGCGCCAGGGCAGCCATTCCGAGCAGCACGAAGGTGAGGAGCAGCGAGCTCCCGCGATGGGTGGCGCAGCCACTACCATCGACGACGATCGTCAGATCGCACGCGTCACCCTGGCCATCGTCGTCGGCGTCGGTCTGGGCGGGATTCGCCGCGAGCGGACAGTTGTCGTCTGCGTTCGCGACGCCGTCATTATCGGAGTCGCCACCGCCACCGGCCTCGCACGCATCGCCCACGCCGTCCATGTCGGTATCGGCCTGGTCGGGGTTCTCGACGAACGGGCAATTGTCCATCGCGTTGGGATCGCCGTCGTCGTCGACATCGTTGCCATTGCTGTCGTCACACGCATCGCCCTGGCCATCGGTGTCGACGTCGGTCTGCGCGGCGTTCGCGTCGAACGGGCAGTTATCCTGGAGATTGAACACACCATCGCCGTCGAAGTCGCGATCGTCCTTGGGATCGCAGGCGTCGCCGAGGCCGTCGCTGTCCTGGTCCGCCTGGTTCGCGTTGGGATCGAACGGACAGTTGTCATTGACGTTGAACACGAGATCGTTATCGAGATCGCGATTGTCCTGGAGATCGCACGCGTCGCCCTGGCCGTCGCTGTCCTTGTCGAGCTGGTCGAGGTTCGGCTCGACCGGGCAGTTGTCGGTGCTGTTGGAGATGCCGTCGCCGTCGAGGTCGAGGAAGCCGGTGATCCTGACGCGGGCATCGATCGGTAGGCCAGCCGCGGGTGGCTCGTTGGGGGTGGCAAACGTGGTCTGGATGCCGCCGTTGGCACGCGTCTCGATGCCGTTCGCATTCTCGGTCGTCGCGGTATCGAGGAACCAGTTACCGCAACCGGCGAGCATCAGCGAGATGTGGTATTCGCCGCCGGGGACCGCGAGGAACGGTTGCGCGCCAGCCGTCGTGGCGTTGGTGTCGAGGTCGGCGAGCACGAACTTGCGCCCGACAGTCACGGGCTGAGCCGGGGTCTGGTGGACGACTTTACCTGTCGAGAGATCCCAGATCACGAACTTCGCGTTGCCGTCCGCCGTCGGATCGATCTCACCTTCGAGGCGGGTGAACGCGATGTTCGTCGAGGTCCGGATGTGGACGCTGACACCCTGGTTGCAGCCGGTGACGGCAGCGGCGTCCGGCTGCGGTGCCGTATCGATCAGCAGGACCGCCTGCGCGTGCGCGGTGGACGAGATGCTGACTACGGCGAACAGCGAACCTAGGACAAGCTTGTATAGACGCACTTGTGGCACCCCTGACGCGCGACAGTATCCGAGTTCCCCGCGTTCGTGAAATTACCTAACGCACCTCTAGCGTGAGAAGTGGGGTTGCGGTCAGGTGTCGCGATGGAGCAACGCGTCGTCAACGCGAACGGCCTGCGGTTCGCGACGCTCGAGGCGGGCACGGGTCCGCTCGTGCTCTTGCTGCATGGGTTTCCGGACACCGCGCATACCTGGGACCGCGCGATCGCGGCGTTCGCGGCGGCCGGCTTCCGCGCGGTCGCGCCATTCATGCGCGGCTATCACCCGACAGAGATCCCGCCCGGCGGCGTGTACGACACCGACACGCTCGCCGCGGACGTCGTCGCGCTGATCGAGGCGCAGACCGAGGAGCCCGCGATCGTCATCGGCCACGACTGGGGCGCGAGCGCGGCGTACGGCGCGGCCACGATCGCGCCGGGCCGGGTGCGGCTGCTCGTGACGTTCGCGATCCCGCACCCGCGCTCGATCAAGCCGACGCCGCGCCTCGCGTGGGCGATGCGCCACCTCGTGACGCTGCGCGGGCGCGGCGCCGCCAAGCGGCTCGCGCGCGATGACTTCGCGATGGTCGACGAGCTGTGGCAGCGATGGTCCGTGGGCTGGCAGGTCCCGCCGTCGGAGACCGCGCACGTCAAGGCCGCGTTCCGCGTCTCCGGCTCGCTCGACGCCGCGCTCGGCTACTACCGCGCCCTCACCCTGCGCACGCCGGACTGTCACAGAGGTCCCGTCACCGTGCCGACGATCGCGTTCGCCGGCGAGCACGATCTGATCTCGCCGCGCGCGTTCGAGAAGGCGCGAAAACTGATGGCCGCGTCGTACGAGGTCGTGCAGGTTCCCGGTGGCCACTTCATGCACCGCCAGCACGCCGACCACGTGATCCCCGAGCTCGTCCGCGTCGTCACCGACCACGCGCGCGTGCGATGAGGGAGGTGCGATGAGCGACGCGCCGAATCCCGGCGGCTGAGGTAAGGTGCGCGGCGATGTCGCTGCGCCCCCATCCCCGCCACGCTCCGAAGGGTCCGGTCGTGCTGGTCGTCATGGACGGCATCGGACGCGGCGCTGGTGACGAAGGCGACGCCGTCTCGATCGCCGCGACGCCGACGCTCGACCGCCTGTGGGTCCCCGGTGCGCGCGCCGAGCTTCGCGCACACGGCAAGGCCGTCGGGTTGCCGAGCGACGACGACATGGGCAACAGCGAGGTCGGCCACAACGCGCTCGGCGCCGGCAAGATCTACGCGCAGGGCGCGAAGCTCGTGAACGCCGCGATCGCGACCGGCGCGATGTTCGGCGGCGCGCTCTGGCAGCTGGTCGTCGAGCATGGCGCGCGCGGTGCCGCGGTCCACTTCCTCGGGCTGCTCTCCGACGGCAACGTCCACTCGCACATCGATCACCTCGAGGCGATGCTCGCGGAGGCGGCGCGCAGCGGCTGCAAGCGGCTCTACGTCCACGCGCTGATCGACGGGCGCGACGTGCCGCCGACGAGCGCGCTGGAATATCTCGATCGCATCGAGCGGTTCCTCGGCAACCTGCGCACCTCCGGCATCGAGGCGCGGATCGTGTCGGGCGGCGGCCGCATGCACATCACGATGGATCGATACGAGGCGGACTGGGCGATGGTCGAGCGCGGCTGGCACACCCACGTGCTCGCCGACGCCCGCCAGTTCGCGTCCGCCGCCGAGGCAGTCGTCACGTTTCGCGGCGAGCGCCGCGGCATCAACGACCAGGATCTGCCGGCGTTCGTGGTCACCCCGATCGCGCCGATGGCCGATGGTGACGCGGTCGTGATGTTCAACTTCCGTGGCGATCGCGCGATCGAGATCTCGCGCGCGTTCGACGACGATAGCTTCGACAAGTTCGACCGCGTCCGCCGCCCCGCCGTGCTCTACGCCGGGATGATGGAGTACGATGGCGATCTCCACATCCCGAAGCACTACCTCGTCACGCCGCCGGCGATCGAGCGGCCGATGGGCGAGCTGCTCGCTGCCACGCACGTCTCGCAGCTCGCGATCTCGGAGACCCAGAAGTACGGGCACGTCACCTACTTCTGGAACGGCAACCGCAGCGGGATGTTCGACGATGGCACCGAGACGTACATCGAGATCCCGTCGGACAACGTTCCGTTCGAGCAGCGGCCGTGGATGAAGTCGGCCGAGATCACCGACCGCCTGATCGCCGAGCTCCGGACCGGCCGCCACCAGTTCGCCCGCGTGAACTACGCGAACGGCGACATGGTCGGCCACACCGGGGCGTTCGACGCGACCGTGCTCGCGGTCGAGTGCGTCGACCTCCAGCTCGGCCGGCTCGCGAAGGTGGTCGAGGAGCTTCAAGGAATCCTGGTGGTTACCGCCGACCACGGCAACGCGGACGAGATGTTCCAGCGCGACAAGGCCGGGAAGGTTCAGCGCGACAAACTGACCGGCCAACCCGTGGTAAAGACCAGCCATTCACTCAATGCCGTGCCATTCTTGATCCACGACCTTCACCGAGCCGATCGCTACGAGATCGACGCAGATCGCGCGTCCCACGGCGGGATCGCCAACGTCACCGCGACCTGCCTCGAGCTGCTCGGTCTCGTGCCCCCCGATGATCTCGAACCATCGCTCTTGAGATTTCGATGAACAACAGCACGAAAGCGCTGATCGGTCTGCTGCTCGCGGGAACTGCGGGCGTCCTCATCTTCCTGTTCGTCCACCTGTCGAGCGATCCGGAAGGCGGCATCTCGATCGGATCGCAGAAGGCCACGGCGTGCACGCGCGGTCATGTCGACTGCATCCCCGAGGTCACCTACGTCGACACCGCCGGCACCGCGTACACGCCGGCCTCGCTCGCCGGCAAGGTCGTCGTCGTGAACTTCTGGGCGACCTGGTGCAAGCCGTGCCTCAAGGAGATCCCGGATCTGTCGAGTGTCTACGCGAAGCACAAGGACAAGGGCCTCGTGATCCTCGGCGTGATGACCGACGACCCCGATAACAACACGCTGCTCAACTTCCAGTCCGACAACGACATGAGCTATCCGGTCGTCCGCGCGAACTCCGATCACATGATCTCGTTCGACTATCCCGGCTCGCTGCCGACGACGTTCATCTACGACCGCGGCGGCAAGCAGGTCGGCCGGCCGTACGTCGGCGCGCTGCACGCCAACCAGCTCGAGCGCATCCTCGAGCCGCTGCTGAAGTAGCGATCGCGACCCGGGCCATCGATGCCTGAGCTCGCCGCCCTCGCAGCCGACACGCCCGCGATCGCCGCGCTGGTCCGCGCGCGCGTGATCGCCCGTCATGCCGACGTCGACGTCGCACACCGTGCGCTTCGCGAGGTCGCCCAGGTGATGCGACGAGACGATGCCGGAGAGCGCACCGGCCACGAGACGGCTGCCGGCCGCGTGCGCTGGCGAACGCTCGCCGATGCGATCGAGCGCGACGCGCCCGGGACCCGGCTCGCCCTGCTCGGTGACGCGATCGACGAGCTGCTCGCCGATGTCGGTGGCGGGTTCGCGCCCGGCACCTATCGGGTCGTCACCGGCGTCCTCGAGCGCGCGCTGGCCGTCGGGTTTCGGCCGCGCGGCGGCACGCGCGACACCCGCCTCGAGGTCGGCGGCGCCATCGCCGACGTTCGAGCGATCGCGGCGACCCACGCCGTGATGTACACGCCGACGCACTCGTCGAACCTCGACTCGATCCTCGTCGGCATGGCACTCCGCCGCCTCGGGCTTCCGGCGTGCGCGTACGCGGCGGGCAAGCACATGTATCGCAACCGCGTGCTCGGCATGCTGATGGGCCGGCTCGGCGCCTACCGCGTCGACCGCGCGTTGCCGCTCGAGCTCTATCGTGACGTGCTGAAGGAGTACGCCACGGTCTTGCTCGAGCGCGGGTACCACATGGTGGTGTTCCCGGGCGCGACCCGTTCGCGAACCAACGAGGTCGATCACGAGCTGAAGCTCGGCCTCCTCGGTACCGCGGTGAGCGCTTCCGCGGTGCGGCCGATCGCGATCGTGCCGGTCACCATCAACTACCAGCTCGTGCTCGAAGCCGAGTCGCTCGTCGAGGCATATGTCGCCGGCCGTGCGAAGGAGCGGATCGTGAGCGAGAGTGGCGACCTCGCCGCCAGGCTGCGCACGATGCGCCGGCTCTGGAGGCTCGATCAGCGCGCGGTGGTTTGCTTCGGGGCTCCGCTCGAGGTCCGTGCCGTCGCGCGCGCTGCACCGCTCGCCGAGGCCACCCGGACGATCGCGAACGAGGTGGCGAAGGCCTTTCAGCGGGGCACCGTGCTGTTCGCGACCCACATCGTGGCAGCCGCCGTCATCGAACATGGCGTCGACGATCACGGCGCGATCGCCGAGCTCGAGCACGCGATCGCAGCGGTGCTCGCACGCGTGGCCGCAGCGCCTGACCGCGGTGCCGCTCATGCAACGCTGGCCAAGTTGTCCCCGGCCGCGATCCTCGCGATCGCGCTCGCTGCGTGGGACAGCTGGCATCCGTCGGCACTTCTCGTCTGTGACGGCGATCGCGCCTCCGTGCGGAACCGCGAGCTCCTGCGGTTCTACGGCAACCGCGTCGGTCACTTCGCGAGCTGAGGTAGGATGAGAGCGGTGTGGTTGGTGGAACCTGCATGACCGTGTGCATCGCAATCTACGGCAGGACCTACCTCGACGCCGAGGTCGCGGTCGCGCTCGCGGTCCTCGCCGAGGGCAAGGGCAAGGTGGATGTCGAGGTCACGCCGGTGCTGGGCGGCTTCGCGTGCAACGCGGCGCGTGCGCTCGCACGCAGGTGACCACCTGGATGCTCTGCGGTGGC
>JBKJUF010000498.1:0-8493 GCA_046590445.1 Kofleriaceae bacterium
CGAAGCGGGGAGCGTCGCGATCTGCATCGTGTTCGCGCCGTCGCAGGCGACCGCGCTCGCGCAGCTGTTCGGCGTGCGCGAGACCCAGCCGTTCGCGGCGATCGGCGAGACCACGGCCGCCGCGCTGCGCGAGCTCGGCGCGACGATCGTCGCGGTCGCCGAGAGCCCGACGCCCGAGGGAATAGCCGAGGCCGTCGCGTCGGTGTATCCAGTCAAGCCATGAACTATCCCGATTACCGGCCGCGCCGGCTGCGGCGCACCGAGGGTCTGCGGCGGATGATCCGCGAGACCCGGTTGTCCGTCGACGACTTCGTGTATCCGCTGTTCGTCGTGCCGGGCTCCGGCGTCGAGAAGCCGATCAGCTCGCTGCCCGGGCAGTTCAACTACTCGGTCGACAAGGCCGTCGAGGCCGCCTCGCGCGCGGCCGACCTCGGCATCCCGGCCGTGATCCTGTTCGGCGTGCCCGAGCACAAGGACGCGGTCGGCAGCGAGGCGTGGAAGGACGGCGGCATCGTCCAGAAGGCGATCCGCGCGATCAAGAAGGCGCGGCCCAACCTCGTCGTGATGGCCGACGCGTGCTTCTGCGAGTATACCGATCACGGCCACTGCGGGATCCTGTCGAACGGCGAGCTCGACAACGACGCCTCGCTCGAGAACCTCGCGCGCACCGTCGTGTCGTACGCGAAGGCCGGCGTCGACGTGGTCGCGCCGTCGGGCATGCTCGATGGCTTCGTCACCGCGTGCCGCGAGAGCCTCGACGAGGACGGCCACGAGCAGATCGCGATCATGGCGTACTCGGCGAAGTACGCGTCCGCGTACTACGGCCCGTTCCGCGAGGCCGTGCAGTCGACGCCGAGCTCGGGCGATCGCCGCGGTCACCAGATGGACTACGGGAACGTCGCCGAGGCCGTCCGCGAGGCGTCGATGGACGTCGCCGAGGGCGCCGACATCGTGATGGTCAAGCCCGCGCTCGCGTACCTCGACGTGATCCGCGCGGTCTCCGACGAGATCAACATGCCGGTCGCCGCGTACAACGTCAGCGGCGAGTACGCGATGATCGAGGCCGCCGCCGAGCGTGGCTGGATCGATCGCGAGCGCATCGTGCTCGAGACGTTGACCGGCATCCGCCGCGCGGGCGCCGACATCATCATCACGTATCACGCGCTGTACGCGGCGCAGCTGCTCGCGAAGCGCTGACCCGCGTCTGACTTGCTCTGGCACCGGCGCACGCTCGCGCGAGCGCGGGTGCCTGGTAGGCTTGGGTCATGCCTCCGCAGTACAAGTTCGTGGAGCTGACGCCGGTCACCGACGAGACCATCGAGACGTGCGTCAACGAGTGGGTCGCGCAGGGCTGGGACCTCGAGGGCATCCGGTTCGTGACGACCGAGCACTCGAAGCGCCCGGGCATGGCGTTCGTGTCGTTCGTTCGCGGGGCCGCGCAGGGCGTGGTCGACAGCGAGCCACCGCGGCGGCCGCCGCCACTCCTCAAGCCCGAGTCGCGCGGCGACGGGTCGCGCGGGACCGACAAGCCCGAGGCGCCTCCCGGTGAGCCCGCGGTGATCGTCGCGGCGCACGGTACCGACGTCGACTGACGGCGTCGACTGAAGGCGTCCGAGGGCTCTGGCTTGACACGGTCCTACCCAGGGTGCAGAAATCGGGACGTGGTTGTTGCAACCAAGATGCAGGAACGTCGCCGCGCGACCGCGTTCGCGGCGGCGTTGATCCTGCTCGTGGTCGGCTGGCTCGGTGCCCGCCACGAGGCCGAGGTTGCCCACGGCCGCGATGAAGCCGGCCGCGCGGTCCACGCGCAGGAGCTCGCGGACCACCACACGCTCGGGGCGACCGCCCACCTCCACGGCCGCGAGGTCCACGAGCACGCCGGCGCCTGCATGCTCCTCGCGATCGCGCACCTGCCGTTCGCCGTCGCTGCGCCGCCGACCTCGGTGGTCGCGACGCAGGAGTTCATCGCCGCCTCGGGTGCTCGTCGCACCGCGCCGCCGCGCACGACGCTCGCCGCCTATCGCCTCGCTCCGAAGACCTCGCCGCCGACGCACGGTTGATTCGCGCCGCGTGGCTTTGTCGCGTGGCGTGATCGCGATCGCGCTGGATCCCTGGATCCGGTGACGGTCGCATCCCGTTCACCGTGCACGCGGCCTCGCCGCGATCAGGAGCTCTCCGGTGCGATCTGTCGCTGTTCTCGTCATGATCCTTTCGCTCGTCGCGATCGCGCGACGCGCCGGTGCGCAACCGGTCGATGCCGGTGTGGCCGATGCGCCGCCGCCGGATGCCGCGCCGCCGGCCGATGCCGCGCCGCCACGGTCACCACCACCACCACCATCGCCATCGCCGTCATCACCGGCGGCGCCACCGCAACCCCCGGCGCCATCGGCCGCGTGCACGTCGACGGTCGATGGCCACGTCGTCGATCACGCGACGCACGAGCCGATCCCCGGCGCGACGGTGCGCGCGAATGGGCGGCCCGTCGCGGAGACCGACGCCGCGGGTCGGTTCGCGCTCCGCGGCCAGTGCCCGGGCACGCTGACCCTCGAGGTCGAGCGCGCCGACTACGTCCCACGCAGCCAGCCGCTCGTGCTCGGTCGGGCGGCATCGCTCGAGCTCGAGCTCACGGCCTACGACAGCGAGGTGATCGTCATCAAGGACAAGGCGCCGCCGCCGACCGAGATGCGCTCGACGACCGTGCTGTCCGGCGAGGCGCTCGAGCGCACGCGCGGCCGCGGCTTCTCGGAGACGCTCGCCGAGGTCCCCGGCGTCAGCCAGCTCCGATCATCGAGCGGGATGGCCAAGCCGATCGTGCGCGGCCAGTACGGGCGCCGGCTGTTGATCCTCGTCGACGGCGTGCGCCACCGCGCGCAGGAGTGGGGGCTCGACCACGTCCCCGAGATCGATCCGTTCGTGGCCGACAAGCTGACCGTCGTGCGTGGCGCGAGCGGCGTGCGCTACGGCCCGGACGCGATCGGCGGCGCCGTGCTCGTCGATCCACCGGAGCTCTTGCGCCAGCCCGGGCATGCCGGCGAGGCCCACCTGATCGGCACGTCGAATGGCCGCGGCGGTGGCGTCGCAGGTCGCCTGCAGATGGCCTCGAAGCGCTGGCCCGGGCTCGCGTGGCAGGTCGAGGGCAGCGTGAAGCGCTTCGCGGCGCCCGCGACGCCCGACCACGCGCTCGACAACACCGGCGTCGGCGACGGGAACGTCGGTGCGACCGTCGGCTATCGCAAGGGCAATGGCGAGTACAAGCTGTCGTACACGCACTACCAGGCGAAGCTCGGCATCTGCCTGTGCCTGCGCGTCGAGTCGGCCGAGGAGTTCTTCGCGCAGCTCGACCAGGGCCGCCCGACCGGCTCGGAGCTCTACACCTCGGACTTCGAGATCGAGCGGCCGTCACAGGAGGCCGCGCACGATCTCGCGCTCGCGCGCGCCAGCCGCACCGTCGACAAGCTCGGCACGTTCACCGCGACGTATGCGTTCCAGTACGACCACCGCCGCGAGTACCAGGTCGTGCGCGCCGCGGTGACCGGCCCGCAGTTCAACTTCCGGCTCGCGACCCACGAGGCCGATCTCGCGTTCGAGCACAACCCGATCCACCTGAGCGATCACCTCCACCTGCGGGGCTCGGCGGGCATCGTCGGCATGGGCCAGTTTCATCGCTACGCCGGCCTGCCGCTCGTACCCGATCACCGAGCGGTCGCGGCCGGCGTCTACGCGATCGAGCGCCTCGTCGGTCACGACAGCGAGCTCGAGGCCGGCGTGCGCTACGACGTGCTCGCGCGCACCGCGTCGCTCGCCCGCATCGATTTCTTGCGGCTCGTGCGCAGCGGCCAGCTCGCGATGGACGCGTGCGGCGACAGCAGCGGCGACACCGTCGAGTGCGCGTCGACGTTCCACACGCTGTCGGCGTCGCTCGGTGCGCTGCATCGGCTCACCGAGGCGTGGTCGATCAAGCTCGACCTCTCGACCGCGTCCCGGCCGCCCAACCCCGACGAGCAGTTCCTCAACGGCACCGCGCCGACGTTCCCGGTGCTCGGCCTCGGCAAGCCCGATCTCGGTCCGGAGACCACGTACTCCGCGTCGCTGACCACGAGCTACCGCGGCGATCGGATCGCCGCCGAGGCGTCCGCGTACGCGAACCTGATCGACGACTACATCTACTTCGCGCCGGCGCTCGACGAGCTGGGCCAGCCGATCTTCGACGTCACGATCCAGGGCGCGTTCCCACGGTTCATCACGCGCCCGGTCGACGCGCTGTTCTACGGCGTCGACGGCGGCGTGGCGGTCACGCCGGTGCCGTGGCTCGAGCTCGGTGCGCAGCTCTCGGTCGTTCGCGCGCGCAACCGCAGCGACGACGGGTACCTCGTGTTCGTGCCGGCCGACCGCGCGCGCGGATCCGCGACGTACAAGCAGGCGTCGCTCGGTGGTCTGTCGAATGGCTTTGCCACGATGACCGGCGAGTACGTCGCCAGGCAGCGCCGCTCGGATCTCGCCGCCGACTTCGCCGCGCCGCCGCCGGGCTACTTCCTGCTCGGCGCCGCCGTCGGTGCCGAGACCCGGGTCGGCGGCGAGACCGTCAAGCTCGCGCTCCAGGGCACGAACCTCCTGAACGTCCGCTACCGCGACTACACCAGCCTCCTGCGCTACTTCGCCGACCAGCCCGGCTGGCAGCTCATGCTGCGCGCCAGCGTGCACTTCTCGTCGGGGACGCCATGAACCAGAGACTCGAAAGGACTGTCATGCGCCACTTCACCAGGATGCTCGGAACCTGCTCGCTGCTCGCCGCGTGTGGCGGTGATGACGGCGGCAGCGTCGACCCCCAGGAGGTGATCACCACGGCGACGCTGACGTTCACGCCGACCGGCGGCGGGGCGGCGGTGACCGCGTCGTTCGATGATCCGGACGGGCCGGGTGGCGCCGCGCCGGTGATCGATCCGATCAGCCTGCCGGCGGCGAGCTACACGCTCGGCGTCCGCTTCCTCAACGGGCTCGAGACGCCGCCGGAGGACATCACGCTCGAGGTCGCCGACGAGGCCAACCAGCACCAGGTGTTCTTCACCGGCACCGCGGTCAACGGGCCGGCGAGCGATCGCGCCGGCGCGCCGCTGACCCACGCCTACGCCGATCGCGACGTCAACGACCTGCCAGTCGGGCTGCAGAACACGATCACCGCGACGACCGGCACCGGCCAGCTCACCGTCACGCTGCGGCACCTGCCGCCGGTCAACGGCACGGCGGTGAAGACCGCGGAGCTCGCAGGCACCGTGAAGACGAGCGGGCTCGCCGCGATCGGCGGAGAGTCCGATGCGATGGTGAGCTTCGACGTCACGGTTCCGTAGGCGGCGGCGGCGGCCATCGGTCGCCATCGGTGGCGTCGGCTCGGTCGCCGTTGCGCTAGACTCGCGCGCGGTGGTGGCATCGCTCGTCCAGCTGCGCGGCGTGACCAAGCGGTTCTATGGTCAACCGGTGCTCTCCGATCTGTCGTTCGACATCGCGCCCGGCGAGGTGTTCGGCTACATCGGCCCCAACGGCGCCGGCAAGACGACGACGCTGAAGATCCTCGCGGGCCTGATCACGAAGTTCGAGGGTCAGGTCACGATCGGTGGCGCGAATGTCGTGACCGAGCGCGACAAGACGCACGCGCTGATCGGATTCTTGCCGCAGTCCGCAGGCTTCCAGCTGTGGCGCACGGTCGAGAGCGCACTCGACACGCTCGGCGCGCTGAGCGGCGTGCCGGCGGCGACCCGCGCGAAGCGGATCCCCGAGCTGCTCGAGCGGTTCGGGCTGTCCGCGGCGCGGACGAAGAAGGTCAAGCAGCTCTCGGGCGGCATGACCCAGAAGCTCGGCCTGATCCAGGCGCTGCTGCACGAGCCGAAGCTGCTCGTGCTCGACGAGCCGCTCGAGGGTCTCGACCCGCCGACCCGCAAGCTCCTCAAGGACATCATCCGCGAGCGCCAGCGGGCAGGCACGACCGTGCTGTTCTCGTCGCACATCCTGTCGGACGTCGAGGATGTCGCCGATCGCGTGGGGATCCTCAACGGCGGCAAGATCGCGACGAGCGGATCGCTGCGCGAGCTGATGACCGCGTTCGGGTTGCCGATCGAGGTCGCGGTCGATCTCGCGGTCGTGCCGGATCGCTTGCCGTTCGACGGGCTCGGCACCGCGAGCCCCGACAAGCCCGGCCAGTGGCGGCTCGCGGTCCCGACCGGTGGGGACGCCGATGCGATCATCCACACCATCATCGAGCGCACGCTCGCGGCCGGTGGTCGGATCCGCAAGATCGGTGTCGCCGAGCCGGACCTCGACGATCTGTTCGCGCAGTACATCACCCGGAGCGCCGCCCGTGGCTAGCGCGACCGCCTTGCTCGTGCGCGACGAGCTGATCGGCTTCGCGAAGTCGAAGGTGATGCTCGTGCTGTGGGTCGTGCTGCCGCTGATCGCGATCGTCGGCTACTTCCTGTTGCCCGCGACGCTGACCGGTGGTGGCCTCGACGGTGGGCTGTCGGCGACGGCGTTCATGGGCTTCCTCGAGTCGAGCCTGTCGGGCACGGTCGCCGCGCTGATGGTCGCGGTCGACATCGTCAGCGAGAAGAACCGTAAGGTGTACGAGCTGTTCGTGATCCGGCCGATCCGGCGCGAGGCGATCATCTGGGCGAAGTTCATCGCCGTGTTCTCGTGCGTGACCGTGGCGTGCGTGGTCGCGATGGCACTCGGGATCGCGGTCGACGTCATCCGCGGGCAGCCGATGACCGGGCCGATGATCTACGACGCGGTGAAGTCGGTGGTCGCGCTCACCGGCGTGATCGCCCTGTCGGCCGCGGTCGGCGTGTTCTTCGGCGTCGTCGCGCGGACGATCCTCGTCGCGGTGATCCTGATCCTGTATGTCGGTCAGAACCTCGCGATCGTGCCGATGCTGCCGATGTACCTCGGCATCCTGCCCGGGCACTTCTGGGTCGTGATGGCGATCTCGGGCGCGCTCGTTGGTGTGCTGCTGTGGGTGAGCGGCTTGCTGTTCCGGCGCGCCGAGCTCTGAGATCCCGTACGACCTATCCCGCCGCCGCGCGATACGCAGCGAGCACCGATGCGGCGCGTGCCGCCACCGAGACCCACACCGCCTCGAAGCGCGGCTGGTCGCGCAGCCGGTCGAACAGCGGACAGCGCTCGAGGATGACGATGTCGAAGAACCCCATCGTATCGGCCTTCTCGAGCGCGGCGAGCGCGACATCGTCGAAGCCGAGCACGATCCCCAATTCGCAGAGCAGCTGCACGCCCATCAGCTCACCGCGCCGTGGTTTCCGCCCGCCGCTGAAGCTCGCCAGGAAATCGCGCAGGGTGCCGTCACTGATCGAACCGCCCTTGGTCGCGCTGGTGACGTAATCGACGAGCTTGCTCGCGCTGTCACCCATCCGCGCCGCGACCAGCCTCGACATCGCCAGCATCGCGTCGCGATCACCGCGCCAGCCCGCGAGCCTCGCCTTGAACACGGCACCGAGCTGAACGAGCGAGCGATCTGGATCGGCCATCAGCGCAGCGAGTCGCCGATCCGCACGATCCCACCAGCCTTCGAGCGCATCGAGGCGCGCGAGCTCCGTGCTGACGACGGCGCCGCGGTTGGGATCGAGCGCGGCGGCGGTCTCGAGGTGATGCCGGGCTTCCGCGAGGGCGTTGATCTCGACGAGGAGCTTCGCGGCGCTCTCGTGCGCCTGCGCGAGCATCGGCGCTCGCAACAAGGCGGTCGCGAGGTCGGACGCCGCGCCGATCG
This sequence comes from Kofleriaceae bacterium, assembly GCA_046590445.1. GTDB lineage: Bacteria > Myxococcota_A > Polyangia > Haliangiales > Haliangiaceae > JABFXX01. The sequence continues at coordinate 7,769 of JBKJUF010000498.1, forward strand.
GATCGCCGGTGTTGAGCTTGAACGCGCCCGCCGCGAGGATCGCTTCGGGATGCCCGGACGCGAGCCCGTCCGCGAGTGCGCGCTCGGCACGCTCGAAGAGCTGCGGCTCGGCCTGCATCACCCACATCTGCACGGTCGCGAAGGCACGGGCACCCGCGATCGGCGCCGACGTCGGGGACAGCGCATGCGCCTCGTCGAGCAGGCTCGCGGCACTTCCGACGTGGCTGCCCCAGAACCGCCGCAGCTCCCCGCGCGCCCGCAGATAGAGATCGACCGAGCGCGGATCGGTCGGCCGCGGCGCCGCGGTGGCGCGCGTCGACAGGGCCGTCGCGATCTCGCGCCCGAGCAGCTCGCTGATCGCCAGGATCTCGGTCTCGGTGCCATCCGCACGGTGCGCCCAGATCTGGAAACCATCCGCCACGCTGATCAGCCGCGCGGAGACCCGCAGTCCCGCGGCGGTCCGCCGCAGCGAACCGACGACCACGTGATCGACCACGAGCTCGCGGCCGAGGGCACGAGGATCGGCGTCACCGCGCGCCCGGCCGATGCCGGCGGGCCGCACCCGCAGGCTCGACGTGGTCGACAGCGTGTCGATGACATCTTCGGCGACACCGTCCGCGAGGTACTCGTCGCCGGCCGCGCACCCGAACGGCAGGACCGCGATCGACGACTCGGCCGGCCTGGCATCGACGCCGCCGCCGACCGGGGCGACGACGAGCATCGAT
>JBKJUF010000617.1:0-22965 GCA_046590445.1 Kofleriaceae bacterium
CACCGAGCGGCGCTTGCGCGGCGATCTGAACCGCGAGCGCGGTCGCGCGGGCGAGCTGTTCGCCCGGCGCGACGACCTCCTGCACGAGCCCGATCCGCAGCGCCTCGGCGGCGTCGAACTCGTCGCCGGTCAGGAGCCAGCGCATCGCGTTGGCCCAGCCCACCTCGCGCGGGAACCGCAGCGTCGCGCCGCCGACCGGATAGATCCCGCGCTTGATCTCGATCTGCCCGAAGCGCGTCGAGGCCGCGGCGATCCGGAGGTCGGTCGCGAGTATGAGCTCGATGCCGATCGTCAGGCAGATGCCCTGCACCGCAGCCACGATCGGCTTGCCGAGGCGGCGGCCTGTGAGGCCCAGCGGATCGAGGCCGCCGTCGGGAATGTGGAAGCGCCCGCTCGCGAAGACCGGGGCCCACGCAAACAGATCGAGGCCGCCGGTGAAGTGATCGCCCAGCGCGTGCAGCACGCCGACCCGCAGCTCTGGATCGCGATCGAGCTCGCCGTAGGCCAGGCACAGCGCGTCCCACAGCGCGAGATCGAACGCGTTTCGCTTCGCGGCGCGATCGAGCCCGATGAAGAGAACGTGCCCACGGCGCTCGAGCTGAATGCGACCAGTTGTCATCAGTCGAACCCTACCCCACCGGTGGTGGCTAATCGACTCGCCAGGTTCCCGTGGCTAGTGAGGTTAGCTAGCCCGAGCAGGAACGTGTGGATCCCCACGCAAGTTGCTGGGACTGCGCCGCGGGTGTGTGGCCGGCTTCCTGCTACGGCACGACTTCACCTATGCGCCTCACCTGGATGACCTCGTTCGTGGTGCTCACTGCATGCAGCAACGCAGCGGTAGAGACCGAGGAAAACGCGATCGACGCGTACATCACCGCGTTGCCATACCTCCCCGTCGCGCCCGCGAAGGTGGACATGGGCGCGCGCACGCAGGACGCGCGTGAAGGCGACTACCAGTGCTCGACGCAGAACCTCCAGGAGACCCGGCAGTACGACCGGATCGTCGGCTACGCCGCGAACTCCGATTCGCTGTATCCGGGTGCGCTCGTCAGCGCTGACTCCGTCCTCACGGGGCTGTTCACGCAGGTCGTGCTGCCGCGTGCGCCGGCGACGATCTCGGTGAGCCTCGAGAACCTCGGCGGTGGCAAGAGCGCCGTGATCGAGGAGCCGAGCCTGTCGGCGTACCGCAACGCACTCGCCAGCATCCTCGACGCCGAGATCACGGGATCGACGCCCGCCAACCTGTACAGCGAGATCGAGCAGGTTCACTCCGAGAGCCAGCTCAACATGGCGCTCGGCATCCAGGCGAGCTGGGGCCTCGGCCTCGCGAGCCTCAAGGCGAGCTTCAACTGGGACAAGCAGGAGATCCGGTCGCGCTACGTCGTCCGCTACACGCAGGCGTACTACACGGTCGATCTCGACGCACCGGCCTCGCCGAGCAAGATGCTCGCGCCGACGGTCACGCTCGAGGATGTCGCCGCGAAGATGGATGACGCGCATCCGCCGGCGTATGTCTCGTCGGTGACCTACGGCCGGATGGTCGTGTTCACGTTCGAGTCCGAGTACTCGAACGAGGAGATGGGCGCGGCGCTCGAGTTCGCGTACTCCGGTGGCGTCGACGTCCGCGGAGATGTCTCGGTCACCTACAAGGACATCATCTCGAAGAGCAAGATCACCGCATTCATCCTCGGCGGCGACGCGGGCACCGCGGTCAACACGATCGATAGCTACGAGAACCTGATCGCCTTCATCAAGACCGGCGGCAACTACTCCAAGGAATCACCCGGCGCGCCAATCGCGTACAAGCTGAACTACCTGCAGGACAACTCGCCGGCGCGGATGTCGTTCACGACCGACTACGACGTCAAGGAGTGCACGCGGGTCTCGCAGAAGATCAAGGTCACGCTGCAGAGCATCGCCGTCGACAACGCCGGCGGCGACCCCGGTGATGACCTCGAGATCTACGGCCGGATCTGGGCCGAGGGCACGTCGTCGAGCACGCTGTTCGACAAGAACGGCGACAACTGGGTCCGCATCCGCCAGGGCACGCAGTTCGGTAGTGGCGCGCCGCTCGCCGAGGCGGTGATCAGCGTGTCGCCGAAGGCAGGCGAGTCGATCCGGCTGCGCGCCGACCTCCGCGAGAGCGATCTGTTCAGCGACGATGCGCTCGGCAACGAGACGCTCACCAACGCCTTCGAGACCGGCTGGCGCAAGGAAGCGACGATCACGCTGACGGGATCCGGCGCGCGCGTCCGCATCAACTACTCGCTCTCGCCGATCTAACCAGGATCGCGTTGAAGTGGATCCAAGACTCTGGTTAGTCGGCTTCCAGGTCCGCTTCGATCGGGTACCCCGCGGCGCGCAGACGATCGACGCCGTTCTCGCGCACGCTCTCGCGCGTTACCCGCAGCACGTCGAGACGGCCGAGCTGGTTGCGGCCGTCGACGAGCGCGGTCACCGCCTCGGGATCGAGCCGGGTCTGCGTGAGGTCAAGGCGCTCGAGGCCGGCGGCCACCGGCGACCGCAGCACCGCGCGACACAGCTCGATGCCACGCGTCGGATGCGTCAGCTTGAGTCGGCGCAGCACCGGAAACCGCGGCTCCGCGAACGTGGCGGCGAGCCCGCTCGGGTTCGGACGCGCGAGCTCGAGCTCCTCGAGCGCGGGCCACGGCGTCGCGAGCACGGTCGCGAGATCGGCGACGTTACCGTCGATCACCAGGCGCAGTCGGCGCAGCCGCTCGGCGGGCAGCGCATGGAGCTGGACGGCGCGTGCGGCGAGCTCGAGGTCGAGCTCCTCGAGCATCGGAAACGTCGCCGCGAGCCCCGCGAGGCTGACTGCCGACCACGGGCGCGGGCTCGCCGACCGGTCGTACTCATCCCGGCGCATCACGAGCTTGCGGAGCGGTGGCTGCGCCGCAAGTAGCAAGGCGAGGACGAGTCCAATGTCACGCGTCGTGCTGATGCCGAGCAGGAGGTTCGAGACGAAGCGCGCGGACGGATGTCGGAGGATCTCCCAGAACAGATCTTCGTCGGCCGCGTGCCGCCGCAGCAGCACCGACGCCGCGCGCAAGAAACCGTGATCCCAGGTCAGCATGCCGCTGTCGGGCATCGTCCGCGGTGACAGCTCGAGGAGCTCGTGCTCGTGATGTGCGCTGCGAAAGCCGACCCGCGCGAGCAGCGGCCGCGAGACCAGGGCCTCGCCGGCGTCGACGATCACCCGAACCTCCTCGGCGCGCAGGCCGGCGTCGTCGGGACGATGCACGAGCGCGTGCTGCACGGCGATCAGGGCGCCCCGGGGATGCCCGCGCTGCTGGAGCCAGTCCGCGTAGACCAGGGCGGCGCCGAGATCGCCGGGATCGTTGCGCAGCGCCGCCTCGAGCACGGGCTCGCGCGGTTCGCCGTCGAGGCTCGTCTCGCAGCGCGGATCGGTGACGCGGCGCCAGCCATCGCGGAGGTGCTCGCGCTGGCGGTTCAGATACTCGGCATCCTCCGACGTGATCTCGAAGACCTTGCCGCCACGTTCGAAGCGCGCCACCGCGGATCAGCGTAGCGCGCCGAGCGCGTACGTGCGGGCGTAGCCACGCGAGACGTTCTCGATCCGCACCGAGATCGTGCCGTCGGTTCCGTAGGTATAGGTCTCGGCGATCTCGTTCGCGAGCAGATCGGGCCGCCGCTCGTTCGGCATGCTCGCGAGCTCGCTGCGATCCGCGAGCGACGGGTCGTACGGGAAGTAGACGTCGGCCCACGGCACGAGGTCCTGCACGGGCTGGCCCGCATGATCGAGCGCACCGCACTCGAGGAAGCGCAGGTGACCGATCGCGTGGGTCGGCCGGTAGCGTCGCTTGATCGTCACCGGACCCGCGGTGTCCTTGCCGATCAACGGATCGAACACCTTGTCGACGCCACCCGCCGCCTCGCGCCACACGCCGAAGTGGCGGGTGATCGCCTCGCGGATCATCACGTGCGCCTCGGGATCCGCCGCGATCGCGAGGCCGATCGCGGTCGCCGCGAACGGTTGCGGTGCGAGCTGGAGCTTCTTGCCGAACCGCGCGCGCAGCGCCCGGCCGACCGCGGGAAACGCCGCCGCGCCGCCGACGAGGTACACGCCACCGAGCTCGCGTGGATCATCGGGATCGATGCCGCGCTCGCGCAGCCGCTCGAACAGCAGCTCGGTCTGCACCAGCGTGCGATCGATCAGCGGCTGCGCGCGGGCGTACAGCTCGGCGACGTCGATCGAGATCGGCTCGCGATCGCCGAACCCAGGGCCAAGCCCGGAATGGAGGCGCTGGGATTCACTCCCAGCGCCGAGATCAAGCAGCAGCTTGCGGCTCGTCGGGCGCAGCGTCTCCTTGGCCTCGCGGGCACGCTCGAGGGCGTGCGCGGTGGGCGCGACGCCGGCCGTGGCGAGCACGAGCTCGTCGAAGTCATCGCCGCCGAGCCGCGCGAGGCCCTCCGAGGCGATCAGATCGAACGAGCGCCCCTCGAGCGAGATCGCCGAGGTGTCGAACGTGCCGCCGCCGAGATCGTAGACCACGACGTAGCGCTTGGGACTCTTCGTCTTCTGCGCGAGATCGGCGAGGTGAAGGTGCGCGAGCTCGACGGCGGCGGCGGTTGGCTCGTTGAGCAGGCCGATCGGCGTGAAGCCGGCGCGTCGAAATGCCTCGAGCGTCAGCCAGCGCTGGCGCGACGCCGAGTTCGCGGGCACGGCCACCATCACCTCGAGCGGCGCATCCACGGCGATCTCGAGGTTCGAGCGAGTCACCAGCGCGTGCCGCAGTCCGCGCAAGAACTCGGTGGCGAGCTCGAGCGCGGTGATGCCGGGTAGCTCGGCGACTTCCTCATCGGGCGCCAGCGCCGAGACCACTCGCTTCAACGAGCGGATCGCATGCTCGGCCGAGCCATCCGCGAGCGCGCGCGCGGCCTCCCAGCCGACGACGAGCTCGCCGCCGCGGAGCGCCGCGATCCCGGGGACGTGGTCGCGAAACTCACCGCCCTCGTCGAAGGCCGCGAGCGGATACCGGCCGTCCTGCACCGCCGCGACCACGGTGCGCGTGGTGCCGAAGTCGATTCCGAGTCGCATGCGCGCAGCATGCACCACGTGATCGATCGCCGCATCACTTCGCGCACGTCGCCAGCACGCCGGGATCACCGACGCTCATCCGCAGCGATCGCCCCTGGAGCCGCACGCGGACTTGCGCGATGGTGCTGGCATGATGCGCCTGGCGCCCGTCGCGTTCATGATCGTGCTCGGCAGCGGACTCGGCATGGCCGCTTGTGCCGCAGGCGCACGCGGCTCGCCGGCCACCCCCACGCCGGTCCGCCGCTTCGAGCCGACCGACCGCGCCGCGGTGCAGGCCGTGCTCGACGGGCAGGCCACCGCCTGGAACCGCGGCGACCTCATGGACTACATGGCCGGCTACGCGCGCATCGACGCGCTGGTCTTCTCGTCGGGCGGCAAGATCCGCCGCGGCTGGCAGGCCACGATGGATGCCTACCTCGCGCGCTACGCCACGAACCCGGCGGCGATGGGCAAGCTGACCTTCGAGGTCCTGTCGATCGATCCCATCGGCGCGGACGGCGCGGTCGTCCTCGGCAACTGGGTGCTGACCGGCAGCCCGAGCGACGGCCGCGGCGTGTTCTCGGTGATCCTCGAGCGCCGGCCCGAGGGCTGGCAGATCATCCACGACCACACATCGTTGGCTCCCGCTGCGCCTTGAGGCCGGAGCCGAGCCGATTGCCGGCCAGCTCGTCGTGGATTTCGGCGAGCTGCCACTCGAGGCTCGAGCACCGAGTACTTCCAGTCCCACGTCGAAGGGCGACGTCCGAGTTGCTCGTGGCTACGATCCCGGACTCGCGGTAGGTTTGAACGATGCAGACTGCGGCCAAGTTGCTCGAGGAAGCGATGTGTCTCCCCGAGGACGAGCGCGAGGAGCTCGCCGCCCAGTTGCTCGACAGTCTCGAGCTGCCGCCGGGGATCTCGATCGAGGACAAGGAGGAGATCGAGAAGCGAGCCGCCGAAGCGCGCAGCGCGGCGCCGGGAATTCCGTGGGATGACATCAAGCGAGACATCTTGAAGTGATTCGGTTCCGACCTGCGGCTGCTCGCGAACTTGCCGCCGACTTCCGGTATTACGAGAAGGACTTTCCGGGACGCGGTCGGCGTTTCGTCGAAGCGGTGGATGTGGCGCTTGGCCAGATCGCAGGAGCCCCCGAACGTTTCCCGCTGCTGTTCGAACCGGACATTCGATCCGCGAAGGTGAAGAGGTTCCCCTACCGGGTGGTGTACATCGTCGTCGATGACGTCATCGACGTGATCGCGGTAGCACACGCGAAGCGTCGGCCGGCATACTGGCGCCGACGAGTCCCCTGAGGTTAACCGAGGTTAACCGGCGATGCTTGTGGCGCCATGAGTCGCTGATCGGCCTCGGACGCCAGGCCGCACGGCTGTTTCGGGTTCGACAATATTTTGCGCGCTGGCCCGGCGGGCGCGACGCTCCTGGTATGGACAAGTCCGTACTCGTCGCCCAGCTCGTGCGGCAGCTCGAGGGTTCCGCCCGCGCCGCGCTGTCGTCGCGCGATGCGGTGGCTGCCGAGGCGCGTGACGGTGCGACACCCGACGAGAAGCGCGAGGATGCGCGTGCCGCTCACCAGCTGCAGAGCCTCGGCCGCGCGCAGCAGCGCCGGGCCCAGCAAGCGATCGCCGACGCCGACGCGCTCGCGATCTTCAAGCCTGCCGCGTTCTCGCCGGCATCGCGGATCGCGGTCGGCGCGATCGTCGAGATCGAGGACGCCGAGAGCGGCGAAGGCCGCACGTTCTTCCTCGCCCCGGTCGGCGCGGGCGTCACGCTGACCGGCCCCGGCGGCGACGGTCACCTCTCGGTCGTCACCCCTGTCTCGCCGATCGGCCGCGCCGTGCTCGGCAAGAAGACCGGCGAGGTCGTCGACGTCACCGTCGAGGGCGACGTCCGCGAGTGGCAGATCACGTTCGTCGGATAGCCGGCTACGCTGATCAGGACGGTGTCTGCTCGCGCTCACGACCCGGCGTGTGGGTTGGGACGAGCTACGCGGCTCGACAATCTTGACGACGCAGGCCACACTCGAGCCGTGAGCCTGACGAAGTACGGGCCGAAGGAACGGATGTCGCCTTCTATCGGCGAGCTGTGCCCGATGTGCGGGGTTGCGTTTGCGGTTGATGACTACACGGCGCTGATCAGAACGACAACCACGAGCCGCTACGGCAACAAGCGCATCGAAGTCCATTGGCAGTGCGTTACGAAGGTCACCGCGTAAGCAATCATCGCAAAGCGAGTCGCAGTGGACCGCTCCCGGGCACCGTCGCGCAGGACGTGTCCAAACGCCGCGCCGATCGCAACTCGCACCTGCCACCATCGAGCGATCCGCCGGGCCGCGCGGGCAAGGCCGGCGGCGGCGGCAAGCCGAAGACCGGACGCAAGCGCGGCGAACGTGTGGCCAAGCGTGCGATGCATGGACGTGATGCGGCGGCGCGGAACTTTCAATCCGCCTGCGCGTACTTGCAGGTATCTCTCGTGTCGACGCATAACCAAGCAGGGTTGGCCGTCGCTCGCCCCGTCGCGATTGACGTCCAGATCTTATCCACATACTTTATGTACATGAAGACTGCGGTACAGGTGACGATCGACGAGGAATTGCTGAGGCGGATCGACCGCGATCCGGAAGCTCGGAAGATCGGCCGTTCGGCATTCTTACGGCGCGCTGCTGAGGCCTACCTGCGACGAAGCGCCGCGAAGCGCCTCCGCGAACAGTACGTGAAGGCCTACCAGGAGCCGCCATTTCCGGATGCATTCGGCGACTGGCCGCCTGGAGGGAGCGAATGGCCGGTGGAGTGAACCGCGGCGAGATCTGGCTCTACAGATTTGCGGCCCCCGACAAGCGTCGACCCGTGCTGATTCTCAGCCGCCAGGAAGCGATCGCGGTTCTCGACACCGTCATGGTCGCGCCGGTGACCTCGACGAGGCACGGCATCGCGAGCGAGGTCGACCTCGGTCCCGAGCACGGGCTCAAGACGCCGTGCGCAGTAAACCTGGACCACGTCCACACCGTCTCGAGGCGCGACCTCAAGCGTCACGTAGCAACGCTTTCTCCGGCGATGATGACGATGGTCTGCCGTGCGCTCGCGATCGCAACCGGCTGCGCTGGTTGACGTGGTTCCCGCGTCGCCTGAGGGTGGTGTCGATCATCCGAGTTTGACCCGATGCGACTGCGGCGTGCTCGCGCGAGGCTGGGCGTCGTTCGCACTACGGATCGAGGCCCTCGATCACGAACAGCCGCGCCTCGGCGAACGGCGCCATGGGTGCGGCGAGCTTGGTCTTGCCGTCGGGCAAGAGTTGCGGCTCCCCGTTGCAGCGCAGGCGGGCCCCGAAGTCCGCGAAGTCGTCCGGCTTCTTCGTGGCGCAGTAGGCGCGGATACTCGCGTACGGACCGTCGAGCTTGCGCAGGTCGAAGGCCGGTCGTGCAGGCGAAGCATCGACCGTGGTCGCATCGACCGCGAGCGCATCGAGCGGCGGATCGGTTGCAAACGTATCGCCGACGGCTGCGTCGATCGGCTGTGGTGGTGGCGCTCGATCAGGCGCACGAGGACCGCTGCATGCCATCACGAGCACGAGCACTGTACTGAGCCGAAGACGCTGTTCCACCGAGGATTACGTAACACGAAGTGGCGTTTCGGCTGCTTGTCCGATCGAGCGCCTCTCAATCGCACGTGCAGCCGCCGAAGCGCTGCAGCTGTGGACCGATCACGCCAGACGCCGGACCCCGCGGTACGCGGAAAATCTGCGACGTTTGGCCCGCGTAACCGGCCCCGCATTCGGGGCGGCCGCAGTCGATCGGCGGGCAGCTCAGCTGGAGCTTCACGAGCGAACCGGCCGGAAGCCAGAGCTGGTAGACCTTGCCGCCGACATCGAACCGCCACCGGCGCGTGCCGGCGACGACGGTGAGGGTCGGCGTCGTCGGGTTGGAATGGTCATCGCGGCAGCTCGCGGTTCCGACCACGCGGACGAGGCCCGCCGGGACGTGCGCGATCACGTCGCCGTCGTCGGCGCGCGCGGCTTTCGCTTCGCTCTCCGTCGCATGCGCCGAGCGCACCATCAGCCATCCCTTGCGGTTGACCAGCTCGCCGGCGAGTGGGAGGCCACCGTCCGGGCACGTCACCGAACGGTGCGCGATCGCAGCGTCGGGCTGAGTCGTCGCAACGATCCAACCTCCGGTCGTGATCGCAGCGATCGTCGGGTCGAGCGAAGGCGGCGGCGATGTCGCCGGCCAGCCGGAGCGCGCGCAACGCACACCGGCGGTCTCATCGCCGGCCTCGACCTCTGGGTCCGCCAGCTGCGCCTTGACCTCGACGATATCACGCGCGTACCAGCCGCCGACGATCGCGGCCTTGAGCGGTGGCGCATCGACACAGCGCTGCGCGAACGTGAGTTGCGCTCGATCGGTCCACTCCTGGACGTTGCCGAACAGATCGCGTGCGCCCTCGGGGCTGGTCCCCTTCGGGCGTCCCGGCGCATCGAAACCGTCCCCGCAACCTCGCAGGCGCGCGTGCTCGCAGGTCGGCGCATCCTCTCCCCACGGATGGGTGCGTGCGTCACCGAGCGCCGCGCGCTTCCATTCGGCGAGCGTCGGGATTCGCTTGCCGCGCCACGCGCAATAGGCGCGAGCCTGCAGGATCGAGAGGAATCCGACCGCGAGCGCGGCGTGCGCGGGATTTGCCTTGCCGTCGACGGGCGAGCACACGTTGGCCGCGACACACGCGTGGTAGTCACGTTCGATCACCTCGTCGCGATCGAGATAGAACGGCTCGAGCCCTCCGCCGGCAGGCACGAGGACTTCGTCGGCCGCTGGCGGCGGAATCGCCAGCGTGGCGTCGTTCGCGGCATCCATCGCCGCGTCGCCGCCGGCCGGATCAGCGATCGCGACGGTCACGACGGCCGCGTCGTCTCGAAGTGCTGCGCTCTTGCCGCAGCCGATCACCACCGCACACACAAGCATCGCTCGCACGCCGTAGTTATCCCACGACGCACCACGATCGCGGGGAGCACTCGCGCGCAGACCGCGGCGTGTCATGCGTCGACGAACGCGCCGACGGCGCTGAGCTCGCCGCGATCGAAGTACAGGCGCTCGCAGCCGGTGCACCAGTCGTACTCGACGTCCCCTGCACCGCGCAGCGCGACCATGTCCAGGTTGCACTCGTGGCAGTGCGCAGTCGTGCTGCGATGCACGTGCGCCGAGGCGACGCCGCCTTCGATCACGTGGGCGAGGCCGAGCGAGTCGATCATCTCGGACTCGCCCTTGTCGAGGACGATGCCGCCGCAGCCGGGGCACCGATCGATCTCCAGCGAGTGGATGTCGATCTGAACCATGTCTTGCGTGCAGCCGGGGCAATGCATCGGAGTTGAGCTTACCGCGCGCGGTTCTGCCACCACGTACGCCACGCCCTGGCATCGCTGCCGAAGTCGCGGCCACGCGACCGCGCGCGCAGTGACTCGAGGGCATTGCCGCGCACGACCTCGTCGGCATCGCCGAGCGCGGCGATCAGCGCCGGCACCGCGAGCTCGGGCTCCTGGTGGACCAGCAGGATCGCGGCGCTGCGTCGTTCCGTGGTCTCCCCGCGCATGACGAGCTCTGCGAGGAAGCGCCCCGCCTCGTCGGACGCGACGAGGCCGAGCCCGTTGATCGCGCTGACCCGCACCCGCTCGTCGACGCTGCGGTCGGTGACGCGCGCGATCAGCTCGTGTGCCGGGATCCGGCCGTCCGCGTGTAGCTTGCCGAGCGCCTCGGTCGCGACGATGCCTACCTCGAGATCGCGATCGCGCGACGCCGCGAGCATCACGACGGGATCGAGGTCGCCATCACGCGCCGCCTCGCGCACCGCTTCGCGTCGGATCCGTGGATCCGCATCCGCGAGATCCTGGGCGAGCCCCGGGATCGCCGGCTTGCTCGGCGTCGCGCGGAGCACGGGCGTGGCGCGCGCGGTCCCGCGTGACACCGACGAAGCGACTTGCTGGGACGTGACTGGTGGCACCGCGTGCGCGACGAGGCCCGCATCAGCGGTCGCCGCCGTCGAACGGCCGAGCCAGATGCTGAACGCGACGAGCGCGATCACGCCGGCGCCGAGCGCGAGGTGTTTCGCCCGCATCACTCGACGTTCGCGCAGCACCGGCAGTACGACGAGGTCGACGTCACGCGAGCGGCGTCGGGGTCCTCGGCGTTTGAGCTGCTGATGTAGATCGCGCTGTTGTCCGCGTCCTGCGAATCGACCCAGTCCTGCAGCACGGAGGTTCCGAGCGTGACTCCCGAGGTCATGACCGCGCGCATCTCGCCCGACGAGCACATGTGCGTGCCGGCGTTGCGACAGCGGTTCGCGCAGCCCGTGAAGGTGAAGCCGAGTGCGTCGAGGGTCTCGGTGCACAGGCCCGGGCCGACCCGGGTGTACGCCGCAGGACAGCCGCGGTTCGTGATCCGCTGCTGGCTCATGTCGAGCGTGCCGGTCATCGTGTCGCCGGTGGCGTTGAGGTAGCGCGCGTCGGTGAACGCGGTGTCGATCGCGACCGTGCTCGCGTTGACCGTGATGCCCGGGCCGGCGCCGACATCGAGCGTCAGCGCGCCGAACGAGCCACCGCCGGTGAGGCCATTGCCGCCGAACACGTCGGTGATGTCGCCACCCGAGTTGGTGTCGGTATCGGTGTCGATGTCGTTCGAGCAGGCCCACGTCGAGCCCGTCCACTTGAGGAGCTGGCCCGCGCTGCACGTCGTCAGCAGCGAGAGGTTCGCATCGCCGGCCGCGGCACCACCGGTGAGGCCGCTCGCGCTGTTCGTGAGCACCGAGGTGATGTCGCCGCCCGAGTTCGTATCGGTGTCGGTGTCGTTCGCGCAGGCCCAGGTCGAGCCGCTCCACTTGAGGACCTGCCCCGCGCCGCACGTCGTCAGCAGCGAGAGCGAGACGTCGCCGGTCGAGCCTCCGCCCGCGAGGCCGCCGGCAGCACCGACAGTGACCGCGGTGATGTCCCCGGTGCCGGTCGCGTCCGCCGCACACGTCCACGTCGAGCCATTCCACTTGAGCACCTGGTTCATCGCGCAGGTCTGCAGGAGCGAGAGCGTGACCGCACCAGACGGGCCGCCGCCCGCGAGCCCGCTGCCCGCGATGACCTCGATGATGTCACCCGAGCCCGAGAGGTCGGGCGCACACACGACGGTGCCGTCGGGGTTGACGCCGATGATGAAGTTGCCGCTGCCGCACGTGCCGGTGACACGCGCCTGGAGATCCGCCGCACTCTTGCCGCCGACCGTGTCGGCCTCGCTCGCGACCGCCGACCGCAGAGCGTAGGGCACGCTCGCGAGCGCGATCCGCGGCTCCATGATCTTGTCGTCGACGGTGACTTCGAGGAAGAGCCGGCGACCATCGAAGATCGCGGCGTCGAGCGCCCTGGTCTCGCCGAGGTCAGCGAACAAGAGGCCGTCCGCCAGCTCGAACTGGCGGCCTTCGAACCACACCGAGCTGCCAGCGGTCGCGGCATCGAACAGCTCGAACTTCACGCGATGCGCGCCGCTGATCGCCTCACCGGTCTCGTCGTCGACGAGCCGCGCCGTGAAGCCGATCGTCGTCGGCACCGCGGCCGCAGCTGGGCCCGTCGCGATCGAGGCGATCGTCGCGCAGGCCACGAGGGCACAAACCGCCCGCATCATGGCGTCACCGGCGTGCGCGGCTGGACGATGACGTTGCCTTGCTGGACCGTGCGACGCACGAACGCACCGCCGACCTGGACGTCCATGCGCATGCCGCCACCGCGAATCTGCGCGCTGCCAGAGACCACCTCGTGCGCGGGTTTCGGCGGCGCCTTCTGCTTGTCATCACCGGCCGACGCACACGACGCCGCGCAGAGCGCAGCGACCATCACAGCACCTATCGAAGTCCTCATCGGGCGCATCTATATCCGAGTTGCTGGCGTTCCAGTAGATCTTTGAGGTGCCGCAGATCGCGTCAGATCGAGCGTGCTACCCCTCACGGTTGGGACAGCTCGTCGATGGAGTCTGGCGGACCGGCTGGTACGAACCCGACGCCAAGGGCGCGACCATGAGGTGCGGCATTCCCGACGCCCGACGCCGCGTTCGCGGCACCTCGGTTGACCGAAGGAAGTCGCTCGGTTAAACCTCTCTCCTCAGGCGAGGACAGGGTTACCCGGTCCTCGAGATCGTCATCACGCGAGTCGCGTACCCCGCCGGAGGTTCGAGAGTGAGCCACCACGAGCACCGTCCGATGTCTGTCGACGAGCGAGACCCCAGCACGCTCGACACCGAGGCCGCCCGTTACGCGTTCCTGGCGAAGGCTGGGAGGACGCTGCTGGCATCGCTCGATTATCGGATGACGCTGCAACGTCTGGCCGATCTCGCCGTGCCGGTTTTGGGTGACTGGTGTGCGGTCGACATGGTCCGTGACGACGGCACGTTCGCGCGCCTCGCGGTCGCCCACCTCGATCCGACCAAGGTGCAGCTGGCGCACGACCTGTGGAACCGTTATCCGCCACGTCCCGACGATCCGGTCGGCATGCCGCACGTGATTCGGACGGGCGTCGCCCAGCTGATCGAGAGCTTCCCGAACGATCTCCTGGCGACTGTCGCGCAGGACGCCGAGCACCTCGCCATCCTCCGCACGCTCGACATCCAGTCCGTCCTGGTGGTCCCGCTCGCGGCGAAGGATCGCGTGCTCGGCACGCTCACACTGGTGCACGCCGAGTCGGGCCGTCGTTACGGGCCCGACGACCTGGTGTTCGCGGAGGAGTTCGCGCGGCTCGCTGCGATCGGCGTGGACAATGCCCGGCTCTTCGAACGAGAGAGCGAAGCTCGTGCGCGCGCCGAGGTGAGCGAGCAATCGTTCCGGACATTCATCGACAACCTGCCGGAGCTGGCCTGGATGGCGTTACCCGATGGCTCGATCGATTTCTACAACCGACGCTGGTACGAGTACACCGGGACGACCTTCGAAGAGATGCAGGGCTGGGGATGGGAGACGGTCCACGACCCGGAGATGCTGCCGCTGGTCCTCGAGCGCTGGAAACGCTCGCTCGCGACGGGCGATCCGTTCGAGATGGAGTTTCCGCTGCGGGGCAAAAACCAGCGACTCCGCTGGTTCTTGACCCGGGTCAATCCATTGCGCGACCGCACCGGCAAGATCGTCCGGTGGTTCGGAACCAACACGGATATCGACGATATTCGAGCAGCGCGCGCGCTCGCCGACGAGATGGCCGAGCAGAGCCGGGATACTGCGATGCGGCTGATCGAGCTGCGCGCAGCGAAGGACATCGCCGAGCAACGAGTCGCGGAGCTCGAAGCGATGCGGAAGCCAGGCGGTCCTGACCTCGCCATGGTCGGAGACGCCGTTCAACGCGACTTCCACGCGATCGCGCTGACCCGGATGACGCGGGTGCTCGGCGCCGATCGCGCACGGTCTCTCATGACGGAGATCGTGTCGACGCTCGGCATCCGGCTCGAGACCGCCGACGAGCTGTTCGCGTTCGCCAACGAGCTCGCCAAGCTCGGCGGCTTCGAGGGCGCGGTGGGCGCGATGCTCAGCGTCCGCGCGTTGATGAGTGGAGCTGCTGCGAAGCCGGGTGCCAAGTCCACCGGCTGATCCGGCTTGCCAGACGGCTCAGCGTCGCGGGCCGACGCTACCCGCGTCTCGATCCGCGTCGGACGAGGTGGATCACCAGGAGCAGCAAGACTGCTCCGATGAACGCCACGAAGATCGTGCCTGCGAGGCCGGCGAAGGGCGAATGCCAGCCCGCCTCGCGGAACACGAACCCGCCGATGAACGCGCCGACGATACCGACGACGATGTCACCAAGGATGCCGTAGCCCGACCCGCCGACGATGAGCGATGCGAGCACGCCAGCAACTAGACCGACGATGAGCCAAGTAAGAATGTCCATGAGCGGAACTGGAGCATCCCGCGTGCCATGCCCTGCATGTCCCCGTTGTCGCGAGCGCCACGGGCAAGCCACGCGAGCGCCACGGCTGACGTCATTCGTGCAAGCTGGGCTCAACAGGCCCGTCTCATACGATGTTGGGCTCTAAGGAGACAAAATGATGTGTGCACCGACGCCCACCGGGCCGCTACGCGCGGTCAATCCCGATCCTCCACACCGCGATCCACCACCCGGACCGGCAGGCCCGGATCCGAGTAACCCCCCGATGCGCGATCCCGAGCGGGGGCCGCCGCAGATCGACCCGCAGCGCGAGCCCCCGCAGATCGACCCGCAGCGCGAACCGCCGCAGATCGATCCGCCAACGCGGCCTCCCGAGCCGGGAAACCCGCCTCCGCAGATCGATGACCCGCCGTTGCCCGATCAACCGCCGAACATCATCGGCGGTGACCGGCAACGGGAGCTGTAGTTCAGACCAGAATCAGAGCGGGCAGCTGATGCCGACGGGCGGCAGCGAGCACTTGCCGTTGACACACTCGAGCGAGCCGGTGCAGTCCTGGCCGTCGACGACGCAGTTCTCGCCGGCCTTCGGATCGGCGACGCACACGCTGTTCACGCAGCTCGCGTAGTCGACGCACGAGATGCCGTTGCCGCACGCGGCACTGACGGCGGCGTTGCGCACGCACTTCGACGTCGCCGGGTCGCAGTAGTCGCGGCTGTCAGCGCACGGCAGGAGGTCCGTCGTGCGGTTGCATGTCGCGCCGGACGACGGCGCCTTCTTGCAGGTACCGCTACCCGTGGTGAAGTTGATGTTGCAGTACATCGGGTTGGCGCAGGCGTCGATGTCCGTGCAGGCGGCGCCCTCGTTCGGGATCAGCGCGGTGCACGTGCCCGGGGCGCCCGTGTCGGTCGTCTTGCAGAACGAGTTGAACGCGCAGAAGTGGAGATCGTCATCGCACGGGCCACCGATCGCGGACTCGGTCGGGCCGGCGACGCAGGTGCCTGGGCAGCAGGCCACGTCGGGGTCGCACGTCTGGTCGTTCTGATCGCACTCGCCGTTGCCAGCGCACTCGAGCGACACGAAGCAGGCGCCGCCGACCGCGACGGTGCCTTCGAAGATGTCATCGCACGGGTTGTCGGTGTGGAAGCCGCCGAACTCGCAGCTGCCGCCACCGATGAAATCGGCGCACTCCTTGGCCGCGCCCGAGTCGTACTTGATGGTGCCACGATCGATCGCCTCGAGGAGGTTGTTGAACTCCGTGCCGCTGACCGACACCGACGCATCACACGTCGCGCGGTCCGCAGTGCCCTCGCACTTCACGAGGAAGTCGCACTGCGCCCCCTCGATCTCGTCAGCGAGATCGCCGGGGCTGATGCCTCCGCCGCCGCCGCCGCAAGCCGCAGCCAAACACACGCACGTGACCCACAGGAGATGCTTGATCATTCGCGCATGCTAACCACATCGGGGGGCAGGCGCGCGAGAGCAGACGTCACGTGATGTGGCAAACGTCACCGCTTGCCGTCGTAGGTCAGCGCGGGTGGCCCGCCGGCAGCGCGGGTGGCCCGCCGGCAGCTCGGACGGGTCTCGGCTACCATCGCCTCATGCGAAAGCTGGCCATTGCCGTGCTGTTCGTCCTGGTGCCTGCAGTTGCCCGCGCCGAGTCGATCGGTATCGGGCTCTTTGTCGGTGAGCCCACCGGCTTCGATCTCAAGGTTGGCCTCGGCCGGCGCTCCGCACTCGACATCGTGATCGGCGCGACCTCGGTGCGCGGCGGCCGCACCGACTACGCACACCTCACGTACCTCGTGACCCCGTTCGTCGCGCGCGGCGGGAGCGTGCTGGTCCCGTTTCGGCTCGGCATCGGCGTCGCGACGCTCGCGGTTGTCGATGGCAATGCCCACGTCGCGGTTCGCGCGCCACTCGAGATCGGGTTCCGGTTCCGTCGCACGCCGCTCGAGCTCTACGGCGAGATCGCGTACAAGCTGGTGTTCGTCGAGGAAGACTTCGTCGCCGACGATCTCGACGGCGGCATCGGCCTCCGCGTTTACTTCTGAAGCTACGGGCAGGACGTCATGCCCGAGATCCAGCGGGCGAAGATCTCGTCGGCGTGCGGGTCGACGATCAGCGTGCCGAGCGCGGGCATGCCCGGGCGCTGGGTGACCCGGGCGTAGACGACGGAGTTTGCCGGCGAGCCGGGCGTGATCGACGAGCAGAGCTTGGTCTGCGCGAGCGGCGTCGTGTAGCGCAGATCCTTGACCGCGATGTGGTCCGGGTTGTGGCAGTGGGCGCAGTTCGCGGCCATGTACGAGCGCGCGCGCTGCTCCCAGCTCGCCGTCGCATCGTGGGTCGCGATGAATGGGTTCGCGGCGGTGGTGGTGTGGAGCCCGAGCTGCACGAGCGTCGGGAGCTGGTCGGCGATCACGCCATCGTAGTCGGCCCACCGCGCGAGCTGCGGGGCGCGGAGGCCGAGCAGCGGCCCGTACGAGCCCTCGTGGCACGACAAGCACTGGCTGCGGCTCGGGTAGAGGTGGCGATAGGTGCCGCCGCCGTCGAGGGCCCAGTCGGCGGTGTACGTGCCGTCGTTGAGCAGATCGGCGTCGCTGCCGTTGGCGCGCCAGCGGTAGGTGAAGCCCAACCAGCCCCCAGCCGTGTTGACGAGGAAGCGGGTCTCGACGGCGCGTCGAGTCGCGGTGTTCCCGGGCGTGGTCTCGATCGCGAATTCCTTGACGATGATGCTGCCGATCGGCGCGGTCCACGCCTCGGTGGCAGACGTCGTCATCGTGCCGCCGTCCGGCAGCCCGATCCAGCGGCGCTTCTTGGTGCCGTCGGTCCACAGCTCGTTGACGATGTCGTAGAGGACGAGGCCGGCGTGCGCGGTGGGCTTGCCGGCGGTGGCGATCGAGAAGCAACCAGTCGCCGACAGCGTGGCCGGCGGGTTCGCGGCCGCGAGCGCGCAACCGGCGATCGATGCGCGCACGGTCTTGCCGGGTCCGGGATCGCGTGGACCGTTGAACCGGCTGACGTGGATCGCGCCGCCGAGACTCCAGCCGACGACAGCGGCGTTGCCGAGGTGCAACGCGAGCGTCGGGCGCGTCGGCAGCGTCGTCGCCGCGAGCCAGGTCGGGCCGCCGACGATCGTCCACACCGAACCGTTCCAGCGCGCGAGCACGCCACGCTCGGTCGTCTCGATCCGCTCACTCCACGCGACGACGGGGTTGCCGCTGGTATCGAGCGCGATCGCGGGTGCCGCGGCATTGCCCGCGACGTCGACATCGAGCGTGCGCCCGAGCTGGGTCCACGCCGTGGTGCCGCCGGCGATCGCGGCATACACGCTGAACGACGCGCTGTACTGATCCCACGCGACGGCGACCCGATCGTCACGTGCGGCGAGGCTCATCCGGTGGACGCCCGACGGGGACGCGCCGATCTCGATCGGTGCCATCGCGGTCCAGCTCGTCGTGTAGCGGTGCACGAGCAGCTGGCTGCCCGCGATCCAGCCGATCGCCGCGCGGCCGGCCGCGGGGACCGCGAGGGCCGGTTCGCTCGCGAGGACGCCGCCGAGCGCGAGCTCGCCGCCGAGCGCGTCCCAGGTGTCGTTCGCGGCGAGGACCTTGACCGCAGCGGTGCTACCGACGACCGCGACCGTCGGCGAGCCACTGGCCGGCGGCGTTGCGAGCAGCACGTGGGTACCGGTGCCAGGCGACGGCAACGCGCCCCATGCCGAACCGCTCCACCGCATCACCTGCGCCGTCCCACCCTCGATCCACGCGACGACGGGCCGGTGCAGCGCATCGAGCGCGATCGCCGGTGACGTGGTGTCGGCCGCACCGAGCGTGCCGCCGAGCGGCTGCCAGGTTCCGCGAAGCTCGCTGACGACGATGCGACGCGCGCCGGCGCTGCCCACGCTCCAGGCCGCGACGACGCGACCCGACGCCCCGACCGCGAGCACCGGGGAGCCTGCGGCGGTCCCGCGATCGGTGGGAACCCGGCTCCACGCGGTGATCGCGTGCTGCGCGGAGACCGGCACCGGTGCACCGTTGCCGGCGAGATCGCGGATGCCGCCGAGCTGGATCTCGAGCGTGCCGAGGCCGCGCGCGGCGGGATCGAGCGTGACCGTCACCGTGCGATCGCCCTCGAGCGACATCATCGCGGTGATCGGCGAGCCCGCGAGCGTCGCCGTCAGGACCACGCCGGCGAGATCGATCGGTTCGTCGAACCCGAAGCGGATCGGCTCGTGGAGCCAGGCCTCGCCGACCGCCGCCGGGATCACCGAGAGGAGGTTCGGCGGGCTCGTATCGGGTATCGCGGCGTCGGGTGAAGCGTCATCCGAGGAGGCATCATCGTTTGCGTCGTCGACGCCGGCATCGTGATCCACGGGCGCGTCGGGCGCCGTGGGTCGTACATCCTGGCCGCAGGCCGCGACGAACACGGCGCAGCCGAAGGCGAAGCGGTTCGGCATGCCGGCGATGCTCGCAAGCAACATGCCGAAGGATTTCGGGCAGTCCACACGAGTTACGAATCGTTCGTGTGTCACCCGCGCTCGCCTTGGCGGGCGTGGCACATGCCTTGAAACATACAGCCCCTGGAGGAACCACATGCGAAGCAAGGCCAAGGACGGCGGGTGCACGACGTCGATCTGGACCGACGCGGAACAGCTCCGGTTCGATGGCGCTCCCGACCACGAGACCGACGTCTGCATCGTCGGCGCCGGGATCGCCGGCCTGACGACGGCGTACCAGCTCGTTCGCCAGGGCGTGCGCGTCATCGTGCTCGATGACGGACCGATCGGTGGAGGCGAGACCGGCCGGACATCCGCGCACCTCGCGAACGCGGTCGACGACCACTTCTACGTCCTCGAGGACAAGTTCGGCGAGGACGGCGCCCAGCTGATCGCCGAGAGTCACGGCGCCGCGATCGACTTCATCGAGCAGACCGCGCGCGAGCTCGACATCGCCTGCGACTTCCAGCGCGTCGATGGCTACTTGTTCGCATCGCCCGGCGAGACCAATGATCGCACGCTCGACAAGGAGCTCGCCGCCGCCAAGCGCGCCGGCCTCTCGGTCGACAAGGTCGCGCTGGCGCCGCTGCCGTTCGATACCGGGCCCGCGCTCAGGTTCGGGCGCCAGGCCGAGTTTCATCCGCTGAAGTACCTGCGCGGACTGGCCGAGGCCGTCGTCGAGCGCGGCGGGGCGATCCATACCGGCGTCCACGTCGAATCGATCGAGCCCGGCGAGCCGCTCACCGTGACGCTGACCGGCGGCCGCACGCTGCTGTGCCGCACCGCGGTCGACTGCACGAACGGCGCGTTCACGAGCCCCCTCAAGCTGACGATCCGCCAGGCCGCCTATCGCACGTACATCGTCGCGTTCGACCTCGCCGCCGGCGCGGTGCCGCACGGGCTCTACTGGGACACCGCCGACGTCTATCACTACATCCGTGTCGCGAAGGGCGACGATGGCCGCGAGATCTTGCTCGTCGGTGGCAACGATCACCGCACCGGTCAGGGCGATCCGACCAAGGCGTGGGCCGACCTCGAGGCGTGGACGCGCAAGTGGTTCCCGATCGCGGGCGGCATCGTCGCGCGGTGGTCCGGGCAGGTCATCGAGCCGTCCGACGGCAACGCGCACATCGGCAAGAGTCCCGATCTCGATCACGTGTTCGTCTGCACCGGCGACTCCGGGAATGGGCTCACGCACGGCACGATCGCCGGGCTCATGATCCCCGATCTGATCGCCGGCAGCGATCATCGGTGGGCCAAGATCTACGACCCCAAGCGCACGCACCTGAAGGCGATCGGCACGTTCATGGCCGAGGCCGTGAAGTCGGCGGCGCCGTACACCGACTGGGTTCGCAGCGGTGACGTGTCGTCGGTCGAGGACATCCGCCATGGCGAGGGCGCCGTCGTGCGCCGCGGCCTCCACATGATCGCGACGTATCGCGACGAGGCCGGCGCGATCCACGAACGCTCGGCGACGTGCACGCACCTGCGCGGCGTCGTGCACTGGAACAGCGGCGAGAAGACCTGGGACTGCCCGTGCCACGGCTCGCGGTTCGACGCCTACGGCCGCGTGCTGAACGGGCCCGCACCCACCGATCTCGCGGAGATCACGGAGCCGATGGGCGACCAGCCGGCCGAGGCACCCGCGGAGCGCTTCGCCGAAGCCCGGGGCACGCCACTCGCGCCGGTGCTGCGACGCCGCGGCCCCGCGACGTAGCAACGCTCGGCAACGTTACTCCAGCGCGGATCCGCCGGTGACCGCCGACGACGGTGAGGTCACCGCGAGAGCGGGCTCAACGCTTCGTCCAGCGATCGAGCCAGGCGAGGACCTCGTCGTGCCACACCTTCGAGTTTTGCGGCTTGAGGATCCAGTGGTTCTCGTCGGGGAAGTGCAGGAACCGGCTCGGCACGCCCTTGCGCTGGAGCGCGGTGAACGTCGACATGCCCTGGGTATCGACGACGCGGAAGTCGAGCGCGCCGTGAATCACCAGCGTCGGCGTCTTCCAGTTCTTCACGAAGTCGATCGGGTTGTGCTTGGTGTAGCCCTCGGGCTGGGTCCAGGGCGGGCCACCGTGCTCCCACTCCGGGAACCACAGCTCCTCGGTGTCGAAGTACGCCATCCGCTCGTCGAGGTTGCCGTCGTGACAGACCAGCGCCTTGAACCGATCGGTCTTGCCGTGCAGCCAGTTGATCATGTAGCCGCCATAGGACGCGCCGAGCGCGGCCATCCGCGTCTTGTCGAGCCACGTGAACTTCGCGAGCGCGGCGTCGAGGCCGAGCATCAGATCCTCGTAGGGCGCGCCGCCCCAGTCGCCGCTGATCGAATCCGTGAACGCCTGGCCGTAGCCGGTCGAGCCATGGAAGTCGATGAACACGACGCCGTAGCCCCGGCCCGCGTAGATCGCCGGGTTCCAGCGATAGTGGAAGTGATCGCCGAAGCTGCCCTGTGGCCCGCCGTGGATCAACATCGCGACCGGCGCCTTGCCGCCCGCCGGGATCCCCGCCGCGGGCTTCATCACGTAGCCGTACACCGTGTCGCCCTTGGCACCCTTGAACGAGAACTGCTCGTAGTCGCCCCATTGCAGCTGCTTCACGCGGTCATCATTCAGGTGCGTGAGCTGCCGCAGGTCAGAGCCGTCGAGCTTCACCGTGAACAGCTCGGCCGGCAGCTTCAGCGTGTCGCGCACGAACACGATGCGGTCGCCGGCGACGCGCGGGCTCGCGTTGGTGCCCTTGTCGACGAGCAGCTTCGCCGCGCCGCTCGCGACGTCGACCGCGTACAGCGAGTGATTGCCGACGTTGTCGGACGACGTGTAGATCGTCTTCGCGTCGGGGCTCCACGTGATCGACGATGCCGAGCGGTCCCACGCCTCGGTGACGACCCGCAGCTTGCGCGTCGCGACGTCGTAGATGCCGATCCGCTCGCGGTCCGCCTCGAAGCCCGCACGCGTCATCATCCGCACCGCGATCGACCTGCCGTCCGGCGAGAACGCCGGCTCGAAGTCGTACGCCTTGTTGCCGGCCGTCAGCACGGCGGGCTTGCCGCGGCCATCGGTCGAGATCGTCAGCACGTCGGTGTTGGTGCGCCACGCGATCTCCTTGCCGCCCTGCCGCACGACGAATGCCAGCGTCTTGCCGTCGGGCGCGATCGAGATCTCCTCCATGCCACCGAACGGGTGGGTCGGCGAATCGGTGGTCTGGCCGGGCGTCAGGTCCTTCGCGTCATCGGCCTTGCCGCCGAGCTCGGGAGGCGTCCACACGAACACATGCGAGTACTTGCCGTCCTCCCACTGGTCCCAGTGGCGGAACAGCAGCTGGTCGTAGATGCGTGCCTTGACCTTCGACTTCGCCTTCGCCTCGTCGAGCTTGACCGACTCGGCGAGCGTCTTCGCGGCCGGCCACACGTCGACCGCGATCGCGAGCCGCTTGCCGTCGGGGAATAGCCTGTAGCCGTTGAGATCGGCAAGCGGCTCGCGATCGCGGTCGACGTGTGGCCGGCCGCGAAGACGCTCG
>JBKJUF010000671.1:0-6701 GCA_046590445.1 Kofleriaceae bacterium
CCGTCGGAGAAGCTGAGCGCAAGGCCGCCGAGAAAACCATGAAGCGGAGCCCGCGACGGTGACCTATCGCGTCGGCATCTGCCCGGTGTGCGAGACGAAGCGGCGCGTTGGGCGCGCGTGGCACGACACCGACCATGCCAGCAAAGGCGATGTCGTGGTCCTCCGTCACGATCACCCGTCCCTTCCTCCTCCAGCCGGCTGCCCAGGCATCGGCATGAAGCCGGGGCTGACGGCACGGCAGAGCAAGAAGACCGCAGGTCGCCTGGCGCTCGTCGAGCCGTTTCGCATTCACGCTGCTGTTGCGCTCGACGCCTGGATCGAAGGCAAGCCGTACCCCGACGTCGACGTGCTGTGCGAGGTCGCGCTCCGCGAATACTCGCTGCGCCGACCCGAGGCCAGCGAGGTTGAGATCCTGCGCTACGTGCCGAGGCGCAACCGCAACGGCACGAGCGGAGCGTCCGGCGACTGCTACTGCGTGTTCTGCGGCGTGCTCGTGTTTCGCGGCGTCAGCGGCATGCGCTACGGCATGCAGCGCGAGAATCTGCGCAAGCTGAGCCGCTGCGATCGGCATCCCGTCGAGTGCGCGTTGATGCACCTCGCGTTTGGCCTGCAGCCTGCGTCGCCGCTCGTGCGCAAGCTGCCCGACGCGTATCTCGTCGAGGAGGCAGGCGCATGACCCGTCGTTCCTCAGCGCGTCGCGCAGCCAGCACCGCGGACCACGAAGTCACGAGCGCGAACCGCCGCAAGGCCGAGTTGCTCGCTGCCGATCCGTCGATCCATCGGTACGGAGATCTCCAACCCGACGACGGTCGCGACGTCTACAGCGTACACATGCACCGCGAGGACTACGGCGGCGGTTACGTCGCGCATCTCTGGCCGTGGGACCTCGAGCAGCGATTCCGCGTGACGTACGGGCGCCACGATGCGGATGCCCTGTGGTCGTACACGGCGCCGGTGGGCGCGAAGGAGGTGCATCGTGGCTGATCGCGCGACCTGCCGAGGGCTGTACGGATGACCGGCGACGAGTTCAACACGCTGGCCTGGCGCGACTTCGTGATGTTCGCGTGGCAGCAGGACGAGATGCGCCGCGCGTTCACGGCCTCGACGGGCGTCACGCTTCCGTCCGGGTCCCGCACGCCGATCGAGGCAATGGTCGACGAGGCGACGGGCGCACAGGCGGACGCGCTCGCCGCGTTCATGCGATGGGTCACCGTCGAGCACTGGGGGCTCGAGCACGCACCGCAAACATACCGCGACGAGATCGAGGCGTTGCCGTGAAGGCCGCGCGCGCCGCCATCGTCGACCGCGACCTCAAGCCGTCGAACATGATCGAGGGAGTAGAGGTCGTGCGTCGCGAGCTCGACAACCCGCTGCGCGAGCGTGACCTGGTGACCTTCCTGGCGAAGCTCGTTGAGCAGCATCGCCGCTCCGGACGAACCTCGAAGCCATGAGGGCCGTCTGCTACTCGCGCGTCTCGAGCGCGATCCAGCGCGATCGCGAGACCATCGCGTCGCAGCTTCGCGTGCTGCCGGCCTTCGTCGAGCGCCAGGGCTGGGAGCTTGTGCGGCCCGCGAGCGTCTACGTCGACGACGGACGCACCGCGAAGGCCGGTCATCTCGACAAGCGGACGGGGCTCGCGCTGCTGTTGCATGACGCCGCCCTCGGCGTGTTCGATGTCGTCGTGGTGATCGACCTCGACCGGATCACGCGCAGCGAGGACCTCGGCGAGCGAGGGGCGATCCTCGGTGGACTGCAGCGCGCCGGCGTCCGCATCGCGTCGGCGGCGACCGGGCAGGTGCTCGACCTGTCGACCTCGAGCGGCGACCTCTTCTCGTCGCTGCAGGCGTTCTTCGCGGCCGAGTGGTCGCGGAAGCATCGCACGCGCGTCATCGAGGGGAAGATCACCGCGATCCAGCGCAACCGGAAGCCGTCGGGCGTCTGTCCGTGGGGCCTCGCCTACGATCGCGCGTCGGGCTCGTGGACGGTCGACGAGGCGAACGCCGCGATCGTTCGCGAGATGTTCGAGCGCGTCGCCGCCGGCGAGAGCTGCCGGGCGATCGCCGACGACCTTCACCGCCGCGGCATCTCCCGACCCCGAGGCCGCGAGTGGTCGCGCGGTCTGATCGCGCGCACGATCCGATCACGGTATCCGCTCGGCGAGTGGACGGCCGACAAGCAACGCGGCCTCACGATCGCCGTGCCGCCGCTGATCGACCTCGAGATCTGGGAGCGTGCGCAGAGCGCGATCGCGACCAGCGGCCGCCGCGGGCTACGGAAGACGCGGCACGAGTATTTGCTCGAGGCGATCGCGGTGTGCGGCTCGTGCGGCTCGCCGATCGGCATCCGGTCGCAGGTCTGGGATCCTCGGCGAAACGGCCGCCACGACCCAGCAATCTACCGATGTCGATCCCGCCGAGACTTCCGGATCGGCGAGCCGCCCTGCCGAGCGCCGACGATCCGAGTCGCCGAGGCCGACGCCCGCGTCTGGGAGGCGATCCGCGAGGAGTGCGAAGATCCCGAGCTCGGGGTGCGCATTGATCGCGAGCTCGCCGGCAGCGACGCCGAGAGCGCCGCGTGGGCCGCCGACGCCGAAGGGCACCGCCTCCACCTCGAGCGGCTCGAGCGCGTGCAGGCCGGGGTGCTCGACCGCTACCGCCGCGGGCTGATCAGCGAGGACGGCTTCGATGCCGAGCTCGCCCGCATCTCGCGAGACCGCGTCGCCGTCGCTGAGCAGCTGCGGGCGGCCGAGCGCGCCAGCGCAGCCGGCGCTGACGTACAACACCGCCTGGAGGACGCCAGGCGCACCCTCGCTGATATCCGCGCCGTGCTCGCCGACTCGTCATTCGCGGTGCGACGGCGCCTGCTCGAGCTCCTGGTGCCGCGCGGAGGCGTCGTCCTCGACGGCCGCTGGATCCGGATCACGATGCTCGTCCCGCGATCGGCAGAGGCATGCGCGCGCCCGGTCCTCGTGGACTCTGCTGCTTCCAGCAGGTCACGCGGGACACACCTGCGAATCCGCAGGGTTGCGTGAGCGCTGGCGCCGCCCTGCCCGATACGCCAGCGTGATAACGGGCGCCCGCGGCTGTATTACAGGTATAACGAGAGCATGAAGCGCCCGTCGATCTACGCCGTTCGCGTGAAGGTCGATGTCGAAGGGGCGGAACAAGCCAGGGAAAGTCTCCCGCGCGGAGAAACGCCGACGCGAGCGTCAGGCGGCGAAATCGCAGCTGCAAGTCGCCCCACCGTCGTCGCCGAGTAGACCTTCGGCTCGGTACCAGCAGGTCTCGTTCACGCACGAGCAGCAGCAGTGGGTAAGCCCAACGCTGCCACCGCAGGTGCTCGCGCAGTACCAAGCAATCGTGCCGGATGCCGGCGAGCGCTTCCTCCGCTACATGGAGCACGACAACGCCCCGCCCGAGCCAGATCCCCAGCTCGACGAGTACGGCCGCCCGATCATCCCGCTGACGTGGGAGCCGCCTGGTGGTCTACAGCGACGGCCGTACCGACGTGGGGATGTCGAGCGGCGACGGCGTCAGCGCTGACCAGGTCGAGCAACGGCTACCGCGTCGAGCCGCGCGCGATGCTCGTCTCGACGCTCTCGCGCACGAGCTCGGACAGCGACAGCCCCCGGCGTTCGGCCGCCTTCGTCCAGCGCTCGAGCTCGGGGCCGGTGAGCCGAATCTCGAACCGAGCGGAGGCGACTTTGCCTGCGCGCGCAGGGCGTCCCATCTTGGGCTTCTTCGTGGTCGGCACGCGCAGCGACGATATCACGCGGGCCCGACGCCCGAGCACCGCCGCCACTTCCTGTAGGTCGTCCGTCATGCTGCCCTCCTCTGCTTGGGGTATGCGCGCGCAGGGCCGTACGTCGGCGCGGCGCGATCGAGCGCGAACGTGTAGCGGTGCAGGCCGCGGTGCCGCATCGGCCGCGTGAGCGCGTCTCGCCACGTCTCGAGCCACGCGACGCGATGCTCCTGGTCGTCGACGCTGACGAGCGGCTCGGCTCCGAAGCGCTCGAGATCGCCGGCGGCCGAGCGCCAGCCCTGCAGCCCGCGGCGGATCTTCCCGCTCGCCATGTTGCTGAACACGGTCCCGTCCGGCAGCAGGCGCAGCGTCGCCGGATCGGTCAGGCCGGCGTATCTGGCGTTGCTCGCCTGGTAGATGCAGCCGTAGTGCCCCGGGAAGATCTGGGCGCCTGAGAGGTCGGTTCGCGGGTTGGGGTCCGAGAAGGAAACGACACCGCGAAGCTCGCCACGCACGAGATCGAGCGCACGCGCGAGGAACCAGGTCTCGGCGTTCGCGCCGACATCGTCGAGCAGCACGAAGCGGCCCAGCTCGGCGACCTGGTCGACGGCGAGCATCGGGAACGCGCGAGTGAGGACCTCGGCGCGGAACGGCCGCGAGAAGACCGCGACGCCGACGAGCTCGCCGCGGTCGTACAGGCCGAAGCGACGCCGCGCTGCTGGGTAGCTTCGGCTGTAGTGGTGGCGCTGCACGAACGCCTTCGCGGTCAGCTCGTCGATCTCGACGACCTCGAGGCCGCGCAGGTCGACGACCTCGCGTGCCGGGCGCAGGCAGGACGAGCCCTCGCGCCAGCGCTGGCAGTCGGCGATCACCTCAGTGCCCGTACCCGAAGGCGGTCTCGAACCTGGGCTTGCCGTCCCAGCGGTACGCCGACGCGTAGGACGCGATCGTGACGTTGTAGCCCGCGTCGCCGTAGTTCTTCTGGATGCGGTGGGTCTCGCCCTTGATGTTCTGGTCGATGAACGCGCCGATCGCCGGGACGACCATGTCCTGCGTCCGGCTGGCCTGGCTGACGAGGTAGTTCTTCCCGATCTTGCGGGTGCGGACGCTGGCCCTCGTGACGGCGATGACCTGGTAGAAGTCGACGTTCGTCTGATCGTATCCCCACGAAGAAACGAGGACGTCGCCAACCTTCGCGGCGGGGAGCGGGGCCAGCTCAACGAGCGCCGCGGCACGATTGAAGTAGCAGCGGCCGTCGTAGCGGTCGGTGAGGATCAGGAGGGCGTCAGCGAGGCGGCCCTCCGCGAGGGCGTCCGCCGCGACAGCCTTGACCTGGTTCTTCGTGAGCGCCGTGTTGTTCGTCATGAAGAACAGGATAGTTTCGTACGGACGAAACGTCAATAGGCTTCGTAGATATATTTGTACGTACGAAAACACGGAACCAACTTTCGCCCGCGAGTCCCGCCAGTTGTGCGATCCCGCAAATAAGTCTAACGTTATATTGACGTGATATAAGCCCTGAGTTATAACTGTCTCAGTGATGAGCAAGGCCGAGCGGATCGCGGAGTTCTTCAAGCGCCTGACGGCCGCTGCTCCTGCGTCCACGGCCGGCGATGCGTTCGTCCTCGTCACCGACACGTTCGAAGCCGTCGAGGCCGAGTACGCCGGCGCCGACGGCCGCATGTTCCCGCCCAGCGGCGACTACGCATACGACGTCGATGGTCGCCCTGACCTCGTCGAGTTCCGCATGGTCGCGCACGGCACCGTGATCGGTTCAAACGGTGCCATCCTGATCCGCGTTCGCAAGTCGGGCGCGGTCGTGTTCGAAAAGGCCGGCGCAGACGGCCACGGAGTGAAGCTATGAAGCAAGACAAGGGCGTGAACTGGCTGGCAGCGCAGATCAGGGAAGCGATTCCGAAGGCTGACGCGGAGGTCTACAAGCCACGAGCGGGCGCTGGTGGATGGATGCTCGACGTGACGTACAACACCGCGCACGGCGAGCGATTCGTGGTCGTCCAGTGGTCGAAGTCTGACGGCTTCGGTATCGCGACGCCGGACGAGGACTGGCAGTACGGCGAGGTCCCGGGCGAGTACCACGACGATCCGGACGTCGCGCTCGAGCGCGTGCTGCACCTGTTGCGGACGGGAGAGAAGGCGCGCCCGCGGCTCGACATGTTGCTGCCTGCGCTCCGAAAGCATTTCGGCGTCTCGCAGGAGCAGCTCGCGAAGTCGATGAAGGTCAGCCAGGCGTCGATCTCGCAGACTGAGCAGCGATCGGACGTCCTCTTGAGCACGCTCCAGAACTACGTGGCCGGGCTCGGCGGCGAGCTCCACGTCATCGCGAAGTTCCCGAACGAGACGATCGAGCTTGAGCTCGCCGGCGATGAAAAGAAGGCGAAGGCGGCGCGGTGACCGACATCGTCGCGCTCTCGTCGCTCTCCGACGAGCCGGGCCTCGGCAAATGGGGCGCGGACTTCTCGCCGCGGCTTGTCGCTGTCCTCGACCGCTTGCCGCAGAACTCGGTTCGGATCTCGAACGCGCTGCTCAGCGCGAACGTGCTCACTGTGTCAACACTGCAGGCGATGACGCCGCACGACCTGCTACGAATGAAGAACTTCGGCAGCAAGTACATCAAGGATCTCCGTCACGCGCTCGCGTACTTCGGCCTCAGCATTTCACTCGATCCCGTCGTCGTCCCCGATGACGCGAGCATCGCCGACGCCCAAGTGCAGCGACTGCAGGACTGGATCGCCGAGCGCATGGCGGTGAAGACGAGCCTGACCGAGCGCGAGGTGTTGCGCGACGTGATGCTCGTCCTGGACGGACGCACGCCGACGAATCGTCGCGAGTGGTCGAGCGCTGAAAGCGACGAGCACACCCTCACAGCGCCGCGATGATCCGCACCTTCAGCCGTGTCCCCTCGGGAAACGTCTGCGCCTTGCCGGTGCCGTCGATGCCAG
>JBKJUF010000350.1:0-4018 GCA_046590445.1 Kofleriaceae bacterium
CGTCGATCCGTGCGGCGACCTCGGCCCTCGGCCCCGAGAGCAGCTCCCAGAATGCGGCGTGCTCCGCGACATGCTCGTCGAGCATCCGATCGATCATCAGCGAACCCCACGCCGCCGGTCCGTGCATCAGCTTGGTGATCACGACCGTCTCGGCCTCGTTGTGAACGGCGAATTCGTCGCGTAGCACTTCGAGCGCGATCTCGAGCTCGGTCCCGGTACTCTGGCCGAGCCGATACAGCTTGGCCAACCTCGTGCAGATCTGGACGTGCTCGCGCAGGCGTTCGTGCTGGGCGATCAGGACGCGGCGCGCGTTCTCGGCGTTCATGCAGGCAACTGACTCGCAAGCGGCGGGCCAGGGCGGGATCAGCGTGGCCCCGCGAACGCGCGCAGAGCCTGCGTCGCTCGTTGCTTGCTGCGCAAGCGATGCGGCCAGCGCTCGCTCGCCACGCGTGAGCGCTGGAGTTCGTGCCTCTTCAGTCCATCGACGAGGGCGCGACAGGTATCCGCCATCGTGAAGATGCCTTTGGCCGGCCCGTCGTTGCGCTGGCCCGCGTGGAACGTCGGTGCGACGCCGAGCGCGGCGTGGCAGGTCTTGCTTTTCTCGTTGTCTAACACTACTGCGTCGGCGAAAGCCCCGACGCAGTAGTGCTAACTAACTAACCGGTGATCTCGATGGTGACGAGGTCGTCGCGCAGGACCCGCGCGCTCAGCAAGTCGCGCCCCTCACCTTCGAGGTGCGCCCGCAACATCTCGAGCGTCTCGCGGAGCGCGCGGGTCTCCGTGGCGTCCAGCTGCGCTCGCATCGCGCGGTGCTCGCCGACGCGATCTTCGACCATGCGATCGATCCGCACGGCGGCGAAGGAGTCGGTCTCCGCGAGGACCGGGCGCAGCAGTTGCTCCGTCCCGGTCGGTTGCCGATTCGCCTGCCGGTTCGCGAACGGCACCGGCGTAAGCGACAGCGACGCGGTACGGCGGTCTCCGCCAACGCGAGGCATGAGTAATTCCGCTCGAACAGGCACGCGATGTGCTCGGGCAGAGATCATGCGAACCCTCCCCGTGATCCTCTTCGCCGCTTGCGCCACGACCTCACCGCCGCCGCCGCAGGGCGGCCCGCGAGGACTCCATGCGAGCGAGCACCTCGATGTCGCCCGCGATCACGACGAACTGTCGCGGCGGCACTCCACGTGGCCCGACGCGATGAGCTCCGGTCCCGGTTCCGCGAACCTGCCGTGGTTCCGATCGTGG
This sequence comes from Kofleriaceae bacterium, assembly GCA_046590445.1. Classification (GTDB taxonomy): domain Bacteria; phylum Myxococcota_A; class Polyangia; order Haliangiales; family Haliangiaceae; genus JABFXX01. The sequence goes on from JBKJUF010000350.1 coordinate 1,246, forward strand.
GACACCGGCGTCGAGCACGAACGAATCGCGAGCGTTCATCGCAGCAAGGCAGGCGAGCTTCAGGTCGCGTACGAAGATGTCTGCGGCACGCCTCCAGTCGACGAAGTCGCGATCTCGCCGTTGCAGCGGTACGCGACAGGTGGCTGGAACACGTCCACTGGCGTGATCTTCTATCTGGGACCGAACGCGGGCAATCCCGACCGGCTGCTCGCGGACATGAGGTGCCATCGCGCGTGGATGATGTTGGCGCCGTCCGGAATGGACGATTGCCCACTCGATCTTCCCGGGATCGTGCTCGATGCGCGTGGCGATCTCGATGGGGTCACCGTGTCGATCGTTGTCCGAGATTCCAAGCTCGTGGGCGAGCTTCAGCGGCGAGCCGCGCACGAGCTCGAATCCGGAGCGCGGTTGCGCCGCGGCGCAGCACGCTGATTGAGCACGCGGCCTGGATCGCGACCTGCTTGAGGAACGTCAATTCATGAATACCAAGCGCCCGAGATCGTGTGCCTGAAATGCGTGAAGATGACCGACCACCGCCTCGAGTCGCGCACTCAGGGGCTCGGTCTCGAGCACTCGCTGCAGGTCTGCGATGGGAACGTGGAGCAGTAGCGAGGAAACGGCGCCGCCGATCTCGTGTGGCAGACGAACCTCGCGAAGGCGCGCAAGGGCCCGCTGCGTGTGCATGCAGTCCGGAAACCGCGCGTTCATCTGCGTCGCGATGTTCGTGATCGCCGAGCCCAGCGCATGAAGCATCGCCTCGTCCTCGGGACGATCGACGAGCTGAATGCAACGCGCGATCATGAATGGCTCGAGCCGCGGATAGGCGATCACGCGAACGCGGTCGACGGCCTCGAGCTCGGCGATCCACCTACGGCAGCAACGCTGGCGGCCAAACTGGACCACGCGTACCGTCGTGCCCACGTCGTGCAGGCTATCTGGGCGCACGTCGCCCGAGTCCGTGTCGCGTATCGCGAGCAACGCGGCGACCGGGGCGACGTCGGAGTCGACCGCCGCGATCAGCGCCTCCAGTTGTTCGTGGCTCCTCGGAACGAATGGCAACCGTCCGCCGGGGAACAGCAGCGAGTGGCTGGCGTGGAGCACCGGCAACTCGTGATCGCCAAGAACCATCACGCGCGCTCCCGCCAGATCGGCCGCCTCAACGCGCCGCTTTGCACGCTGCTTACCACGAGCTGGACGAGGAGCTGCTTCAACGCCTCGCGACCGTCCGACCGTCCGATCACATGAACGCCGTCGAACGAACTCGCTCCGTCTCGGTCGTGGCGAATGAACACGATCGGGATCACCGAATCCACGACGCGCACAGCTTCGATGACACGTGATGCCGAAACATCGTGCGGCTCGCCGTCGACGACGATGAGCCGTCGACGGCGCGAACCGGTACACGATGCGATGCAGGTTCCTCCCCCGCATCGCTCGATCGTTTCACTCGGATCGTGCTCGAGCAGGGTGCTCTGCAAGATCTCCACGATGGACGAGTCGGACGAAACAACGACGCACCCGTGTCTCTTCATGACCAACCTCATGGTAAAGGAGTAAACAGGGTCGACATTACTACTTTCCGGGGAGCAGGGTTTTTTTTTGTTCTAAACGATCGCAGCCATCTCAGGGCTCGTCCGTCACCTTAGCGAGCGGTGGACGGAATCGCCTTGTGGGCTCGACCACCTCCACGTCCGCCATGTCCGCGAGGGTGGATCCTCGAAGCACAGCGAGCATCGCGTGTTGGGCACGGCGCCAGACGGAGTTGATGCGGCACACACCGTGATGCTCGCACGCCTCTTGCAAAAGCATACAGCCACGTTCGTCGATCGGACCGTCCAGGACCTGTACGATATCGAGTGGTGAGATCTCCTTGGCCGGCTTTGTCAGCGCGAAACCACCGTTGACTCCGCGGGCCGACTCGAGGAAACCAGCCTTCACGAGCACCTGGAAGATCTTCGCGAGATGTTTTTCTGGCACGCTGTACCGCTCGTGGATCTCGGACAGCGGAACGAATCGACCTGCGGGCTGGCCGGCGAGATAGCCCAGACCATAAAAGGCGTAGGTGCTCGCGCGGGATAGCTTCATCGCGACCTGGTCGGCGCAATCATCGACGAAAGCGTACCGCTTCGGCGCGAGCCGAGCCAGGCTGTGGAACCGACTCTGAGTCCCTGGGGGAACCTAGCCCGATCGAGCGCACGTCCTTCGAATCCGCGGCCATCGCGAGGGCGCTGGGGCGTGACCATCGAAACGACTAACGAGCACGCAACCGGCCGGGAACTCCAGGCCGCGCACACCGTTCCATCGCTCGATCCGCGAAGCGGCGAGCACTTCGCGCAAATCTTGCGGCCAACAAGCGCGCGCGTGCAGCTTCATCGCGGCGGCGTGCGCAACACGACCGCTGACGCGCGCAACACGACCGCAGACGCGCGCACGCCCCTTGCTATCGAATCCGTCGGATGGAATCGGCGACGTTCACGCGCATCGTCAAGATGGCCCCGTTCCACGACGAGGGCCACGGATTCGACGTGTTCGGCCTCCACCCACCCGCGCTCGCGAGCGTGGTCACCGCCACGGCGCCGATCTACGAGCGGTACTTCCGTGTCGACTCGGCCGGCGTGGAGCACATTCCGCACCGCGGGCCAGCGATCCTGGTCGCCAACCACGGCGGCTTCCTGCCGGTCGATGCGGCGATCCTGTGCCTCGACGTGCTGCGGCGCACCGACCCGCCCCGGATCCCGCGCGCGGTCGCCGATCACTTCATCCCGCGGCTGCC
>JBKJUF010000377.1:0-12598 GCA_046590445.1 Kofleriaceae bacterium
GAAGGGCACGAACGTCCTCGAGGCCGCGCGCACGCTCGGCGTCGACATCAGCGCGTTCTGCTACCACCCGGGCCTGCCGATCGTCGCGCAGTGCCGGCAGTGCCTGGTCTCTGTCGAGAAGAACCCCAAGCTGCAGCCGAGCTGCCAGCAGGTCTGCGGCGACGGCATGGTGGTCCACACGACCGACAAGCAGTCGACGCTCGCGCGCAAGCAGCAGCTCGAGTTCACGCTGCTCAACCACCCGGTCGACTGTCCGATCTGTGACAAGGCCGGCGAGTGCACGCTGCAGAAGCTCTACTTCGAGCACGACAACGCGGACTCGCGCGTCGACGTCAAGAAGGTCGAGAAGGACAAGGCCGTCGACATCGGCCCGCACATCGTCCTCGATCAGGAGCGCTGCATCCTGTGCTCGCGCTGCATCCGCACGTGTGACGTGGTCGCCGGCGAGCATCAGCTCGAGTTCGCGCACCGCAGCGATCACCAGGTGCTGACCACCGCGCCGGGCGCCCAGCTCGACAACCCGTACTCGCTCAACACCGTCGACGTCTGCCCGGTCGGCGCGCTGACCGCGAAGGACTTCCGGTTCACGATGCGCGCGTGGGAGCTCGAGGCCACGCCGTCGATCTGCAACGGCTGCGCGACCGGCTGCAACGTCGAGATCCATCACAAGCATGGCCGCGCGTGGCGGCTCGTCCCGCGCCACAACCCCGAGGTCAACGACTACTGGATGTGCGACGAGGGTCGGTACACGTATCACGACCTCCGCGAGGACCGGCTCGCCGGCGCGACCGTCGATGGCATGCCCGCGGGCTGGGACCGCGCGGTCAGCGCTGCCGGCGCTCGCATCCTCGCGGCACTCAAGGATCCGTACTCGGTCGGCATCGTGCTGTCCGCGATGTCCTCGAACGAGGACAACTTCGCGCTCGCGAAGTTCGCGACGACGTTGGGGGTCACCCGGGTACTCGTCGGCGCGAAGCCGCCGGTGCCCGCGCGCGCCGACGGCCGGCTCCGCGTCGCCGACGTCAATCCCAACGGAAACGGCGTCAAGGCGATCAGCGATGCGCTGGCGCTCGACGCACGCCAGGCGTCCGAGCCCGGCGCGCTCGACGGCATCAAGCTGCTCGTGACGCTTGGCGACGTACTGCCCGGCATCGACGCGGCAAAGCTCGCCGAGATCGAGATCATCGCGATCAGCGCGCACGAGCGCGGCCACGTGCGGGACGCATATGTCTCGCTGCCGGCCGCCGACTGGGCGGAGATCGCGGGCACGGTCACCAACCTGCGCGGCCTCGTGCAGCGGATGCACCCGGCGTTCGTGGCGCCCGGTCAGGCCCTGCCCGGCTGGGAAGCGATCGTCCGGCTCGCCAGCGCCACAAACGTCAAGCTCGCGTGGGCGCATCCCCGCGAGGTGTTCAAGGACATGGTGGCCGTGGTGCCGGCGTGGAGCGCGCTCACCTGGGCGCGTGATGCGCGGCCCCTCGCGTTGCGGTTTGCTGGGAGCCGCGGATGAAGCTTCGCGCGCACGTCATCGTCAATGGCTGGCTCGTTGGCTGGCTCGCGTTCCTCGTGCTCGGGCTCGCCGCCTGTGGCGGCGAGAAGAAGACGCCGAGCGTTTGTGAGGGCGCCGCCGGGGTGCCCGTCGCGGGCACGCTGATCTGCACGCCTGGTTATCCGAACAGCTGCCCCGCCGGCTTCCACTGCGAGGAGCAGAAGGGTGGCCGCGGCAAGTGCGACGCGAACTGCAGCGCGAACGACAAGCGCTGCGGTGACGACGCGACGTGCTCGGCCGAGGGCCGCTGCCAGAAAGAGTCGCTCGTCTTCCGGATCCTCGACTTCCCGGGCACCAAGTGGATCTTCCTGATCCTCGCGCTCGTGATGCCGCTCGCCTCGATCCTGACGTGGATGGAGCGCCGGCAGAGCGCGATGATGCAGGACCGGCTCGGTCCGAACCGCGCCAACATTGGTCCGATCAAGCTGAAGGGAATCCTCCACTTCGTCGCCGACGCCGTGAAGATGATCTTCAAGGAAGACTTCATACCGGCGAACGTCCACAAGGGCCTCTACGCGCTCGCGCCGATCCTCGCGATCGCGCCGGTGTTCATCGCGTTCGCGATCATCCCGTTCGGCCCGACGATCTATCCGCACGCGGTCACCCAGACGCTCGACCCCACGCTGCTCGTGATGCAGCCGAACGCGGACATGTTCCGCGAGGCGATCCGCCTGCAGATGTTCCAGATCGACTTCGGCCTGATCTTCTACTTCGCGGTGCTCACGCTCGCGAACTACGGCGGCACGATCGCCGGCTGGGCGAGCTACAACAAGTGGGCGCTGCTCGGCGGGCTCCGCAGCTCGTCGCAGATGATGTCGTACGAGGTCGCGATGGGTCTCTCGCTGATGGGCTCGTTCCTCGTGATCGGCAGCCTCGAGCCCGGCTTCATCGTGATGCATGGCGCGAGCGAGTCGATGTCGGCGTCGAACCCGCTGAACTGGCTGTGGCTCTGGCAGCCGCTCGGCCTCGTGCTGTTCTTCACCGCCGCGATCGCCGAGACCAAGCGCGCGCCGTTCGATATCCCCGAGGGCGAGCCCGAGATCATCGGTTACTTCGTCGAGTACTCCGGCCTCCGCTGGGGGCTGTTCTTCCTCGCCGAGTTCATCGAGATCGTGTTCATCGCCGCGGTCGTCGCGACGGTGTTCCTCGGCGGCTGGCAGGTGCCGTTCCTCGACGCCGATGGCTTCCGCATCGGTGGCTACGTCGACGAGGTCACGAAGGTCTCGGTCGGTGGCTGGTACACGCCGCTACCGCACGGGCTCGTGGTTGCAATGCAGTTCGGGGCATTCGGCGCGAAGGTGCTGCTGCTCTGCTGGTTCCAGCTGATGATCCGATGGACGCTGCCGCGGTTCCGCGCGGATCAGCTGATGAACCTCGGCTGGAAGATGCTGCTACCGCTCGCGCTGGCGAACGTCATGGTGACGGCGCTGATCAAGCTCTTCTTCATGTGAGGTTTCATGAGTAGCTCGCACGATCACGCCGACGACTCCGAGCACGAGGGACCACGGGTCCTCGCGGTCTCCGATCGTCATCCCCGCGTTCGCACGATCCAGGTCGTGCGCCCCGAAGCGCAGGACACGACGTTTCTCGCCGCGACCGCGAAGGGCTTCGGCATCACGCTCAAGCACTTCGCGAAGAATCTGTTCCTGCCGCTGAAGAAGGTCGCCGATCGCGCACGCGCCGGCGCTCCGATCGAGGAGCGCTTCCGCAACGACATCGAGACGATCCAGTACCCCGAGGAGAAGGTGACGTATCCGGAGCGGTTCCGCGGGCTCCATCGCCTGACGCTTCGTGATGACGGCTCGACGCGCTGCGTGGCGTGTATGTGCTGCCCGACCGTGTGTCCGGCGCACTGCATCACAATTATTCCCGAGGAGAGCGGCGACAAGTCGATCGAGAAGCGTCCCGCGATCTTCGAGATCGACGAGCTGCGCTGCGTCGTCTGCGGCCTCTGCGTCGAGGCGTGCCCGTGCGATGCGATCCGGATGGATACCGGCGAGCATGCCAAGCCGGTCGAGGATCGCGCACGCGCGATCGAGACGCGGGAAACGATGCTGGCGCGCGGAGTTCGATCGATCGCGACGCAGGGCGGCGAAGGTCCGAACTGGCGTGCGACGGCTCCCGACACCAAGCCCGACGTCAATCGCTGATCTGGCGCTGATCGCGCGAAAAAGTTTTTTGCAGCGATCGCGACACGCAGCTCCCGTCGAGGATTGGATCGCTTCTGCGATCACGTGATCGTCTCGGCATTTTTTCGATTGACGGATTGGATCTCGATCCCTAATCTCGAAATCGAGCACCGACGGTCCGATGCGAGACCCGAGGCAAAAACTGTCTCCTACATCTGCTATCCAGGGATCTGCCTCTGATCTGGGAGTGCACGCCCGCTCGTCGGGAAGCCCAAAGGATTATCGTGGAGCCCACCTACGCAACGCGTAGGGGATGGACTGCCTCACGGTCGGACGGTCGTGCTCATTTTGGGCGCAGTGGCGAAGAGTCACTGCGCCCGACCCTTTTTCGGCGTGACCGCGTTGCCTGGGTGATGGCGCCGGCCGCCCACATCCTTTCGCGTTACGATTCGATGTCGTGAGACCGCAGGGAGGCATCCCGCCGGGCACCATCCTGCTCGACAAGTACCGCATCGAGGACGTCCTCGGCCGCGGTGGTGCGGGACTGGTGTATCGCGCCCATCACCTCGCACTCGACGAGGTGGTCGCGATCAAGGTGATGCGGTCTGACGTGCGCCTGGACGACGAGGCGCTGGAGCGCTTCCAGCGCGAGGCCCAGGCGGCGGTGAAGCTCAAGAGCGAGCACGTCGCGAGGATCAGTGACGTCGGTACGTTCGAGGACGGCTCGCCGTACATGGTCATGGAGTTTCTCGCCGGATCAGATCTCGGCCAGATGCTCGAGGACAACGGGCCGAGCACGGCGTCGAACGCGGTCGATCTGATCCTTCAGGCGTGCGACGCGCTCGCCGAGGCGCACGCGATCGGCATCGTCCACCGCGACATCAAGCCCACGAACTTGTTCCTGACCACGCGTCCGGATGGCACGAGCATCGTGAAGATCCTCGACTTCGGGATCTCGAAGTCCGCGGCCGGTGTCGATCTCTCGCTGACCCAGACCGCGTCGGTGCTCGGCACGCCGGCGTACATGTCCCCGGAGCAGATGCGGTCGGCACGGCACGTCGATGCGCGCAGTGACATCTGGTCACTTGGCACCGTGCTCTACGAGCTCGTCGAGGGGCGCCGGCCGTTTCGGGCACAGAACTTCTCCGAGATGTGCGTGATGGCCGCCGTCGATCCACATGACGCGATGACACTCGCGCCGCAGCTCCAGTCGATCATCGGGCGCTGCCTCGCGAAGACGCCGGACGGTCGGTACGGGTCGATGGCCGAGCTCGCACGTGACCTCGCGCCGTTTGCATCGGACCCGGGTCGCGCCGCGTATTACGTCGCGCGCACCGAGCGCGTGCTCGGCCGCGGCCCGGGAGGGATGTCCACGCCGATCCCGCGCCGCGACAGCACGCCACGTCCGTTCCTGCATCCTCCAAGCCGCGACTCGACGCCGAGCATGAAGCTCCCGGCGATGACGGCGTTGCCGACGGTCGCGCGTGACGCACCGCGCCGGTCGCGCCGGCTCGCGTACATCGCCGTCTGCGCGGTCGTGGCCGCTGCGCTCGCCGCGTGGGTGATCACGCAGCAGACCCGCACGGCTCGCGAGCCCGACGCCGATGCGGTGACGATGCCCGTCGTCACGATCGATGCCGGCACGACAGTGGTCGCGACCGACGCGGCGATCGCGATCACGATCCCCGACGAGCCGGCCGGCAGTGCCGGATCCGACACGGCGATCGCCACCGGCAGTGGCAGTGGCAGTGGCAGTGCCAAGAGGCAGACCGGCATCACGAAGCGTGTCACGAAGCGCGGCACCGGCGGCACGAAGCGCGGCACTGGCACGACAACGCACGGGACAACGCACGGGACAACGCACGGATCGATCGATCGCGGCTCGGCCTCCAAGCAAGGCTCGGCGGGGTCAGCGGCCGGCAGCGCCGCTGGCTCGGCCAGCACCAAGAAGCCGTGTAACGTGTGGGAAGCCCGTACGGGCTGCTGACGAGCGCGGCCGCGATCGCCCCTCAGCCGTGGCAGAACTTGCCGCTGCCCATCGGCGGGCAACCGCGTAGCGCGAGCACGTCCATCGTCGTCGCGACGCCGATGTGGATCAACACGCCGCCCCAGATCGAGCGCGTCCGCATCGCGAGCGTGCCGAGCAGGAGGCCGGCGAGGATCGCGCCGAACGTCTCCATCATCGGCTTGCCGTAGTGGATCATGCAGTACGGCACGACCATCACGTAGATCGCGTTCGCGCCGAACGCGCGGCGCAGCCCCTGCAGCAGGAAGCCGCGAAAGAAGAACTCGAGCGCGATGAACTGCGCGGCGTAGAGGCCTTCCCATGCCCAGAGGTCGAAGCTCGAGCGATTCGCCATCCGGTAGAACGGATAGGTGTGGCGAAACGACGGGCTCTGCGACGCCATGAACACGACGGGCAAGAAGAGCAGGAACATCACGAGGTAGAGCAGCAGGTGCTTGCCACCCTTGAACGTCAGGTTGTAGTCGCGCAGCCGCTCGCCGGGCATCGCGAGGATCACGAGGATCGGAATGATGACGTAGCCGAGCACGCGCCAGCCCGACCACCACACGAAGCCCTTGAGCTCCCAGTACTGGCTGCGGTCGTACGGGAAGAGGCGCGCGAATTGATCGGAGCCGCCGACGTACTCCTGCAGCGTCAGCACGACGGTGCAGGTCAGCAGCACGACGAGGACCTGCCAGCTCGCGCGGCCCGCCTGCTCGGGCGTGCGTACGGTCTCGCGATCGATGATCGCCCAGTGGTTGGCGTTGAGCCAGCCGAGCTTGCGCGACACCCAGCTCACTACTTCGCCTTGCCGCCGCTGGCGATGTACTCGGCCGCCTTGCGCAGCCGGCGCCGGCTGATCTCCTTGCCGAGCGCGGCCATCACCGCGGACAGCTCCGGCGACGATTTGCGGCCGGTCACCGCGACGCGGATCAGCCCCTTCGCGTGGCTGACCTTCCAACCGACCGCCTCGGTCCACGCCGTCATCTCCTGCTCGATCATCTCGGTCGACCAGCCCTCGCGGGCCTCGAAGCGCTCGACGAACGCGAGCAGCGCCTTGGAGACATCGACCGGCGTGACCTCGGGGACGCTCAGCTCGGCGTGGAGCGGTGTGTAGTCGAGGTCACCCGAGAAGAAGTACTCGGTCAGCGGGATCAGCTCGTCGAGCTTCTTGATCCGCTTCTGCGCGAGCGGCAGGAGCTTGACCAGATAGTCCTTGTTGAGTCGCCACACGATGAACCGATCGGCGAGCTCGTCGAGCGACATCTCGTGGATGTACTGCTCGTTCAGCCACGTCAGCTTCTTGAGATCGAAGACCGGCGCGCCGAGCGACACTCGCTCCCACGCGAACGCCTCGATCATCTCGGCAAGCGTGAACTTCTCGCGGTCACCGCCGAACGACCATCCCATCGTGCCGAGGAAGTTGAGCAGCGCCTGCGGCAGGTAGCCCGAGTCCCGGTAGTAGTTGATCGAGACCGGGTTCTTGCGCTTGCTGATCTTGGTCTTGTCCTTGTCGGGGTTGCGCAGGAGCGGCATGTGAATGAACTCCGGCGGCTCCCAGCCGAACGCCGCGTAGAGCACGACGTGGATGCCGGTCGTCGAGATCCACTCCTCGGCGCGGATCACGTGCGAGATCTCCATGAGGTGATCGTCGACGACGTTCGCGAGGTGATAGGTCGGTAACCCGTCGGACTTCAGGAGCACCTGATCCTGGAACTCGGTCGCCTGGCGCACGACCTCGCCGCGCAGCTGATCCTTGAACGTGATCGGACCCTCGAGCGGCATCTTCAGCCGCACCACGTGAGCCTCGCCCTGCCCCGCGCGATCGCGCCCTGCGGCAGGATCGAGGTCTCGGCACTGGCGGTCGTAGCCCGACGTCCGCTTCTCGGCCTGCTGCTGGACGCGCAGCTTGGCGAGCCGGTCCTCGGTGCAGAAGCAGCGATACGCCGCGCCGCTGTCGAGCAAGCGCTTCGCGTGATCGACGTAGTGCTGGCGGCGCTCGCTCTGGCGATACGGCGCGTGCGGTCCGCCGACATCGGGGCCCTCGTCCCACGTCAGGCCGACCCAGCGCAGCGCGTCGAAGATCATGCCCTCGGAGTCGGCGCGCGCGCGCGTCTGATCGGTGTCCTCGATGCGCAGCACGAACTTGCCGCCGGTCTTGCGCGCGAAGACGTAGTTGAACAGCGCGATGTACGCGGTGCCGACGTGCGGATCCCCCGTCGGAGAGGGTGCGATCCGCACACGAACGGGCCGGGCGGCTGCCATGGTGCGGTCTTGTAACATGGCGTGGTAGCGTCAGGAAGATGCGCGACGTCCCGCGGTTGTTCGTAATGCTGAGCGTGCTCGTCGGAGCGACCAGTCACGCCGGCGCGCAGGCCACGATGGCTGTCGACGGCCAGGTGATCGCTACCGCGAGTCGGTGGACCAGCGACGGTTCGCGGATCGTCACCGAGGCGACTGTCCGGACGCCGGACGGCGACGTGACGGTCAGCCAGCTCGGCGGCTCGGTCGACGGGCTCGCGATGCGCACGTTTCCGGGACCGGCGATCATGATGCCGGGCATGCGCGTCGCGGTGACCGCGCACCCCGCGCTCGACCTCGCGCAGCGGACGCACGTCGTCGTCGATGGCGTGCGCGTGCTCGCCGAGGCGCCGGGCTTCGTGCGCACGGGCCCGACGGCCTCCGGCAAGTATCTCTACTGGGAATCCGGCTGCGTCTACGTCAACGTCGATGCCGAGGGCACGAAGGAGATCGCCGGCGCGAACGAGTTCCCGGTGATCGACTCGGCGATCGCCGCGTGGAACGACGGAACGCGCGGCTGCTCGTACATGAACCTCGTCCGCGATCCGAAGCTCGAGAATCTCGAGGTCAGCCGCGACAACGTGAATGTGATCAAGTTCCGCGACCTGTCGTGGTGTCGCCCCGCGCTCGGCGATGACCCTGCGCGCTGCTACTCGCCCGCCGCTGCCGGCCTCACCACCGCCGTGTTTGTCGACGACAGCAGCAGCAAGCGTGACGGCGCGATCGTCGACGCCGACGTCGAGCTCAACGGCGTCGACTTCGCGATCTCGGCGGGCGGCGAGACGCTTGGAACCGCCGGCTGCAAGTCAGATCTGGCGAACACGCTGACCCACGAGCTCGGCCACCTGCTCGGGCTCGAGCATCCGTGCCGCGCGGCCGGCGATCCGCCGCGCACCGACGGCGAGGGCAACACGGTGCCCTCCTGTGGCGGCGCGAACGACCCGGAGATCCTCGAGGCGACGATGTACAACTTCCAGGAATGTGGCGAGACCAAGAAGGCCACGCTGAGCGCGGACGACACCGCCGCGATCTGCGCGATCTATCCGACCGGAGACGACCCTGGCACCTGCAGCCGCGTGACCGACGAGGCCGGATGCTGCAGCGCATCCGAGGAGCCGCCGGTCCCTGCCCTGGCTCTGGCCGGCCTCACGGTCGCCGTGCTCGCGGTGCGCCGCCGATCGCGGAAAAATTCCGCTCGCGGCTGACGCCAGGTATCCTCGTGACATGAGCGCCGTCTGTCCTGCGTGCGGCGTTGCCGTCGTTCCGGGCTACGTGCGTTGCCCGAAGTGCCAGACCCCGCTGCCTGCGGTCGGGCGCCGCGGCAGCAGCAGCGCGGTCCACGCCGGCGGTACGGCGGTCGCGTCGCCGTCGTGGCCGATCTTCGCGATCGCCGGTGGTGGCGCGATCCTGCTGATCGCCGTCGTCGCGATCGCGATGCGCGGTGTCCGAAGGCCGCACCGAACACGCCGCCGCAAGAACGCGATCAGCCCGTCGCAGTCGCCGGTGATCCTGACACGAGCCTCGCGACCACGACCGGTCCGGAGGGCACGCCGGCTTCGCCGACCGCCAACCGCATCAACCCCGAGGCCGTCGGCCGCGATGTCGAGCGCGCACTCCGGCGCCAGCGGCTGTGGGCGACCGTCGAGGTCGCCGGTGATCGCGTGGACGTCCGCTCGGGTTCCTGTAGCGATCCGAACATGGGACCGATGCTCGACGCCGCCGCGGCCGCGCTGCGCGGTGCCGGCATTTTCAAGCTGCGATGCATCGAGCAGAGCGGTGCCGTCGTGTTCGAACGCGATCTCTGATCGGCATCCGAGTTAGGGTAGCGACCCATGGCAGCCGCACCGCCACGCGCCGAGCTTCCGATCCTCGCCAAGCTCGATCTCGCGATCGAGACCGCCCGGCTCCGGCTGCGCCCGTTCCGCGAGGCCGATGTCGAGGACATCTGGCCGATCGTCTCGGACCCGAAGTTTCCCTCGCACATGACCTGGGTGGCGCACGCCGACCAGGCCACGACGCGTGCGTACATCGCGAGCGCCGCGACCGCGCTCGCCGACAACACGGGCGTGCGGTGGGCGATCGAGCACCGGGGCAAGGTCGTCGGTACGATCGGGCTTCACGTGCGCTGGGAGATCGGCGCGCTGCGGGTCGATCGTGGCGGGCTCGGGTACTGGCTCGCGCCTGCGCTGTGGGGCCAGGGGCTGATGACCGAGGCCGTGCAGGCCGTCGTGCGCTGTGGCTTCGATACGATCGGCCTCCACAAGATCACGGTGATGTGCTTCGCCGACAACGCACAGTCGCGGCGCGTGATCGAGAAGGCGGCGTTTCGCTGGGTCGGCCGCGCCGAGGATGACGTCTGGCGCGACGGCACGTGGCACGCGCACCTGCTGTACGAGCTGACCGCGCCCGAGTGGCCCGATGTCCACACGACGATGCGGGTCCAGCGGCCGACCACCTCTTAGCAGAGCTCGCCGGTCACGCACTTCGCACACGGTCCCGCACTCGGCTCCTGCCGTCGGTTTGTTTCGGTCATCGCGGCACCCGTTCGCGGTGGGTTGACGAGTCTAGATCGAAGTCGTCGACGCCGCTGGGGCGGGCGACCGTCGCGTTGTTGTCGTCGTCGTCGTCGAACGTGGGGGCGCTCGGGTTGGTCGTCGGCGTGTTCGCGGGCCACCGCTGCCCGTGCTGCTCGAGCACGGTCGCTTGATCGGGGATTTGATCGAAGTCCGTCATGCGCTCGATGGCGGCGGGCACCGGCGCCTTGGGGACCGGTACTGGCACCCTCGGAACCGGCGTGGGAGCCTTGGCGACGAGTGCTTTGGCGACGGGCGCCGGCACGGTCGGGAGCGGGGCATATGGGGTGTCCCAGATGCTCTGCTTCTTGTTCACGTTCACCGGCTGCACCGACGGCCCAAAACCGCGGGGGGTGGACAGGACCGTTGCGCCGTCGGGAGGCAGCGCGTGGGGGGGCCGCGCGTGGGGGGATCTGCGCTCGGACGCGGGGCTGCTTGGCGCGTCGGGGATGCCGCCCATGTAGAGCTGGTCGTCGCCCTCGTCGCGACCGCCGTCGTCACGAAGCATGCGGAGGATTCGCGTACGTTCGGGGGCCGAGAGCTGATCGCGCCGTCCAATCCCACTGTGGATATTGTGCATGCCGCTCCCCGGCTGTGCCGGACCGAACGATCTGCGCGGCAACCCAGGAGCGGCACGTGGGTCGAGGTTCTCGGGTAGCTCCATCATGACCGTGGCCACGGAGCTGGGCACTCCAGGTGGCTTGTTCCCGAAGATGCTCGTCGCCGACTGCAGCCACTTGCGCGGGCGCGAGGCCGAGTCGTCGATCGGCACCGGCATCGGCATCGGCATCGCGGGAGGCACGGGCGCAGGAGCGATCCCGACGCTGCCGCCGAGCACTTGCGCGGCCGCACGTGCCGCGTCCTCCGGGCAAACGATCGCGTGCGGGACAAGCCGGCGCACGATCTCGTCGGTCTTGCCGAGCTGATACCCATGCGGTCGCTCGACGAACCGGATCCCCACCTTCTCGAGCCACGAGATCGGCGGATCGGAGCCGATCAGCACGAACGCGGCGTCGTTGCCGTAGCGTTGCTGGGTGCCGTCACCGAGCGCGAGCGTGACGCCTTCGGGATCGAACGAGAGCACCTCCGATCCGAGCTTCGCCTTGATCCGTCCCTCGGCGGCGTACGCGTCGATCGACTGGCGATTGCGGGGCGACGCCCGATTAAAGTTCTTGCCGCGGTACGAGATGATGACCTTCGCGCCGGCATCGGCGAGCGCGAGCGCAGCCTCGCACGCCGAGTCACCGCCGCCGACCACGAGCACCCAGCGCTCGCGCCAGTCGTCGGGATCCTGGAGCAGGCTGAACACCTTCGGAAGGCTCTCGCCGGAAACTTGTAGCGTTCGGGGCTTGCCGCGGGTCCCGATCGAGACCACGACGCGCTGGGCGCGAAACGCCGAGACCGTCGTGCGGATATCGAACACGCCGTCGGGCCCCCGCGCGATGGTCTCGACCGACTCGCCATGGCGCACCTGCAGGCCGACCCGACCGAACAGTTCCTGCCAGATCGGGATCAGCTGTTCCTTGGACGAGTCGAATACGGGAAGCATCGACAGGTTGATCGTGTCATACGGCTCGGCCATCACGAGCTTGCCCTTGGGATAGCGCGCGATCGTCGAGGCGATCACGTGCTCCTTCTCGAGCACCACGTACGCCAGGCCGCGCTGGATGCAGGTCAGCGCGGCCGAAATCCCGCCCGGGCCCGAGCCCACGATCGCGACATCGACGATGGTCTCGCTACGGCCGATCGCGCCGGCACGAAGCCCGGTCGCCAGCATGTGCTCGATCACCGCACGACCGAGGTTCGCGGCGTTCTTGACCAGCGGCTTGCCCGCGACCTCGCCGATCAGGTACTGGCCCGGCACCCTGGTCTGAAAGTACTCGTCGATCTCGGGAACCTTGAGCGGCGGCGGCGTGCTGCCCTCGGGAAACATCACGAGCGCTTCGGTCGGGCACGCGAACATGCATGCCTCGCACTGGATACAGTCCTCGAACCTGAGCACGCGGCTCTTGTTCGCGACGAGATCGAGCACGTTGGTGGG
>JBKJUF010000399.1:0-2878 GCA_046590445.1 Kofleriaceae bacterium
GATGGAGCGAGCCAGCGAAGGCTGGCGAGCGGGGCTCGCATCGCGCGCGAGCTCGAGGCGGGCACGGATCGCGACCGTCGTCCACAGCCGCGACACGAACAGGGTTGCGAGCGGCGCGGCGAGCTCGAGCTGGACCGCGGCATCGCTGACCGCCATGCCGCGGATCCCAGCCGCCGCGAGCTCGTCGACGAGGAGCCCGGCGATGCCGCCGCGACAGCCGAGGCGGATGACGAGCGGTGTCGGCGGAGGCCGATCGACGATCACGCGCGAGGCGTCATCGCGGCGCGACGACCGGCCGGCCATCAGCAGCGCGCGATCGCGCCGACGCGCGAGCTCGGTATCGTCGCCGGGCTCGAGCGCGACGAGCCGCGCGAGCGCCTCGTCGCCACCGATCTTGCCAAGCGCCTCGGCGAGCGCGCGGCGCTCGTCGGCGGTGACGTCGCTCGCGTCCCAGCGCGCGAGCAGCGCGGCCCGCGCATCGTCGTCGGGTTCCGCGCTGGGCCCCGGTGCCGCGAGCTTGCCGAGCGCGACCGCCGCGGCGCGCCGCACCCTGACCTCGGGATCGGTCAGTCGCGCGATCACCGTCGCGCGCGCGCCCGCATCACCGGCCCGCGCGTACAGCCCGAGCACCGCGACGAGCCGCGCCTGCGCGCCGGCATCGCTGCTGCTGGCAAACCGCGTGTCGATCGCCGCGCGTCCGGCGTCGCCGAGCCGGACGAGGGCAGGGGCCGCGCGCGCCGCCGCCGGCTCGTCGCCGACCACGATCAGCTCGACGAGCGCGGGCACGTCGCGCTGGCCGGGCGTGAAGTTCGGCTTCGCGAGCTCGGCCGCGAGGTCGAACTGCGCCGGTCTGGTCTTCCCCTTCGCCACGCGAGGCCGCGTTAGCGCCGGTTCTTCTTGCGCGCGGCCTTCTCGGCCTTGCGCTTGTCGCGTGCCTTCTGCTTCTCTCGCGCGCCCTGCTGGCCGACGAGCGCCTTCGTACCTGGCGGCGTGTATCCCTTGGGCAGCCCGGGCAGGTTTCCCGTCGGCATCCCCGGCATCCCCGGCATCGTCGGCATTCCGGGCATTCCGGGCATCCCGCCTCCGCCCTCGCCGCCGAAGCCTGGTGGCATGCCGCCGCCCGCGGACATCAGCGCGTTGATGTCCATGTTCGCGAGCTTCTTCATCTGCGAGAACTGCTTGAAGCCGGGGATCTTGCCCATCAGGCCCGTCGACGCGCCGAGCTGCACCATCATCTGGCGCATCTGCGCGAACTTCTGCAGGAGCTCCTTGACCTCTTGCTCGGTGCGGCCCGAGCCCTTCGAGACGCGCATGACGCGGCTCGGGTGGAAGTCGGCGCGGCGGCGCTTCGCGCTCTTGCCGGTCGTGGTCGTCATGTCCTCCCACGACGTCGCGACGAACACCTGCGGGTTCAGCCGCTCCTGCTGCGTCATCGACGAGATCATCGCCTCGATCTTCGTGAGCTCGCGATCGTCGAGGTTCACGCCCTCGGGCAGCCCGCCGCCGAAGAACGGCAGCTTCTCGAAGAGATCCTTCAATGATCCCATCTTCTGGATCATCTTGATCTGCTCGAGGAAGTCCTGCATGTCGAACTTGCCCTTGAGCATGCGGAGGGCGTCTTCCTCCGCTTTCTCCGCGTCGACGACCTGCTCGAAATCCTTGACGAGGCCGACGATGTCGCCCATCCCGAGGATGCGCGAGGCGAGCCCCTCGGGCCGGAACTCCTCGAGCTTGTCGAGCGACTCGCCCATGCCGAGGAACTTGATCGGCTTGCCCGTGAACTCCTTGACCGACAGCGCGGCGCCACCACGGGCGTCGCCGTCGAGCTTCGTCATGATGATGCCGTCGAGGTTCAACCGCTTGTTGAACGTGTCGGCGACATTGACGGCGTCCTGACCGGTCATCGCGTCGAGGACGAGGAAGATGTTCGCGGGCTTCGCGGCCTTGTCGATGTCCTCGAGCTCCTGCATCAGGGGCTCGTCGATCGCGAGGCGGCCGGCGGTGTCGTAGATGATGACGTCGCAGCCGAGCTTCGCGGCCTCGGTCGCGGCCTCGCGGCAGATCGTGACGGGATCCTTGCCGGGGATGTTGAACACCGGCATCGAGAGCTGGCGGCCGAGCGTCTGCAGTTGCTCGACGGCGGCGGGCCGGTAGATATCGGCGGCGACGAGGAGCGGCTTCTTGCTCTTCGTCTTCTCGAGCCAGCGCGCGAGCTTGCCGACGCTCGTCGTCTTGCCCGAGCCCTGGAGGCCGATGAACATGATGCCAGTCGGGCCGCGGTTCGCCCACTTGAGCTCGGTGTCGACCGGGCCCATCATCTTGATCAGCTCGTCCTGGCAGATCCCGATGAACGCCTGCTCGGGCGTGATCTTGACCGTGCCGTACTCCTTGGACTTCGCCTTGAGCTCGACTTCCTGGCCGCGCGCCGCGGTCCGGACGCGCTCGAGGAACTTCTTGACGACGCTGAACTCGACGTCGCCTTCGAGCAGCGAGAGCCGGACATCTCGGAGGGCGTCCTCGATGACGTCATCGGTCAGCTCGGCTACACCGGTCAGCCGCTGGCGAGCGGCGCGGAATCCTTTGGCAAGGGTCTCCAGCACGCTGTCGCTATAGCACGCTGGCGCGCCCGCTCGTAGACCACGACGACGGCGTCCGTCGTGAATCGTCGTGCATCATTCGGCACATGTCGGCGCGCAGGATCGCGGGTCGGCGGTGATACGGTTTCGGCGATGAAGTGGATCGCGTTGATCGCCATCCTCGGCGCCATCCTCGGCGCCATCCTCGGCGCCATCCTCGGCGCCATCCTCGGCTGCGGCGGCAGCTCGCCGGCACCGGCGCCCCCCGCGAGTCCGCCGCGCATCACGCCGGTCGCCGCGCC
>JBKJUF010000463.1:0-7689 GCA_046590445.1 Kofleriaceae bacterium
GTCGAAATCGAGGTTTCTCGGGAGCTTGTCGACGGGGCCGAGGGCCCGCCCGGCCGTGCCATGCGCGATCGCCTCGAGCGCCGCCGGATCGCCGACCGGGCGATCGAGCTCGTTGCCACCCTCGCGGACGAGGAAGATGTCCGAGGCGTCGACCTGGCGGCCCGCGATGGTCGCGTGGCCCTGGACGCGGTACACGCCCGGCGCGAGGCCGCCGAGCTCGAAGACCGCGGTGCCGTCCTCGCCGACCGTGAGCTTCGTGGTCTGCACCTGCTCGGCTCGCGCGGGATCGGCGCCGCGCCGCACCACGAGCGAGACGATGCCGCCCGGTAGCGGCTGGTAGTCGCGGCCGAGGAGCCGCACGGTCGTCCGTACCGGCGCACCGGGGACGTACTCGACGGCGTCGCTGTCGACATGGAGGTTGCGCAGATCCGGGTCCTGGATCAGCCAGCGCATCGAGGTCTCCCAGAACTTGGTGTACTGGCGGCCGTCGTCGCCGGGGCGCGCGGCGGCGACGAAGCCCCATCGCCACAAGGTGTCCGTGGTGACCGCGAGCGAGCGACCCTTGCCGTACTCACCGGCGACGATGACGGGCATCGGCTTGCCGCCCTTGGTCTTGAGCTTCGGATGGGTCGCGAGCACGGTCGCGTCGGCCTTCGCGCTGGCGATCAGGTTGACGCCCTCGAGCGGAGGTAGTGCCTTCCACACCGCGGCGTTGTCGTCGGCGGAGTAGCGCAGCGAGGTCACCGGATGCAGCATCCCGGCGTTCGTCAGCTGCGGCGAGAACTTCGCGGCATCGAGGATCGGGCCGCGATCGAACGGGCCATAGAGCTCGACCGGGAGCGCCTCCGCGACCGGCGTGCCGTAATAACCGCCCGACGTGAACGACGCCGCGCCGCCGAGCATCGCGAGCCCGCCACCGCCCTCGACGTAGCTGCGGATATTCTCCAGGTAGTCGCCGATGCCGTACGGCAGGTACTCGAAGTCCTGCAGGATGATCAGGTCGAACGACGGCAGCTGCTGCTCGAATAGCTCGCGCGTCGGGAACGGGATCAGCGACATCTCGTCGTTCGGTACGAGCGAGATGTCGTCCTGGGTTCGCAGGATGAAGAACGAGATCAGGTCGACGTTCGGGTTGCTCTTCAGCATCTGGCGCAACGAGCGGACGTCCCATGACGGCTGGCCGGCGACCTGGAGCACGCGGATCTTGTCGCGGATCACGCGGACGACGAAGCTGCGCGTGTTGTTCTCGACGACCGCCTCGCCGGCCGCGACCGGTACCGCGATCTCGTAGACGTAGCGGCCGACGCGCGGCGGCGTGACTTCGAAGGTGACCGTGACTTCCTGCTGACCCGCCGGCAGGTCGACGAGCTTCTCGCGCAGCGGCTGGCCATCGGTCGACAGCGTGACCGGGACCTTGCGTGCCGACAGCCCGGTCGTGCGGATCACCGCGTCGATGCGGACGACAGTGCGAACGAACGCGAACTCGTCGGCCATGACGCGGGCGACGGCGACATCCTTGAGCCCGTTGCGTGCCGCCCACACCGTGTGGACCCGGGTATCGAGCGTCTTCAAAAAGTCGCGCACCACACCCTCGCCCGAGTCCTCGGCGAACCCGCCCGTCGACGCACCGTCGGAGATCAGCAAGATCCCCGCGAGATCGCGACCCTCGTAGCGGCTGCGGATCTGGTCGAGCGCCTTGCGGACCAACGTCGCCTTGCCGGTCGCGTTCGCGGACGCGAGGCCCTGCAGCGATGTCGCGCTCAACGTCTCGCTGAACGTGTAGTAGTCGAGCTTGTGATCGACGGCCCACGCCGCCAGCGTCTCCTGCGAGGCGGCGAGCAGCTGCCGCACGCGCTCGATCCGCGTCGGGCCATCGGGCTTCTCGGCGAGCCCCATCGATCGCGAATCGTCGATCAGGATCGCGATGCGATTCGGCTCGCGGGCGACCTGGCGCAGCTCGACGGCTGGCTGCATGAACACGACGAGCGCGGCGACCGCGGCACCGGTGCGCAGGCCGATCAGGGTCGCGCGACGCCACGCCGAGGCTCCACGGGTCGCCCGCCACGCGAGCGCGATGATGCCGACGACCGCGGCGCCGCCGAGCGCGAGCCCGAGGCGTCCCCACGGCGCGAGCATCACCCAGCGGTACTCGTTGAAGTCCGCTGCGCTCGGCGCCGCGAGCCGCACGGTCAACGCGACGAGCGCCTCCGATGCCAGCGCGCCGCCCGACAAGAACGCACCGACGCCGAGCGCCGCGCCGAGGCCGCCGTGGCCACGCCGGACCGCCAGCACGGTCGCGATGCCGAGCACGAGCGCCGCCGCCGCGAGGGCGTAGCGCACGTACTCGCTGAACAGGACGATGTTCACGGCTTCTTCGCCGGTGGGGCCGGGGTCTGCGCGCCGTCGTCCGGCTTCCAGCGGCGGCGCTTCATGATGAACGGTACGTGGACCTGGTCGGCCTTGTAGTCGAGGCAGAGCGCGTACATCGCGAGGTTCACGCCCATGCGAAACGCGAGCTCGCGCTGGTTCTCGCCGCCGGGCTCGCAGGTGAAGTCGTGGTTACCGAAGTCATCGCGCGCCCACGCGCCGCCGAGATCGTTGCCGACGTACGCGGCGACGATCCGGCCGTCGCGGATCACGGCCTCCATCGCGGGCGCGATCGCGAGCCGGCCGAGCGGCCGATCGAGCAGGTAGAACGACTTGTAGACGACGTGATCGGCGGGCACGACCTCGAGCGCCTTCGTGGGCTGCGGGAAGATCGCGTTGATCAGCTTGCGGACCGAGCCGTCGAACGCACCGTCGGTCGAGCCCTCGGCGGAGTCGATCAGCATGAAGCCGCCGAACGTGAGGAACCGCCGCAGCGCCTCGATGCCCGTGGTGCTCGGCAGCTCGACCTCGCGCTGACCGGCGAAGTAGAGGAATGGGGTCGCGTGCAGGTTGTCGCTGGTCGGCGTGAGGATCGAGGGCTCGAGCTCGACGTCGATCGACGTCCGTTTCTCGATCTCCCAGCCGAGCCTGCGCAGCGCGGTCGGCCGCGGATTCCACGACGTGCCCGGGCCGAGCTGGAGCTGGCCAAACCGGAACTTCGAGCCCGGTCCGATCGCACGCGCCCGCCCGCGCATCCCGAGCAGCGCCGCCGAGGCGAGGCCGCCGATCAGAGCCTGGCGCCGGGTAGGTCCGCGCATACCGTGGGAAGGTAGCGCCGAGGCGCCAGGGGGGCCAGCGTCCGCCGACCGTGATAGCGTCGCGGCGATGCGGGGACGCGTGAGCAGGGCCATGTCGATTGCCGGCCTTGCCGCGGCGGTGTCCGCTGCCGCCGCCGAGCCCGCGCAGACCTCGCACCAGGGCCAGTTCCAGCTGTCGGCGCGGCTGTCGCTGGGGCTCCGTGGCATCGCGACTTACGACGACACCGCGTACTGCGGCGACACCGACCCCACCGCGAGCTCGGGCTTCGCACCCGTGTGCACGGGCCGCTCGCCGCTCGCGATCGACTTCGAGATCGGCTACGGCCTCGGCCGCAAGATCGACACCTTCCTCGAGATCCGGATCGGCCTCGAGCAGGATTTCGGGCCGCTTCCAAGCAGCGACGACGGCCCGCGGCCGTTTCACCTGTCACCGGGCGCGCGGTTCTTCTTCAGCGAGGGCGGCCGCGCCAAGCTGTTCACGACCGCGCAGGTCGTGTTCGACTTCGCCGGCTACCAGGACATCGACGGTAAAGAGCTCGGCATGGACTTCGGCATTCGCAACCTGAGCGGCCTGTGGTTTGACCTCGATCGCGCCTACGGCGTCTACTTCTTCATCGGCGAGACCGCGACGTTCTCGCGCTGGTTGCGCTTCGAGCTCGAGGCCGGCGTCGGCATTCAGGGCCGATACCGCTGACCCGCTCGCGGCACCTCAGATCGGGATCATGACGTTCGCGGACCACTTCTCGGCGGTCGCCGCTCGCTACGCCGCGTACCGTCCGCACTATCCGCCGGTCCTCGTCTAAGCACGAACAGGATGACGAGCCGCTGCGACGAGCGCAGGTCACCGGTATTCGAACGGAATGCCGGATGCGCGGAGCCGTGCGCGGCCGGGCAGCGTCGTCGTGAAGCCGTCGATGCGGAGCAGCTTCAGGCCCGGTAGCGACGCGCGCGCGGCGATGATGAGGTCGATGCCCTGATCGGAGAGCCCGGTGAACGACAGGTCGAGCTCGATCAGGCGCTTCGCGAGCTGCGAGCCGTCGAGGTGCAGGCACAGCTCGTCGCCGTTTCGGGCCTCCGAGAACCGGAGCTTGCGGAGCTTCGGCATCAGCTCGCCAGAGAACAGCGGCGCGAGATCGTCACTCCGCGTCCGCCCTGACAGCTCGAGATCGACGAGCTCCGGCCAGGAACTGCGAAACAGCGCGGCGATGACGGCGGACGAGATCTGGCTCGTCCGCAACGCGAACCGGAGTGCGTTGGGAAGGCACCACGCGCCGCCAAGGCCGATCTGTTCGCCGCTCAAGGCGACCTCCTCGAGCTGCGGAAACGTCTTGGCGAGGGTGGAGAGGTCACCGAGGTTCTCGAGGTTGCGGCTGGTGACCACGAGCCGGCGAAGTGGCGGGGCAGGACGTGCGGCGAGCACGAGCTGGAGAATCTCGCGATGGGCTTGCAACGATGCGTGGTGATCGCCGACGGCGAGGTCGCGCAGGAACCGTGCGGACGGGTGGTGTACGAGGTCGAAATAGACCTGTTGAAAATCGCCGTACGGAAAGTTGCCGACGAGCCGTGCGGCAACGATGAAGCCAAGCTCCCACTCGAGCACGACGCGAGGCCGGCTCAGGGACGGAGCGTCCTGTTCCGCGGGCAGGTAGCGCGCGAACGAGCCGAGGAGCTGAGGCGCGTGGGCGTCGAGGATGCGAGCTTGTTCGACCTCGAGCCGCCGATCCCCGGGCTGGCCGCCGATCGCGTGTTGCACCACGATCAGGGCGCCGCGCGGATGGCCGCGCTCCTGGAGCCAGTCGGCGTAGGCGAGCGCAGTCGCCGGATCGAGCGGTCGCTGGGCGAGGAGCGCCGCTTCGAGCGGCGAAAGGCGCGGCTCGTCGTCAGTTTGTGCAAGGAAGACACGGTGCCAGCCTTCCACGTGCGTCGTGTGGTGCTTTTGCGCGACATAGCGCTCGATGTCGTCACTCGACCAGATCGAGTGCGACGACTCGCCGGTCGCGCGCGCAGCCTTGGCGCGCCACTGGGTCGTGATGAGCTTCACGCGGCCGGGAAACGCGGGGTGCGGCTCGGTCGTGATGTCGCGCAACCACCGCGTCCCGTCCTGATCGGTTCGCTCGAAGCGGGTCACGCCTTCCAGGCTACGCCAACGGAGACCGACGCTCGCGGAGCGGAGCCACGGTACGGCCGCGAGAGCGGCAACACCTGCCTGTAGTTCGCTATGATATCGTGGTCGCCATGCGGGCGACGATGGTGATGGTCTTGACGCTGACGGCAACAGCTGCGTTCGCGCAAGCACCAAAGCCCGATGCGAAGCAGGCGGCGGTCCACAACCGTCAGGGCAAGGTCTACTTCGATACCAAGCAGTACGACCAGGCGATCGAGGAGTTCAAGAAGGCACACAAGCTCGATCCGAAGTCGGTCACGCTGTTCAAGATCGCGAGCGCGTACTACGCGAAGAGCGATTTCCAGGGCGCGATCGACTTCTACGCGCAGTACCTCGCATCCGATCCCGATGGCCCGCTCGCGCAGGAGGCGCTCGATTTCACCGCGATCGCGAACAAGGCACTCGCAGACGCGAAAGCCAAGGCTGCCGCCGAGACGAAAGCGAAGGCGGATGCCGAGGAGAAACAGCGCCTCGAACAGCAAGCCGAAGCCAAGCGCATCGCCGCCGCGGCGCACACGAAGCAGGCCGAGGCGTTTGCGAAAGCCGGCGCGTGGACGAGCGCCGGCGACGGGTATCGCGAAGCCGCGAAGGCGGGCGACGACCCGGAATTTCTGATCCAGGCCGCCGAGGCCTACGCGAAGCAGACCGATCACGTGAAGGCGCGCGCGGCGTACGCCGACTATCTCGCCAAGGTCCCGTTCGGCCCCAAGAGCGACGCGATCCGCGCGAAGGTTGCGGAGCACACGAAGGCGATCGACAAGGCCGTCGCGGAGAACGCCGCCGAGGGCGCTCGCTTGCGCAGGGCGGCCGAGGCGCGTGTGGTCGCGCCCGCCGAGGAGACCTCGGCATTCGAGCTCGCCGCGAGCCTCGCGCCCGGCGTGAAGTTTCATTCCGATAACCCGTTCGTTCTCGCCCTCCGCGCCGAGGCTGCGCTTCGCCCTGGTCGGCGTGTGAACCTGGGCCTCTACGTCGAATACGCGCGCCTCACCACCTCGGGGAATTGCGGCACCGATCTTCCGGGGCCGGATCCGGCCACCGAGTTCGACTTCGGGCCGCGCACGCAGCTGACCAAGTGCTCCTACCTGCTCCCCGGGTTGCAGCTCTACGTGCACGTGATGCCCGCGAAGCAGATCGATCCCTATGTCGGCATCGCGCCGGGATTTCGGTTTGGCTCGGTTCAGTACACGGAGCATTTCAACGGCATGACGACGTCACATGACAGGACGTACCTCGGCATCGTGCTCGGAGTTCGCGCAGGCGTGACGTACCACCTCCAACCCGGCCCACACGCGTGGAGCGTCGGCGGCTTCGTCGAGGGTGCCTACCAGTTGATCGGCGACGAGGAGGCCGACGAGACGATCAGGCGCTCGGGTGGGGCACGGTTCCTGACGCTGTTCGTCGGCGGACGCAGCACGGTGACCTTCTGATGCGCGCCGCGATCCTCGTCGTGCTCGCTGCTTGCTTCGGCGAAGGACCCGATCCGACGGCGCCGAGCAAGGCGACGGTCCTGTTCGCACTCGAGCTGCATCCGCTACAGGTCGATGGCGACTGCAGGAACGGCGCGTTCATCGGCAACGTGGCGCTCGGCGCAGACGCGGGTTACGTGATCACTCACGCGTTCTTACCGGCGTGCGGCGACGGCGGAAACACCGGAGGCAGCCCTTCGATCCCGTCCGTGGTGTACGAGTTCGACAAGCGCACCCACGCGCAAGAGAAGATCGGCGACGCCGGCGTGGTCACGCACAATGGCAATACGAGACCGCGCGTGGCAGCGCGCGGCGACGATGCAGTGTGGATGTATTCGGAGCCGCAGGCCGAGGGTGTCTACCAGGTGCGGTCGAAGAGCGGCACGATCAACGGATCGTTCGTCCCGATGACGCAGATGGGCGTGCCAAGCCCGAGGAGCATCATCGTCGATCAGGACGTGACCTACGTCGCGATCACGTCCCTGGTGAACCGCCCGAACATGACCTCGCCCCGCTATCCATGCTGCACAGGCGGCCCCGCGAACACCTCCGGATACAGTTTCGTGCAGCTGTCGAACACTTCGCTCGCGTCGTCCGTCATCGGCGCGCCGATGTTCTACAGCGAGCAGATGAAGGACGCGCTGGTCTCGAACAGCACCGCGTTGTTCGTCGTCGAGCATGCTGCACCGGCCGCGCGCTTGACGATGCAGCCCAAGGGGGGTGGCGCGACCGAGATGATCGCGATGCTGTCGGCGCAGCCGGGCGGCATCGCTGCGGACGACATCCACGTTGCATGGAGCACGACCTTGGACTTCACCCAAACGGGCTCGAACGACCGCTCGTGCTCGATCTTTTCCTCGACTGTCGCCGCGCC
>JBKJUF010000588.1:0-10287 GCA_046590445.1 Kofleriaceae bacterium
GTCGCGCGCACGCCGACCGCGACCGCGGGTGACCGCGCCCCGGCCGACGCGGCTGCAGGATCGGCCCGCGAGACGCGCGATCCGCAGAGCGTGCGGCGCGAGTGCCAGCAACTCGCCGACAACGAGCACTGGGACGAGCTCAAGACGTGCAGCGAGCGGCTCGCGACCTTCGATGCGGCCGCCGCCCGGCAGCTCCGTGACAAGGCGGTCGACGAGGCGTCGAACAAGCTGCAGCTCCACCGGCTCGACGACGAGCTCTCGAAGAAGAACTTCGAGGCTGCGAACACGCTGGTCAAGCGGATCCCCGATGACTCGGTCTACAAGGTCGAGGCCCGGCGGCGGCTCGACGAGGCGCGTGCGCTCGAGGGCCCGCCGTCGCCAGAGCAAGCGGCCGCTCCGCCGCGGTCATCGCCGCGACCACCACTCCGTGATCGGCCGCGCGGGCCGTGACGGGTTACCAGCTTGCCTGCGTCATCGCGATGAACGAGTACGGATAGCCGAGCTCGAACGCCGACGCTTCGTCGAGCGCAGCGACCTGCTTTGCCGACAGCTCGACGTCGACCGCCGCGAGGTTCACCTCGAGCTGTGCGATGTCGCGCGCGCCGAAGATCACCGAAGACACCTGCGGCTTGGCGAGCAGCCACGCCAGGCTGACCGCGGACGGCGTCGTGCCGAGCTCGCCGGCAACCCCGCGCACGGCATCGAGGATCTTCCAGTTGCGCTCGAGGTCGTAGCGCGCGAAGCGCTCCGCCTTCTCGCCGAGCCGGGTGCCACCCTGCGGAGGCTTGCCGCGCTCGAACTTGCCGGTGAGAAAGCCACCGGCGAGCGGCGACCACGGCAGGATGCCGAGCCCTTCCTCGCGGCACAGCGGCACGTGCTCGCGCTCGATGTCGCGCACCAGCAAGCTGTACTGCGCTTGCAAGGTGACGAACGAGGACCAGTGATTGGTGCGGCCCTGCCACAGGCTGCTCATCAGGCGATACGCCGCGTAGTTCGAGCAGCCGACGTAGAGCACCTTACCGGCGTGCACGAGGTCATCGAGCGCACGCAGCGTCTCCTCCTCGGGCACCGTGATGTCCTGCATGTGGATCTGGTAGAGGTCGATGCGGTCGGTCTTGAGCCGTCGCAGCGAGTCCTCGCAGCACTTGACGATCCGGTAGCGCGAGGCACCGCTGCGGTTCGGGCCGGCGCCCATCGTGAAGCGAAACTTGGTGGCCAGCACCATGCTGTCGCGGTTGCCGCGCGCCGCGAACCAGTTGCCGATCACCCGTTCCGAGAGGCCATCCTGACCATAGACGTCGGCGGTGTCGACGAAGTTGATGCCCGCCGCGACTGCCCGGTCGAGCACGGCATGGGCGGTCTGCTCGTCGGAGCCGACCTTGTGCATGAACGACTTCTCGTCGGCCTCGCCGAACGTCATGGCACCGAGGCAGAGGCTCGAGACCTTGACGCCCGAGGCCCCTAGATTCTTGTATTTCATCGGCATGGCAGCTCCGGGGAACCTAGCACCGGGCCCCTGGGGCCGAAGTTGGAGCGGGCACAGCCAACCGAAGAAGCCGAGGCCTCACGCCGCCACAGCCCGTGCGCCCGAAGTGCCCGATCGGCCAAGGCACGCGCCATGCTACGTTCAGGGTTCGTGAAGCCAAGGCGGTTGCAGCCCAGCGCCGAGCACGCCACGCTCCCCCGCGCACCGCGGCGGGCGCCGGCTGCGGTGGCTGCGCCGGTCGTCTCGCCTTCCCTGTCGTCGCTCGATGACGACCACCCGACGGTGATGTCGCCGACCGGCTTCGAGGACGACTCCTCGACGGTGACGCGCAAGCCGCTGCCAACGCTCCCGCCGGATGCGTCGGCAGACTTCGGCGCGACCCCGAGCTCGAGCAGCGTGCAAGCCGCCGAGGAGAGCTTCTACCCAGCACCCGGGAAGACCCTCGCCGGCAAGTACGAGCTTCGCGCGAAGGTCGCACAGGGCACGTTCGGCCTCGTGTTCACGGCGCGCGACACGAACCTCGATCGCGACGTCGCGATCAAGATCCTCAACCCGGCCCACATGGCCAACAGCGACATCCTCCACCGCTTCCTCCAGGAAGCGCGCGCCGCCGCGCGGATCGCCCATCCCGGCATCGTCACGATGTTCGAGTGCGGAACCTTCGATACGGGCGCGTTCATCGCGATGGAGCTCCTCCAGGGCGAGGCCCTGATGCAGCGGATCGCGAGCGTGGGTCGGATGGCGCCGGAGGTCGCGATCGAGGTCGCGCGCCAGGTCGCGTCGGCGCTCGATGCCGCGCACCGCGTCCACGTCCTCCACCGCGATCTCAAGCCCGACAACATCTACCTGGTTGCCGATCCGGCGATGGCGAGCGGCGAACGCGTCAAGGTGCTCGACTTCGGCCTCGCAAAGCTCGGGACGACCGGGATGACCCAGATGAACACGGTGTTCGGGACGCCGCGCTACATGTCGCCCGAGCAGTGCCGGTCGTCGACACAGATCGATCATCGCAGCGACATCTATGCGCTCGGCTGCATCCTGTTCGAGATGGTGACGGGTCGGCCGCCCTTCGACGGCACGCTGCGCGATCTCGTCGAACGTCACCAGCGCGCACCGATTCCGCGCGCCAAACAGTTCGCGCCCGACATCGATCAGGCACTCGAGGATCTGATCAGCCAGATGCTGCAGAAGGATCCCGCGAGCCGGCTACAGTCGATGGCGGCGGTCCAGCGTGCGCTCGAGAAGGTCAAGGTCCCGACCGGCGCCGAGGCGCTGATGCCGTCCGCTGCCCGCGTCATGGGGTTTGCCGACACCGCACCGCGCGACGCGATCGCGACGACCCGGCCACCACGCGCAGCCTCGCCTCGGTGGTCCGGCCTGCGCCGCGCATCGATCATCGCCGCCACGATCGCGTTCGTGCTCGCCGGCGCGCTGACCGCGGTCGCGGTTCGCAACGCCACAGACGAACCCACCGTCGCCAAGCGCGTACAGCCCTGACGATCCTGCAACGTGCTTCGTCGCGCCTGTACCTCGCAAATTGACGGCCTTCCGGTCGTGGGTTAGACCCCCGAGGAGCCCGTGCGTTTTCCACCCGCCAACATGCAGCTGCGGCGCGCTCAGCTCGTGCTGATGCTCGCCGTGCTGGTCCCGACGGTGCTGATGACCGGCGTCGGGATCGTGCTGCTCGCGATCGGCAGCACGGCGACCATGTTGATCTCGGGCGTCCTCGTGCTCACGTTCTGCACGAGCGGCATCACCGGTTACATCCTCGGCACGATCTTCGTCGGCAAGGGCGCCTCGCTCGTCCGCGTGCAGAACGACTTCGTGTCGAGCGTGACCCACGAGTTGCGGACGCCGATCACGTCGATCCGCCTGCTGATCGAATCGCTGAACCACGACCGCCTCGAGCGCGAAGATCGGACTCAGGTGCTGTCGCTGCTCGGCCGCGAGACCGAGCGGCTCGAGGTGCTCGTCGGGCGCGTGCTCGAGCTGTCGCGCCTGCAACTCAGCTACGATTATCGCCGCGACCCGATCGACGCGGCCGATCTGCTCGACGAGTCGGTCGCGGCGTTCGACGCGCTGACGTTGACCCGGCCGACGCCGCTCAAGCGCTACTGCGATCCCGGCCTGATCATCACGGGCGATCGGCCCATGCTCGTGCGCGCGCTCGTCAATCTCTTGACGAACGCGTGGAAGTACACCGGCGACGACAAGCAGATCTCGATCGAGGCCCACGCGGCAGGGCGCTGGGTCGACCTGATCGTGCGTGACAACGGGCTCGGCATCGATCGCGGCGAGCAGCGGCTGATCTTCGAGCAGTTCAAGCGCGGGCGCGCCGCGCACGATGGTGCGGCTCCGGGGCTCGGGCTCGGGCTCTCGTTCGTGCGCGCGATCGTTCGCGGCCATCGCGGCAAGCTCGATCTCCAGTCGGCTGAGGGCCGGACCGCGTTCCGGATCCGGCTCAAGCGCAATCGCGAGGTGACCGCGCCGCAGCCGATTCGCGTGGGCCAGGCGACGTCATGAGCTCGCACCGCATCCTGATCGTCGAGGATGATGAGGCGATCGCGACCGGCCTGTCGCTCAACCTCAAGCTCGCGGGCCACGCTTCGGTGATCGCGCGCGATGGGGAGGAGGCGATCGCGGTCGCGCAAGCCGAGGACTTCGCGCTGATCCTGCTCGACATCAACCTGCCGAAGAAGAACGGGCTCGAGGTCCTCTCGACGCTTCGCTCCGAGGACAACCTGGTCCCGGTGATCGTGGTCTCGGCGCGTGAGGGCGAGTTCGACAAGGTCGCGGCGCTGCGGCTCGGTGCCGACGACTACGTGACGAAGCCGTTCGGGCTCGCCGAGCTCCTCGCGCGGATCGAGGCCGTGCTGCGACGGGTCAGCCAGGTCACGACGGCGCCGATCGAGACGCCGCACGGCAATGTGATCCAGTTCGGCCACATCGAGATCGACCTCGTCCAGCGCGTCGTCAGCCGGACCCTTCCGGGCAAGCAGAACCCGCCTGACAAGCTCGACATCAAGCTCACGCACCTCGAGTTCGAGCTCCTCGTCTTCTTCGCGCGCCACCCGAGCCAGGTGTTCTCGCGCTCGCAGCTGTTCAGCCTCGTGTGGGGGCAGTCGGCGGGCTCGGTCCGCACCGTCGACAACTTCGTCGGCCAGCTCCGCAAGCGCTTCGAGGACAATCCCGAGCAGCCACGGCACTTCATCACGGTCCGCGGCTCGGGCTACCGCTTCGATGCCTAAACTCGCTCGAGCATCACAGCGTGCCGAATTCAGGCGAGCTCACCGCGGCGGCGTCTCGCTGAAGCGTGGTCGTGAACACCTTGATGGAGCCGACGCCCCCACCCCCGCCGCCCGCACCACCTTGATTAGCGGATGGTTTAGCGGCGGAGCCGCCGTCGCCGCCGGCGGTCGCGTTTGGTGTACCAGCCGCGCCCCCGAGGGCCAGGTTGACGAAGGGTCTCCCGCCGACCTCGCCGGCCGTTGCCCCTGCGCTGTTACCACCACCGCCACCACCGCCACCACCGCCGTTCGCGACCAGCTTCGCGTTCGCCCCGAGTACGATCGTCGGCGCGTCGACGACGATCTGCCCACCGGACCCGCCGCCACCTCCGCCCCCGCCACTGCTCCCGCTCTGCATACCGCCGCCGCCGCCAGCTCCTGACGCGTCGATCGTGGCGCTAATCGTGAGGGTCGTGCCAGCGATCAAGCAGATCGAGCGACCGGCGGCACCGAAGACTCCCCCTGCCACGGTCCCGACGCCACCACCGCCGCCTCGACATCCCCCACGAACCACGCCGACGACCGGAGGTTCGAGGTCTGCGCGCCCCCCGAGAACGAGCGAGCCCAGGCTGTCACTGTCGCCGCCGTTGCCTCCGTAGCCTCCAAAGCTCCCCCCCGCCCCACCGGAGCCACCAGCACCCGAGGCACGTCCCGAGTTCGCCTCGGAGCACGCCACGTAGTCTTCGGTCGCGCCCGCTCGACCGCTGACGTCGAGATCGACGTCGACATCCAATGCCTCGGCCGCGACGATAACGAGCGGCCGTTCCCCGGATACCTGGAGCCCACTGTTGATGCGAATCGACCGCGCAAAGATCACGCACACCTCGGTCGCGTCGAGATCCGTCTGGGCAACCACCGCGGAGCAATCCGCCATCGGTCCGCCGGCAATCCCGGTCACCACGCTGGCTCGAGCCGACCACTCCGGCGCCGACTGGGTCGTGCAGTACTTGAATAGCCCGGCGCCTTGATCGCCGCTTCGCCCGAAACAAGCTTCCCCATCGGTTGCATCCGCAGCGGTCGGACGATCACTGATGCCGAAGACTCGATCACACCCGCCGAGGAGCGTGGCGATCGTGCTCGCGAGCCCCGCAAGCAATCCAGTCCGCATGGTGTGCAGTGTAAACCTACTTCGACGTGGCGACAGCCGGCATCTCCAGGGTCACGACGTCGTCGTTCATGGCTTGGCGCGCTACGCTCGGGTCATGACCGAGACGATCTTCACGAAGATCCTACGCAACGAGATCCCGTGTCACCGCGTGTACGAGGACGATCGCGTGCTGGCCTTCCTCGACATCAACCCGATCGCGCGCGGTCACACGCTCGTGATCCCGCGGGAGCCCGCCGAGACGCTAGATTTGTTGTCGGAGGAGTCGGCCGCCGCGATCGGCCGAGTGCTTCCGCGGATCGCCCGTGCGGTGATGGCCGCGACCGGCGCGAAAGCGTTCAACATCCTCCAGAACAACGGCGCCGACGCGCACCAGGCCGTGATGCACGTCCACTTCCACGTGATCCCCAAGCACGCCGACGGCAGCGGCCTCGGGATCGCATGGAAGGCGGCGAAGCTCGGCGACGCTGCAGACCTCGCGAAGGCGATCGCTGACGCGGTATGAGTGGCCTGGTCCTGGCGTGTGCGCTGGTCCTCGCCGCCGGCTCGAGCGGCTGCCTGATGACGCGCTACCTCGCCCAGGCAACGCATGGCCAGTTCGATCTGATGGCGCGGGCGCGTCCGATCGACAAGGTCGTCGCCGATCCGAACACGCCGCTACGGACCGCTCTCCTGCTGAGCGCGATTCCCGAGATCAAGGACTACGGCCGCAGCTACGGGCTGTCGATCCGGCGCAACTACACGCACTACTCGGCGCTCGGTCGTCCCGCGGCGGTGTGGTTCGTCGGCGCCGCCGATCCGTTGCAGTTCAAGCCGCGCAAGTGGTGCTTCCCGACCGTCGGCTGCTTCGCCGGGCTCGGGTGGTTCGACGAGGATGAGGCGGTCCAGCACAAGCTCTCGCTCGAGGCCCAGGGCTACGACGCCATTGTCCGCCCGGCGTCAGCGTACTCGACGGGGGGCTGGTTCCCCGACCCGGTGCTCTCGACGATGCTCGGCGGCGGTGACGACGCATTTCCCGAGCTCGCGAACGTGATCCTCCACGAGTCCGTGCACGCGACCGTCCTCGTGCCCGACCAGCCATTCTTCAACGAGAGCTTCGCGACCTACGTCGCCGACACGCTGACCGATCACTGGATCATCGGCCGGTTCGGGCGCGGATCGCCCGAGGAGCTCGCGTGGTCGCTCGGCCAGGCGACCCACCTCGCGCGGACGTCGCGCATGCTCGACGCCTATCACCAGCTCAAGAAGCTCTACGCGAGCGCCCTCGCCCGCGACGCCAAGCTCGCGCGCAAGGCGGCGATCATCGACGAGCTCGTCGCCGATCTGCGGCTACGCCGGCGACCGAACAACGCATCGCTGACCGAGACCCGGGTCTACAACGGCGGCGTCGAGGCGCTGATCGACGCGCACCGCGCGTGCGGCGATCTCGGCCGCCTCGTCCGCGCCGGCAAGTCGCTGAAGCGCCGCGACTTCGCGAAGACGCTGCAGGAGGATCTCGTCCCGATCGGCAAGCTCCTCGCCGACCGCTGCCGCACCGCGAGCTGACTGCGCACGGATACAGTCGGCGCCCTGTCAGAAAATTGGCGCCCGCGCCGATCGCCACTCACCATGAGCGAGATGCGCGCGCTCGTGGTTGCCGTCGCCCTTGCCCTGGGGATCCTCGCAGTCGTGCCCGCCGCCGAGGCGCGCCCGCAGCGCCGGACGACGGCGCAGGTGAAGAAACGCGTGGCGATCTCGACGAAGCCCGTGCGCCGGATCGACGAACCGCGCGGCCAGTCGATCGGCGTGCCGTGGTCGGGCCGGCTGCGCGACGCGACCAAGCTGCGCGAGTCCAAGCGCTATCACCTGCGCCGCCCGCACCGCGCGTTCGGCACGCGCACGACGGTCGAGCATACCCGGCGCGCGATCGTCGACACTTTCGAGTCGTTTCCCGACGTCCACGTGCTCGCGATCGGTGACATCTCGGCACCGCGCGGCGGTCACATCAGCGAGCACAGCTCGCACCAGTCCGGCCGTGACGTCGACATCGGGCTCATCTTCAAGCGCAAGCCGGCGAGCTACCCCGCGTCGTTCGTCGATGCGACCGCGAGCACGCTCCACATCGCGGCGACCTGGGCGCTGATCGCGAACCTCGCGTCGACGCACGGCCGCGACGGCGGCGTCCACATCATGTTCCTCGACTTCGACCTGCAGGGCGTGATCTTCCGGTGGGCGAAGGCGAACGGCGTCAGCGTCGAGCGGCTCGAGCGGCTGTTCCAGTACCCGCACGGGCGCGGCGCGAGCGCGGGCCTCATCCGTCACGAGCCGAACCACGCGAACCACCTGCACGTCCGCTACAAGTGCGCGGCCGCCGATCGCGGTTGCCGCTGAGTCAGAACGCGTCCGGTACTTCGGGATACTCGTCGCATTCGCAGTACGGCGGCCGCAGCTCGGTGCACGCCGAGCAGCACCGCAGCGGCGATCCACGGCCTCACCAGTCCAGCGTACCAGCTACGACTTGATGCGGCGCCAGAGGTCGCCGGCCCTGGCCACGACGCCCTCGCCGTAGAGCTGCTTGATCATGCCGCGCAGCCGCTTCGGCATGTCCTTGGGCTGACGGAACGACATCATGTTGAGCGGGATCGACATCACCTGCTCGGCGGTCGACTTGGTGCGCGTGAACTCGCGGATACCCTCGTCGCCGTGGATGCGGCCAAAGCCCGACTCGCCGATGCCACCGAATGGCAGCGACGGGATCCCGGCGAAGCCCATCACCGAGTTGATCGAGGTCATACCGGCGCGCAGCCTGTCAGCGATCGCGCGGGCGCCCTTGCCGGCGAACACCGTCGAGCCGAGTCCGTACGTCGTGTCGTTCGCGAGCTTGACCGCCTCGTCGAGCGAGCCGACCCGCTTGATCGGGATCACCGGCCCGAACGTCTCGTCGGACATCACCTTCATCGAGTGCTCGGCGCCAATGATCACCGTCGGCTGGATGTAGTTGCCGGAGATCGCATCGGAGCCGCCCGTCAGGATCGTCGCGCCCTTCGCGACCGCATCGTCGAGGTGATCCCGGACGATCGCGACCTGGGCCGCGCTCGTCATCGCGCCGAGATGCCCGTCGTCGCCGCCGGTCTTGAGCGCGCGCACCTGCTTGACGACCTCGTCGACGAAGCGATCGTGTATGGCGTCCGCGACGTAGACCCGCTCGACCGAGATGCACGCCTGGCCGGCGTTCGTGAGCGCGCCGTAGACGCACGCCTCGGCAGCCTTCTCGAGATCGGCATCGTCGGCCACGATCATCGGATCCTTGCCGCCAAGCTCGAGCAGCACCGGCGTCAACCGCTCCGCGGCCGCCATCATCACGCGCTTGCCGGTTGCCGCCGAGCCGGTGAACGCGACCTTGTCGACGCCGGCCTTCGCGAGTGCGGCGCCCGTCGCTCCGGCACCGGTCACGACCTGCAGCAGATCGGGCAGCGCGAACGTCTTCGCGGCGATCTCGGCGACCTTGACCGCGACGAGTGGCGTCAGCTCGCTCGGCTTGAACACGACCGCGTTGCCCGCGGCGAGCGCGTACGCGATCGACCCCATCGGCGTGAACAGCGGGTAGTTCCACGGACCGATCACGCCGATCACGCCGAGCGGGTGATAGCTGATCGTCGCGCGGAAGTTCGCGAGCATCCCCGACGACACCTTGCGCGGTGCCATCGCGGTCTCGGCGCGCGCTGCGGCGTGCTGGAGGTGGCCGAGCGCCATCATGACCTCGACGAGGGCCTCGAGCTCCGGCTTGCCGTTCTCGCGGTGGATGATGCTCGCGAGCTCGTCGGCGTGTGCCGCGAGTGCCTTGCGAAATGCCACCAGCTCCTCGGTGCGTGCCTCGAAGCTGCGCGTCGACCAGCTCTGCGCCGCGACCCGCGCGCGGGCGACCGCAGCGTCGACCTCCGCCGGCGTATGGATCGGCACGGTACCGACGACCTCGCCCGTCGCGGGGTTGTAGCTCGAGAGGCGTTCGGTCGAGACGGTGGTCGTAGCGGTGGCCATGGGCGCAAGATGGCACCCGGCCACCGGGCCCTCAAGTCCCGGGACCGGGAGTGAATCCCGGTCTTTCTATTTATGCGCGATCCGCCGGCCTCTCGTTGTGGACGCGCTTCAGAACGTGACCCAGTCGAGCGCGTACGACGCGAGCGCGACCGCGATCACGACGACGAGCGCGACCGAGAGGATCAGCCACGTGCTGCTCGTCCCCGCGACCGGGTGCTTGCTCGCGGCCCGGATCGCGACGGGGCCTGGGTTTGTCGGCGCCGCCTTTCCACCGCGCTTCGAATCTGACGAGCCGACCTCGCCTCCGTTCTGCGACGGGAGCCGCGGGCTCACCAACGGTTGACTCCCGGGCGGAGTCGGACGCCGGTGCTGCGCATTGCCGGGCCACGCGG
>JBKJUF010000409.1:0-9821 GCA_046590445.1 Kofleriaceae bacterium
ATGGAGGGGCCGGGATTCACTCCCGGGCTCGAGCGCGGTGATCGCCTCGGCGAGCCAGGTCGCGGTCTCGGTATAGCGCAGCGGCAAGTACTCGGCGTCGGCGAGCCGCACCGCGCAGCCGCCCATCAGCTTCGCGAACGCTGGGATGAACGCGAAGTCGGGATCCGCCTTGGTGCCGGCATATGTCACGTCGTCGCGCAGCGAGTGCCAGACGTCATAGGTGCCGGTGCCTCGTCCCGTGCGCCACTGCAGCGAGGCAATGCCGGCGTGGTGAAGAAACGCCGTCCAGTCCGACCCGATGCCGAGCTCCTCGAATGTCGCCTCGAACGGCTTCCCGGTCGCCGGATCGGCGACGTCATGCGCGCATGCACGAACATGCTCGCGCAAGGCGGGGCTCGCGCCGACGACGAGCGGGCCCGCCTTGATCGCGTCGATGTTGAAATACGCGACCGCGTTCGGCGCGAGCATCGCGGCTTGATCCTCGACCCACTCGGTCGAGCCGATCATCCCCATCTCCTCGGCATCCCAGAACCCGATGATGATCGTGCGCCGCGGCCGCCACCCCGCGAGCTGCAGCGCGCGCAGCCCGCGCGCGATCTCGATCAACGCCGCCGTGCCGCTGTGAGGATCGACCGCACCGTAGCCCCACGCGTCGTAGTGGTTGCCGAGTACGACCGCGTTTGGCGATTTGCCGTCGAAGATCGCGATCACGTTGCGAACCGGGCGGGTCTCGGTGTCGAGCTCGACCACCACCTCGACGATGGGGCCCGGACCGAGGTGATAGGGCGCCCCAAGCCCGCCGGCGAGCTCGGCCGACGCGACCGGTCCGGTGATCACCGCGAGGAGCTTCGTGGCCTCGTCGGCGGTGACGTTGAGCACCGGGATCCTCGGCAGCACGTCGACCTGCGCCGGCCGCTTGCGAGGCGCATCGGGCGAGGCTGCGATCCCGGGCGTCAACGGATCGCCGGGATACTGCCAGTAGTAGAGCGCGGTGCCGCGCTGCACGCTGTCGCGCGGCCGCGTCGGTTCGTCCTCGGGATCCACGTAGAAGATCACCGCTGCCGCGCCGGCACGCTCGGCGCTAGCGACCTGTGCCCCGCGGTACAGCGGGCCGTAGCGGAGCAACGCGATCTTGCCCTTGACCTCGACGCCCGCCTGCTTCAGCGCCGCGAAGTCCGCCGCGCGTCCGTAGCTCGCATACACGACAGGTGCGCTCACCGTGCCGCTCGCCGAGTACGCATTCCACGCGAGCAGCTCGGGTGCCGGCGGCAGCCCCGCTGCCGCGGCCTCGGTCACCGCGAGCTCGAACGGCTTGTCGCCACCCACGCGGATCGCCAGCCGCTTCGGAAGTGGCATGTACACGCCGTACTGCGCGGTTCCCAGCTTCCACCCCATGCGTCCGAGCGTCCGCATGATCTCCTTCGCGACGTCCTCGTTCGCCTTGGTCCCGGCCACATGCGGCTTCGCCGCGAGCCGCTCGATCACGCCGCGTACCGCCTTGGTCGTCGGCACGCTCGCGAACAGCGCATCGCGCTGCTCCGCGGTCGTCACCCGCATCGCGTCGATCGGTACCGCCGCGTCCTCGAACACCTTCGGCTTCGGCTTCGCCTCACCGCGGCACCCAACTGCAGCAACCACGCACAACATCATCCAGTGCACGCACGCAGTTTCGCATGCGCCCCGGATCGGGGACGGTCTCCATTAACTCAACTTCGGACAGAGTTTCGGACACGTCGCCGACGTGATCTCGCGCAGTTCGCGATCGCAAGTTGAGTTAATGGAGACCGTCCCCTATCTGAGCGTTGCTCGGGCGTGGAAGATCCGCGAGGTGATCGTGCCGCCCAGCGCTGCGATCGGCTGGGTCCAGACGGCGTGCAAGGTGCGCCGCTTGTCGTCGACGAAGAGCGCCTGGTGGTCGCCGATCGAGCGGGCGCCGTCGCGGGTCGTCGAGAGGGCGGCGAACGGGAGGTCATTGATGCGACCGAGCTGGGTGCAGCGGGTTGCGCCGGGGCCGCAGATGGCGTGGGCGAAGCGGGCATCGGGGCCACGCGAGTCGTACCAGGCAAGGTGGAGCCTGCCGGTGGTCGGATCGAGCGCGAGGTTTGGAACCATGTGGATCGCGCAGGCGGGGTCGTCGCCGATGCGGGTACGCGACCAGGTCTGGCCTCCATTTCTTGAGGCGGCGAGCACGAGATCCCAGCGGGCATCGCGGCCGCCACGGACGTAGGCGATGTAGAGCCAGCGGCGGCGGGTGTCGACGGCGATGCTCGGGTTCGCGAAGAAGTAGGGGAGGGTCTCGTCGTCACGGCTGACCGTGATCGGGCGCGCGAAGGAACGACCGCCGTCGGCGGAGACCGTGTAGTGGATGCGGTGATCGCCGGTACCGAATCCTGCGCCGGCGCCACCGTCGATCGCGACGGCGTGGAGCCGGCCGTCGGCACCGACAGTCGCGTTGCCGTAGCTGCCGGCGAGTGCGGTGCGTGCGGGCCCGAAGGTCTTGCCGCCGTTGTCGGAGGTGCGGACGCGCAAGCCTGCGGCGGCGTACATCAGATGAACGAGCTCGGCACCGCGCCGGTCTGGATCGGGACCGCTGACGACCATCGGTCTGGCGAGACAGGCGACGCCGCGATCGGGCGCGCTGGCCGTGCAGGCATCGGTCTCGTGGACGGCGACCGGGGCGGACCAGGTGAGGCCGGCGTCACGCGAGGTGGCGAGCGCGATCTCGCGATGCGTGTCGCCATCGTCGAAGCCGACCCACGTGGCGATCAGCGTGCCGCGAGCGTCGCGTGCGAGCCATGGATCGGCGTGATACGTGCGCGGCGAGACGATCGGGGTGTCGAGCGTCGGCCGGCCGAGCGGATCGATGCGTGCGAGCCCTGGCACGTTTCCAGCGGCAGCACCGGTGCGGGTGCCGTAGATCGTGACGAGGCTGCCATCCGGCGTGATCACGGCGGAGGGTGCGAGCTGCGAGGCACCCGGCGAGGTGGCGGTCGAGAGCTGGATGCTCGGCGCGAAGCCGGGATCGCGGCCGATGCCACGCGGCGGGGGGCACGCTCGCGGAATGATCACGGTCGAGTTCGGGATCACGCACGCCCTCCACGCGCGATCGCAGACGTAGCCCTCCGCCGCGCGACAGTCCACATCGGCCGTGCAGCTCGCCATGCAGAGCTCGCCGTCCCGGACGGTCTCGACGCATGCCCCATCGCAGGAGGTCCCAGGCGCCGCACAGGCCGCCGTACAGTACCCACCGGGAAAGGCCAGGCACCGCAGGTCATCAGCGCACGCTCGCCCGGGAGAGCAGGCGTCACCGCGAGCGGCGGGCACGGCAGCATCCAGCACGGCCGCATCGACGCTGGCGGCGATCGTCATGGCTGGCGGCGGCACGGGCACCTGCCGAGGAGGATTGAGCGAACTGCCCGAGCAAGCCACCAACCAGGTAGCCAGCCAGCCGGTCACCCCCGCGTTGAATACGGCACGAAACGGCATCGTCCGAGCTAGGCACGAGACCCCTCTGCGTCGCAACCGGCGTGGTTTCCCTCGCGCTATCTTTCCCCCCATGAAATGCCTCGCTTTGACCACGTTCGCCCTCGGATCGATGCTTGCCGTCGCCGCCGCGCAGCCCGCGACGTCTCCCAAGGCAGCCGACGCCCCCGCGGCGCCCGCAGCACCGAAGCCGGCCTCCGGCGCCTCGCTACCAGCCGTCGGTGAGACGCTGGCGCCGAGCGGCGCTCCGGGCTGGCCGATCAAGCTCGACTGGCTCTACGACGCGCCATCGCACAACGATGCGAGCGGCAAGATCGTCCTCCACTGGTTCTGTAGCCCGAAGGTGCCAGCGTGCGCGGATGATCTCGCGCGCGTCGTCACGCTCAAGGAGAACACGAACCGGGTCTACGTCGTCGCGTACATCAACGGCCACAAGGGCAAGGCCAAGAAGCTAGATCCGATCCGCGAGAGCGAAGGCGTCGGCCGCGGCACGCTCGCGTTTGGCAAGCACGTGACGGCGATGTTCAAGAAGCTGGCGATCGTCGGCCCGGTCTCGATCGTCGTCGACGTCGATGGCAAGGTCGCGCTCGTCAGCACGGGCTCGTCCCCTGCTGAGCTCGACGCCCGCGATGCGAAGGTCAACGCGCTCACGAGCGCGATCAAGGAGTACACCACGAGCTCCGAAGGGCCGAAGCTCGTCAAGGTCAACGAGCGCTTCCAGCTGATGATCGCGGTGAAGCTCGCGAGCTGGCTCAAGTACAGCAAGACCACGCCGATGGAGTTCAAGCTCACGGCACCCAAGGAGCTCAAGTGCGACGCGACCACCTTGCGCGGTGATCAGCTCAAAATCGTGGACCAGGCGCTGACGGCGCAGGTCGGGTGCAGTGGGCCGAAGGGTAGCTACGAGGTCCGCGGTCAGGTGTCGTTCGGGTACACCACGCCATCGAGCGGCGCGGGCCTCGGCACCGAGAGCGCGAACTGGAAGTTCGAGATCAAGTAGCTAGCGCTTGAAGCGCTCGAGGAGCTGGCGCGGCAGCGTGCGGAATCCGGGCTTCTCGGTCGACGAGAAGATGATCTCGAAGGTCCGGTTGAGTCGGCGTGCGAAGCGGTCGACGAGCGCGGCCGCCGCGGGGTCTGCCTCGACGGCATCCGCGAACCGTTCCCAGTCACGCTCGCACGCCCGCAGCGGCTTCTGGATCCGGTCGCGAGCGACGCGCGCGCGGTCGTCGTGCTTGCGGTCGTCGTCGACGTGCTCGATCACGGCGAGCGTGCCGCCGAAGTCGCCGAACATGTCATCGGCGTGCTTGCCGAGATAACGGCCGAGCTTGCGCACGCCCTTCTCGGGCGCGTCGACGTGATCGCGCGCGATCTCGCAGAGCTCCTCGAGGTGTTCCGCGAGCTCCTCATCGGGAGGCGACGACTGGTTCACGCAGCCGCCGCGAATTCCAAACACCACACCACCGGCGAGGATCGCCGTGAACAGCCAGGCCTTGAGCTTCATGCGGCGGAATGTAGCTCGTGCTCAGGCAGCCTGCTCGCGCGAACGTTCGGTGACTCCGGACCACGCGAGCGTCGCGATCAGGCCGATCGCGCTGACGACGGCGGGGATCATCGCCCACGCGACGAGGTATCCGCTGTTCAACATCACGCCGCCCGACGGTGGCGCCATCGCCATCGCGACCGAACCGAGCGAGCCCGAGATGCCGAGGACCACGCCTTGCTCGTGACGGCCGACCGCTTGGGTGAGCCGCGCGGTGAGCACCGGCCGCAGGATGCCGTGGCCGAACGCGTTGATCGTGGTCGCGACCATCAGCATCCACAGCGCGGTCGAGATCCCGATCAAGCCGTACGCGATCGCCGACGCGAGGAAGC
This sequence comes from Kofleriaceae bacterium, assembly GCA_046590445.1. Taxonomy (GTDB): domain Bacteria; phylum Myxococcota_A; class Polyangia; order Haliangiales; family Haliangiaceae; genus JABFXX01. The sequence continues at coordinate 5,356 of JBKJUF010000409.1, forward strand.
TCGCGACCGTCATCTTGAACTCACCGTAGCGCTTGACCAACCGGCCGAGCAGGCCGCCCTGCATGAGGATGCCGAGGAAGCCGGCGAACGTGAACAGGTACCCGACCTCGTCGGGCCCCCACCGCAACTCGTCGTTGTGCTCGGCAAACAGCGCGAAGCCGCTGAAGAAGCACGAGAACGCGAACGAGAACAGGAAGAACTGGATGTAGAGCGCGCGCAGCTCGGGGCGGCCAAAGTACTCGGCGTACGTACGCCAGTCGAACGCACTCGGCCGGCGCCCGCCGGGCCCGACAGCCGCTGACGTGACTTGCTGCGGCGGCTTGGTCTCCTTGGGAAGCAGCGTGTACGTGAAGAACATCGCGACCGCCGAGAAGCCCGCTGCGACCACGAACGGCAGGTGCAGGGAGTACGTCCCGAGCCAGCCACCGAGCGCCGGCCCGAACATGAAGCCGATGCCGAACGCGATGCCGATGATCCCGAAGGCTTTCGCGCGATTCTCGGGCGCGGTGTGATCGGAGATGTACGCCTGCGCGATCGACAGATTGCCCGCGGACAGCCCGGGCAGGATGCGACCGATGAAGACCATCCACAGCGAGGTCGAGAACCCGAGCACGAGGAAGCCCGCGCACGTGCCCGCCTGGCTGTACATCAGCAGCGGCTTGCGGCCGTACTGATCGGAGAGCTTGCCGATGATCGGCGTCGAGATCAGCGAGCACACCGCGTAGACCGAGACCAGCGTGGTCGCGACCAGCGGCGAGGCGCCGAACCGCTCGGCGTAGAACGGCAACAGCGGGATCACGATCGTGAAGCCGAGGACATCGACCAGCACGATGAGGAAGATCGGTAGCAGCGCAGATCGCGAGCCGCCTGGCTTCTCCTGCGAGGACATGCAGCCGAGCAGCATCGCAAATCCCGTGAAAAGCGTAAGTACCAGCCGGCCGCTTTCTCACCCGCTGCGTACGGTGCGGTACGATCGGGGATGAGCACCGGCTTCCTCGCGCGCGCGCTGGCGATCCTCGTGCTCGCGTCCGGCTGCTTTGGCTACAACCGCTCGGCGAAGCGCTGGGCCTACGCCGGTGACACCGTGCTGATCCTCGGTGGTGCGGGTGCGATCGCCGGCGATCTGCTGACGCGCAGCGACCGCGCGCCTGCCGTGCCGAACATACAGGAGCCCTATGCGTCGCCGATCACGGGCGGCCTCGTCGCGGGCGCATGGCTCGTGGTGGTCGGCGTCGTCGGCATCGTGCTCAACGCGACGCGCCCGGACGTCAAGACGTCGCGCTGATCAGCTCGCGCAGCTCGCTGTAGCTGATCTGACCCGCGAGCGAGACGACCTCGCCGATCACGATCACCGCCGGCAGCTCCGACTCACAGGGGGCATCGCCAAGGCTCGCGAGGTCACCGAGCCAGGTGTTGCCATCGCGCTGCGAGGCGCCGTGGATCAGCGCTGCTGGGGTCGTTGCCGCCCACCCGCGCGCGATCAGGCGGGTCGCGATCGCAGCGCGCGTCTTGACGCCCATCAGCACGACGAGCGTCAGCGTGGCCGGCGCGATGCCGTCGAGGATCGGCGCGTAGGCGCTCTCGGCGTGGCCCGAGATCACCGCGAAGCCCGATGCCATTCCGCGGTGGGTCACCGGGATGCCGGCGAGCGCGGGTGCTGCGAGGGCGGACGACACACCCGGGATGACCTCATACGCGATGCCGGCGGCTTCGAGCGCGAGCGCTTCCTCGCCACCACGGCCGAGCACGAACGAGTCGCCGGACTTCAGGCGCACGACACGCTGGCCGCGCTGCGCGGCGCGGATCATCAGGCCATGGATGCCTTCCTGATCGATCGAGTGACGGCCGGCGCGCTTGCCGACATAGAACCGCTGCGCGTTTGGCGCGAGCTCGAGGAGATCGGCCGGCACGAGCGCGTCGTTGAGCACGAGGTCGGCAGCGCGCAGGCGGCGCAGCGCACGCAGCGTCAGCAGCTCCGGATCGCCAGGACCCGCTCCGACGAGCGAGACGAAGCCGCTCACGAGTGCGCCTCGGTCTTGTACAGCCGATCGAGTGCGCGCAGCAGGAGCGGGCGGCGCTCGGTCATCGGCACCTTGGACTGCTTCCAGTCCTCGCGCGCGGCGGTCGCGACCTCGACCCATCGATCGAGATCGTGCGGCAGCAGCGCATCGAGTGCCTCGCGCAGCAGGCCGGCAAGCGCCGGCGCGAGTCCACCCGTCGAGATCGCGATCTCGACCTCGCCGCGCCGGATCACGCCGCCGAGGTAGGCCGTCGCCGAGCGCGTGTCGTCAACCGCATTGACGAACAAGCCGCGCGCCGCAGCCGCCGTCGCGACGTCGCGATTGACCTCGGGCGGCGCGGCGGCGACGACCCAGCGCGCACCAGCGAGGTGAGCCGGTCGGAACGCGTGCTCGATCAGCGTGACATCGTCACGCGCGCGGATCGCCTCGCAGATCTGCGGCGCCACCACGGTGACCGTGGCACCTGCCACGAGCAGACCATCGAGCTTGCCCGCCGCGACCGGTCCGCCACCGACGACCACGACCGGCAAGCCAGCGAGCTTGAGGAAGACCGGGTACAGGGCGTCACGCGACATCGGCTTGTCCTCTCGTTCAGCTCGAACGGACGTCCTGTAAACGATAGCGGATGCGGGCAGACCTCACAAGGACGGCTCGACGACGTAGCGGCGCTGGATGACCATGCGACCGGGGCCACGCTCGATGATCCGGTGGAGGTCCGCGAACGGATAGGCGCGCAGCTCGGCCGTGTAAGCCACGGGAAGGTCGACGTTTGTCAGCTCGGTCACGGTGATAATGTCACCGCCCTGCGGGTTGAGGTCACGCGGTGTGAGCACCGGAAGTTCCGGAAACGTCACCACCGGGGCCGCCTTGCGCGGCGCTGCGATCTGCCAGGTCCACGCGGTCGCATTGGGGCCGTCATCGCGCCGGATCCGGATCCCAGCGCGAACGAGGTCCGCACGCGAAGGTCCGGCAGCCTCGGTCCACACGAGTTGGTGCGCCGCGATCTCGAATGCTCCAAGCGACATGTATGGCGTCAGTAGCGCACCGCGGAGATCGAGCGAGTACGGCCCGGCCGGCTGGTGCTCGAGCACGATCTGCTCGTCGAACGCCTCGGGATACGGGAACGGCGTCGCCGAGTACAGCATCGTTCGTCAGCGCCGCTTGAGATCGCGGATCGCATCCTTGACGCGGTTGCGCTCGGGATCGTTCTTCGACGCGAGGTCGAGAAACTTCTCGTAGGCCTCGATCGCGAGCCGCGTCTTCTTCCGGGCCGCGTAGACGGTGGCGATGCTCAGGTAGTTCGCGGCGTTCTTGGGCTCGCGCCGGATCGCCGGGATCAGGATCGCCTCGGCCTCGTCGTACTGCTTGCGGTCGACGAGCAACACGCCGAGCTTCGCCAGGGCCTTGGGGTATGGGGGATCAAGCTCGATAGCCTTGCGATACGCCGCGAGCGCGTCGTCGAGGCGCTCCTGCAGCCGGTAGATCTCGCCGTACGCGTACCAGAACAACGACTCGTTCGGCGAGAGCTGCACGGCCTTGGACAGCGCCATCTCGGCGTCGGCTTGCTTGCCCTTGCGGTTGTAGAGCAGCCCGAGCTCGAAGTACGCGCGGCCATTCCGCGGGTCGAGCTCGAGCGCCTTCTCGAGGTACGACAGCGCCTCGTCGAGCTCGCTCTGATCGCGCAGCGCCATGCCGAGGTACACGTGCGTGAGGGCATCGTCAGGACCGCGCTTGAGTGCCGCGCGGAACTCGAGAGCCGCCTCGTCGACCTTGCCGAGCTTGTGGAGCGCGAGCCCCAGCTGGACGTGATACTTCGCGTCCGCGCTGTCGAGCGAGACGGCCTTGCGCAGCTCGTCGAGCGCTTCCTCGTTGCGCTCGAGGAGGAGCAGCGCGCGGCCGCGCTTCTCGTGGCTCTCGGGATCCTCACCGTTGAGCCCGACCATCGAGTCGGCGACCTCGAGCGCGTCTTGGCCCTTGTTGCCGGCGAGCAGCGCCTCGGCGTAGAGGGCGTAGCCCTTGCTGTCCGTCGGGTTGCTGTCGTAGTGGCCCTTCGCGACTTCCTGGGCGCGGGTCGCGCGGCCCGCGTGGATCAGGAAGTCGACGTGCTCCTCGAGGATCTCGAGCTCCTTCGCGACGCCGTAGGCCTCGCTGTAGGCCTTGTCCGCGGCATCGGTCTCGCCGGCCTTCGCCTCGTCACGGGCCTCCGCGAGCAGCGCGCGCGTGTCCTTCTGCTTCGCCTTCTTGGTCTTGACCGTCTTGGCCGGCTTCTTGGATCCGCCACAGGCGGGCGCGACGGTGCCGATCAACGCGGCAGCGGCCACGAGCGCGAGGAGGTCGCGAAGCATGCCGCCAAGGGTAGCGAACCCGTCGGGGCGATGCCAGTTCGGCTACCGGCCCTGGAGGCGCCCGAGATGGAGCGAGCCAGCGAACGCTGGCGAGCGGGGC
>JBKJUF010000419.1:0-3051 GCA_046590445.1 Kofleriaceae bacterium
CCAAGACAGGGCTGATCCGCGCGATCCTGTTGCGTCTCGTCACGCCGGATCGCACGCGCGCGATCATGCCGATGGCCGAGCTCCGCGAGCTGTCGCGCGAGGTCGGCGAGATCCAGCGCCTCGTCGATCAGATGGTCGACGCCCGCCTGCTCGTCGTGCAGACGCTCGAGGGCGGCAAGGGATCGACCGTCGAGATCGTCCACGAGTCGCTCGTCCATGGCTGGCCGATGCTGCGGCGCTGGCTCGACGAGAACCAGGACGACGCGGCGATCGTCGATCAGCTGCGCACCGCGGCGCGGCAGTGGCAGACCAAGAGCCGCGACCCGGGCCTGCTGTGGCGCGGCGAGATGGCCGACGAGGCCCGCAAGTTTCGCAAGCGCTACAAGGGTGCGCTCGCCGACGCCGAGCAAGCGTTCCTCGAGACCGTCGTCGCGCACGAGACCGCATCGATCCGCCGCCGCCGGATGCTGGTGATCGGTGGATTCGTGGGCCTCGGTGCTCTCGTGCTCGCCGCGATGATCGCCCTCGTGATCATCCAGAAGTCGCGCAGCGAGGCGAAGGTCCAGCAACGCAACGCGGTGGCCGCGCAACAGGAAGCCGAGCGCCAGCTCGAGGCCGTGCAGCAAAAAGAGCGCGAGCGGCAGATCGCCGAGGCCGCGCAGCGCAAGGCCGAGGAGGAGAAGCTGAAGGTCGTCGCCGACAAGCAGGCGGTCGACACCAAGCTCGGCGAGTCCGAGGAGACCTTGCGGCAGACGATCGACGAGCTTCGCGTCGCGATCGACGAGGCCACCGAGAACGAGACCCGCGCCAAGATCCAGAAGCGCTATGCCGAGCGGAGCGCGGAAGAGGCTCGCACGGCGCAGGCCGAGGCGCTCGTGGCAAAGGAAGAGGCGCTGAAGGCCAAGACCGAGGCGGAACGGCTGTACAAGCTGGAGTTCGAGCGCGCCGAGCGGATCAAGAAGCAGGCGGGCAGCACGATCGTCGACGATCTCAAGTAGCGTTTTTGATTTCAGGGAGACTCAATGAGCTCACGGGTGATGATGATCACGCTCGGCATCGTGCTGAGCGCAGGGACAGTGTTCGCGCAACCGGCTCCAGCGCCGGCTCCGGCACCCGTGCCGGCGCCTGATGCTGCGGAAGGCGAGCCGAAGACGGGGACCAGCGAGTCGCTGACCGAGGGCGGCGATCAGCAGCGGCCGTGGGCTGCGGGAGTTGGCGCCGAGAACCAGCAGACGGCGCTCAAGCTGTTCCGCGAGGGCAACCAGAACCACAACGACGGCATCTTCGTGAAGGCCGTCGAGCTGTACCGCGAGGCGCTGAAGCACTGGGACCACCCAGCGATCAACTACAACCTCGCGCTCTCGCTGACGAACCTCGATCAGCCGATCGAGGTCGAGGCGAGCCTCCAGAAGGCGATCCGGTTCGGACCGGCGCCCCTCGAGAAGGGCAAGTTCGAGCACGCCAAGCAGGCGCTGTTGCTGATCGAGAAGCAGCTCGCGACGATCGAGGTCAGCTGCCACAAGGAAGGCGCACGGGTCTCGATCGACGGCAAGGAGATCTTCGTCGTCGCGCCAGGCAAGCCGAATGTCTACAAGGCGCGCGTCAAGATCGGCAAGCACACGTTTGTCGCCGAGAAGCCGGGCTACGCGACGGGCCTCGACGCGCCGTTCATCGGCCCCGGCGAGACGTTCCGCATCGAGCTCAAGCTGTTCACGGCCGAGGAGCTGACGCGTTACACGCGACGCTGGGACTCGCGGTGGGTCCCGTACGCGGTGATCGGCGGCGGCGTCGTCGCCGGCATCGTCGGCGGTGCGCTGACGCTGTCCGCGCAGTCGAGCTACGACGAGTTCGATGACAAGGTGAAGCGCTGCAACGAGGACACCGGCATGAACGGCGGCTGCGCCACGGACAGCGCGGGCCTGACGTCGTTGCGTGACAGCGGCGACAGCAAGCGCCTGCTTGGCTACGTCGGCTACGGCATCGCGGGCGCCGCGATCGTCACCGGCGCGGTGCTGGTCTATCTCAATCGTTCGACCGCCTACCAGATCAGTTCCGACGAGTACCGTCGCGAACAGCTCGAGAAGGCCCGCGGCAAGGTCTCGATCACCCCGATGGTCGCCCCCGGCATGGCCGGCGCGATGGTGCAGAGCACCTTCTGATCACACGTTCCGGAGGCACGCCTCCGGTGGGAGCTCGTCATGCGTCTTCTTAACTTTCTTGGATTCCTGATCTCGGGTGTCGTGGCCCTCGCCGGTTGTGCGCAGGACCCGGGCGCCGTCGAATGCGCGACCGGCATCATCTGTCCCGACGGCACGAGCTGCGCCGCCGCACAGCCGGTCTGCATCGTCAACAACTGCGGTAACGGCCGCGTCGACAGCGGCGAGACCTGCGACGACGGCAACATCCTCGTCGGGGACGGCTGCTCGCCGGGCTGCACGTCCGAATCCTGCGGCGATGGCGTCCAGGTCTCCGGCGAGCGCTGCGATGACGGCAACACCACGAGCGGCGACGGCTGCTCCGCCGACTGCCTCTCGGTCGAGACGTGCGGCAACGCGATCAAGGACGTCACCGAGGCGTGCGACGACGGCAACATGGTGAGCGGCGACGGCTGCAACGCGACGTGCCTGTCCGCCGAGATCTGCGGCAACGGGATCGTGGACATCGGCGAAGTCTGTGACGACGGCAACACCCTTCCAGGCGACACTTGCAGCCCCGACTGCCAATCCGGTCTCGGTTGCGGCAACGGCGTCATCGACCCGACCGAGGAGTGCGACGACGGCAACCCGACCGATACCGACAATTGCCGCAACAACTGCAAGCGCGTGAAGTGCGGCGACGGCGTGGCTTCGATCACCGCCACCGGCGGATTCCAGGAGCAGTGCGACGGTGGCACCACGGGGACGGCCACCGAGACCGCGAACTGCAACATCGACTGCACGTTGCAGCAATGCGGCGATGGCAAGGTCAACCAGTCCGCCGGCGAGCAATGCGATGCGAGCGCCGGCGCCAACACGGCGACGTGCAACGGCTCGACCGCAGGCGCCGACGCCT
>JBKJUF010000408.1:0-3318 GCA_046590445.1 Kofleriaceae bacterium
GCGCGTCGTCGCCCCACATCCACAGCTTCTGACCCTTGAGGTCGCCGATGGACTCGACCTTGTTCTTCGACAGGAAGTAGATCCAGCCGACCTCGCCACGCTCGGCGAGCTTGAAGCCCTTCTTCTCGAACTTCCTCTGGAAGTACGGCCACATCTTGTCGGCGACGTAGTCGACCTCGTCGATGGTGTTGAACATCAGCGGCAGCTCGAGCACTCGAATCGACTCGTCGATCATCGACAGGCCGACAGCGGTGACGGCAGCGCCGTCGAGCTGACCGAGCTTGATCTTCGAGACGAAGTCGCGCTCGTCGCCCTGCTGGCCACCCTCGAAGTACTTCATCCGGACGCGGCCGGCGGTCTTCTCCTTGATCTCGGCGGCCGCCTTGTCGAGCGTCGCCATCCACGGGCTACCCGACGGCGCCAGCGTCGCGATCCGCAGCTCGACGTTCTCGGCACGGGCCACCGGGCTCGCGACGAGGCCAAGCGCCAGCGCGGCGCCAGCGAACACGCGGGACAGTTTCGTGATGATCATTGAAAGAGCTCCTTTTCCTGCGACAGATAGCGGCGCGCCTTGCGATGCGCGACCTCGTTTGCCAGACGCTGCTCGGGCCACACCGACGGCGGGGTCTCGAGCACTTGCTTCAGCTGATCGTGAAAGAACTTGCGGTCGTTGGTCGCGAGCCCGACCCGGAACGCCATCAGCGTCCGGGCGAGCAGGAACCGGTTGTTCGTGATCGCGAGCGCGCGCTCGAACATCGCGCGGCCCTTGTCGGGATCGCCACCCATCGACTTGCCGCGCGCTGTGTTGAGCATGCCGAGCGCGACGTAGGGCAGGGCGAGGTGGGCGACGGTCGCCTGGCAGGGCGCGGGCGCCGCCGGGCAGCCCTTCGGGTTCGCGCCGTCGATCTCGAGGACGCGACCGATGATCCGCTCGACGGTGCCGAGGTACGCGAGCATCTCGATGCGGGTCAGGTTGTGGTTGATGAGGGAGCCGAGCGCGAGGCCGGCGAACAGCATCGGGAAGCGCTTGCCCTTGCCGGTGTCCTTGACGAGCTTGTCGACGGTCTCGGTCTCGAGGAAGATCTCCTTCTGCCAGCGGCCGCCGAGCATGCGCAGCGCGTAGTTGAGGCAGCGCGTGAACATCTTCGTCGAGCGCTCGTTGTGATAGTCGATCGCCGCGATGTCCTTCTGGAACTTCGCCGCCTCCCAGTCGTCCTCGACGAACGCCGTGCCGTACTGGCAGTAGCCCTCGGTCAGGATCGACAGTAGTTGCGGGTTATCCGGAACGTTGACCCAGAAGCTCTCGACGGTCTTGAGCGCACCCGGGATGGCCTGACGCGCCATCTCGTAGTCCGACTCCATCTGGAGGGCGGGCTGACCGCGCTTGAGGAGCTTTGGTGTTGTCTTGAGCGCGATGCCCTCGCTGAAGCTGTATGGACCACAGCCGGCGGAGACAATCACGACGAGACTGGCGAGCACGTAAGCGAGGCGCATGGACGGATGGTTCCCCTTCGACGTTGATCACGGTCCGGCATTCACCGAAAGCACCCACGAGCGGACCGCTCGCCCGGACGCTAAGTCGCGGACCGCCAGTAGTCAATCATCGCGGGGTGCTAGAGTCCGCCGCATGAGGCCGGGGCGCAGATCAGCGGCGATGCTGGCCTGCCTGGCGGTCGTGGCTTGCACGGCCGAACGCTCGCGTTCGCATCGTCGCCGCGATCCCGGCGCGCTCGTGGTCGCTCAGGCCTCCGATGTCATCGCGCTCGACCCGGTGCGGGTCACCGACAGCGAGTCGATCGAGGTCGGCACGCTGCTGTTCGAGGGCCTCGTGCGCTGGAAGGCCGGGTCGACCGACGTCGAGCCGAACCTGGCGACCTCCTGGGAGGCCTCGCGCGACGGCAAGCGCTGGACGTTTCACCTGCGCACCGGCATCCGGTTTCACGACGGCACGGCCCTCGATGCGGCGGCCGTCGCATTCTCGTTCGAGCGCCTGCTCGATCCGCAGCATCCGAGCTTTCTCGGCGACGCCGGCGGCTACTGGCGGACGCTGCTCAAGGATGTGACCCGGGTGATCGCCGTGGATCCGAAGACCGTCGTGATCGAGGTGGCCCGGCCGTACGCACCGCTGCTCGGCGACCTCGCGATGTATCCCATCGTGTCGCCGGCCGCGGTCACGCGCTGGGGCAACGACTTCCAGCGTCACCCGGTCGGGACGGGGCCGTTCGCGTTCGAGACGTGGACGCCGGGCGAGGCGGTCGTCGTGCGGCGTTTTGGGGGCTACTGGGGAACGCCGGCGCTGCTCGATCGCATCGTATTCCGGGTCGTCGTCGACGCCCGCCAGCGGCTGATCGATCTCGAGTCGGGGTCGGTCGACATCGCGGCCTCGATCCGTCCGGACGAGCAGCCGTTCGTCGAGCTCCACCCCGACCTCCAGCTGACGCACACGCCGGGCAACGACGTCAGCTACCTCGCGTTCAACGTGCAGCGCATCCCGTTCGACAGCCGCGAGATCCGGCGCGCCGCGAATCACGCGGTCAACAAGGAACCGATCATCAAGCTCGCGTTCCAGGGCCGCGCGATCGCCGCCGACGGGCCGCTGCCGCCGACCCAGTGGGGCTATCACATGCCCAAGACGCGCTACCCGTTCGATCCGGCGCTCGCGAAGAAGCTGGTGCAGCAGGCGACCGCCACCGGTGCGTACGATCCGAACCGGACGTACAAGCTGTACGCGCCGTCGACGCCACGCCCGTATCTGCAGAGTCCCGAGCGGGTCGCGCGGTTCCTGCAGACCGCGCTCGCGCAGGTCGGCATCCACACCGAGCTCGTGCTGAACCCCTATCCCGAGCACCGCGCTGCGGTCCAGGCCGGCATGCACGACCTCGCGCTGTTCGGCTGGATCGGGGATACCGGCGATCCGGACAACTTCCTCTACGTGCTGTTTCATTCGGACAACAGCGTCGTCGGCAGCGCGAACAACATCGCGTTCTATCGCGACCCCGGCGTCGACAAGCTGCTCGTCGACGCGCAGGGCGCGGTCGACGAGGCGACGCGCACGAGCCTCTATCGCGCGGTGCAGGATCGGATCGCCGAGGACGCGCCGTGGGTGCCGATCGCGCACAGCGAGTACGTGGTCGCGTCGCGCGCCGAGCTCGAGGGCGTGTTGCTGTCACCGCTCGGCCATCCCGTGTACGCGCGGATCCGCCGGCGCGAGGCGGTCGGGCGATGAGCGAGGCTGGCATTCCCCGGCTCCCCGACCCGGCGGATCCCGCCCACCCGATCGAGCCGGCGGAGCCAAGCGCGCGCTCGCGGCTGTTCCGG
>JBKJUF010000430.1:0-10299 GCA_046590445.1 Kofleriaceae bacterium
GAAATCGGCACGTCCGGATCTGTGGGGGCCCCGAGCTCAGCTCGGGGCTCCCCGACCTCGGGCTCGTAGCTGGCCACCAACTTGCAAGGCGCAGTACTAAGACATCCCGATGAGGAACGCCGCGGCGGCGGCGATCACGACCGCGACTGCGATGACGAGGATCGGTAGCCAGCGCGATGCCTGACCCGCCGGCTCGGCCTCGACCGGCGCGGTCACCGGACGGCCGAGCAGCGGGATCTCCGTCGGTAGCGGCTCGAGGGAGACGCGCTCGAGAGCTGCGAGCGCCCAGGCGGCAGACGGCGTGCGATCGGCGGGAGACTTCGCGAGCATCTTCGCGAGCACGGTGTCGAGCTCCATCGGCAGAGCGGGCGCCCGATCGCGCAGGCGCGGCGGCGGCTCGTAGATGTGCATTGCCATCGTCTCGCCACCACCCTCGGCGATGAACGGCGGCCGTCCGGTCAGCATCTCCATCAGGATGCAGCCGACGGCGTAGAGATCCGCGCGCGCATCGATCTCGACGCCACCGCGGCACTGCTCCGGTGCCATGTACGCGGGCGTCCCGAGGATCGCACCCCCCTTGGTCTTGAGGCGCGGCGCTCCACCGCCGATCGGATCGCCGATCAACTTTGCGATCCCGAAGTCGAGGATCTTGACGCGGATACCGCCGGGCGCGCTCCCGTCGCGGACGAGGAAGATGTTGTCGGGCTTGATGTCGCGGTGGACCACTCCGATCAGGTGCGCGGCCTCGAGCGCGGACAGCATCTGCAAACCGATCTGCGCCGCGACCGCCGGCTCGACGATGCCCTGGCGCTCGATGAACCCGGTCAGCTCCTCGCCGCGCAGCAGCTCCATCGCGATGTACGCCAGCTCGTTCGCGAGCCGGCCGTAGTCGAACACCTGGACGATGCCGACGTGGCGGATCGCGCTCGTCGCCTTGGCCTCGTGGAAGAATCGATCGACGACGATCGCATCGCGCGTGAACTGCGGCAGCAGGACCTTGATCGCCGCCGGTCCGCCGAGCACGACGTGCTCCGCGCGATAGACGATGCCCATGCCGCCTTCGCCGATCTGGTCGAGGATCTTGTACTTCCCGACGACGCTGCCGATCACGCACGCACCGTAGCACCGCGGCTAGCGAACCGGCGGGCCGGCCTCGAGGATCGACGCGCCCGAGCTGTCGGAGCATACGAGGATGGCGAACCGCTCGACCTCATCGAGCTCGGTGGTCGACAGCGTCGCGTAGTCGAACCAGCCGCGCAGATCCGTGTAGCCGTCCTTGTAGAACGTGACCGCCCCACCCCGCTTGCGGGCGTACACCTTGACGTACGTCGACGGCAACGCCGCGCGATCGGATGCCCGCTGGACGCGCACCTGCCCGACCTGGTTCGCGAGGCTGACCGCGAGGTCGTTCGCGTAGTGCACCTTGGCCTTGCGCTGGCCTGCGCCCACTGCCTCGACCACCACGTTCTTGCCGACGAGCGGCGCTGGCCACCGCACGCGATGCTCGGGCGTGAGCTCGGCGAGCTGCTCGCGGTGCCCGGGCTCGATGAACGAGAACCGCGAGACGTCGCTCTGCACGAACGGCTGGCGCGAGAACAGCAGCTCGATGTCCATCTCGAAGAACCGCAGCTCGAGCGTGCGGACATGCTGGCTGTGGATCGCGATGCCCTCGCGATCGAGCGCGATCTCGAAGGTCGGCTGCCTGGCGGCGAGGTCGGCGTGCTGCTGCTCGCGGCTCCGCGGGTCGACCACCGCCGGCGCGGCGCCTTGCACCTCGTCGAGCATCGCGACGAGCGCGCCGAACTTGTGGCGCCAGCGATCGACCGGGTGCTCGCGCCACCGGGTCGCGAGCTCGCGCGCCGTGCCGACATCGCCGGCGAGACACGCGACGTACGCCGCGAGGTAGTCGTGCTGCATCCGGTCGGCGATCGCCGCCGGCTCGACACGCGCGAGCATCGCGGTGCCGGCGTCGACGCGGTCCTGGGTCATCAGGTATGCCGCCGCGGCCATCAAATCTTCCGGCGTCGCAGCCGGGCGATGCGCGACGAGGTCGAGGAATCGCTGGTACTGCGCGGCAAGCCCGTCGTTGAGGATCCGCAGCTTCGGCCCGAGCCGGTGCGCGCGTGCGTTGATCAGCGGCGCGAGCTCGAGGTGCTCGTAGGTGTCGAGTGCCTCGGCATCGATCCCGAGCACGTCGAGCACGGGCCCGGCAGCGAGCAGGCGCTGGCCGAGCGAACGCAACCACACCCGGATGCGTGGCGCGTCGCGATGGAGCAGCGCGTAACCCCACAGCGCCTCGTCGTAGGCGCTGCGTGCATCGAGCGCGCGCACGATCAGCTCGAAGGTCGGCCGGTCGCGCATCCGCCACGCGATCCGTTTGAGGTCGGTCGCCGCGAGGTTGGCGGTCGCGAGATACGCGACGACGTCCGCTGCCGAACCGCGCTGCGCGACGTGCGCCCACGAGCTCGCATCGGGCGCGCCGCCGCCGGTGATCACCTCGAGCGAGCGCGCCGGGGCGGCCGCGACGACCGTCTCGCCGCGGCTCACGTTGACCGGGAAGTGGCTCCACGTGCCTGCGGCGGGGAAGTAGAACGACATCTCGTGGCCGTGCGTGCCATAGGGCGCGAGCAGCACGTCGATCGTGTCGGTCGCGCGCCCCCCGCCGACGGAGATGCTCCCCCGCGGAACCTGCACGAGCGCCGAGATCCGCTGCCGGGAGCTCGACGGGTTCGCAAGCACGATCTGGCACGTGTAGACGACGCCGGTCGCGAGCGGACCCTCGACGTACTTGTCAACCTGCTCGCCGCTCGACCAGTCGTGGCGATCATCGTCGCGGACGTACGACATCCCGACGACGAGCGGCGGGCCGCCCGCGACGAGCTCGCCATACAACAGCTGTGACGAGCCCGCGAGCGCGTTGCACGAGGCGGTGATCGTCATCCGTGGCCCGTCGGTGGCGATCGCGTGAGGCGTCGGGACGAATGGCACGTCGGTCACCGCGAGCGCGCACATCGCCTCGGCAAAGCTGCCGGTCGCGAGCCCGAGCGATGGCGACAGGAACGCACCCTCACGATGCCGCGCGAGGTCCCGCCACAGCCGGTTAGGCGCGATCAGCGCGGCGCCGCTCGCCGCCGGCGTGAGATGCCACCAGTTGTTCTCCGCCCACTCCTGGGTCTTGTCGGCCGCGCGATAGTGCGGTGCGGGCGCCTCGTCGCGCCGATCCATGTCGCCGTCGAGGTCATCGGCGTAGAGGTCGGCCTGGTCCATCGGCGCCCCGGACTTCTTGCGCTTCACCGTCGCGGCGAGCTTCGGGGCGGGGCGCGGCGCGGCGCTCATCTGGCGGGCTGCCCCTGGCGCGACAGCCGCGGCCGGTGCGTACGCCGCCGCTCCGATCGGCGAAGCCGCCACGAGCCCGAACGTCTCGCGCGTCTCGTCGCTATCGTAGGCGATGCCCTGGGCCTGGGCGACACCCTCCTCGATCGCGTCGTCCCCATCGAGCGTCGCGGCGCCGATCAGCGCATCGATCAAGCGCATGTCGCGTGCGGGATCCGGCGGCAGGATCGCGACCTGATCGCCGAGGATCCGTGCGAGCCGATCGTCGTTGGCGATCCGCTGGGCGAGCAACGCGAGCTCGACGGCGTTGAGCCGCACGAGGCGCGCCGGCTCGAGGTACGGCGCGAGATCGGCGTCGAGCATCCAGTGGTCGATGAAGGTCTTGACCCGCTTGTGCGCGAGGTACGGGCGGATCACGGCGTCGAAGAACGGTCGATCCTTGTGGAACAGGAACAGGTGCAGCTCGTGGCACGCGTACTTGCTGTAGAGCTCGCGACGCTCGGCATCGGTGAGCGTGTGCCAGCGGGTGACGAACGCGAACTCGCGCAGCGTGGCGTCATCGCGGAGCGCCAGCAGATAGGCGTGGGCCCGCTCGACGCTGTCGATCAGGTGCAGCTTCGCGGTCGCGAGATCCTCGATCGCCAGCGTGGCGCCCGGCGCGAGTGGCGAGATCCGCTTGCGTTGCGCGGCGTGGCGCACGGGGTCGAGCGCGATCCGGAGGCGGAGGTCACGAGGCGCGAGCGGCGGCTCGCCAAGATACGCACGACGCACGATCGTCCCGGCCGGATCGTCGACGATGATCGTCACCACTGCCGCCGCGCCGAGCTCGCCGTGCGGGATGTAAATGACACCCGCGGAGTCGGGCTCGAGGTTCGCGAACACGCCGGGTGCGTCCGGCAAGAAGTCATGGCTGGCGAACGCGGCGGCATCGCCACTCGTGCGGCGCGTCTTCGTTTCCTCTCGCATCCGGCCGCCGGCCATGCCGGGCGCCGGTGGCGGCGCCGAAGCGCGAAAGCTGTCACCCGCGCGCGCGTTCGCGACGTCGGTCGTCGTGGTGCGCCGCGACCACGGGTTGAGCAGCAGCGTCGGCTTGTCGAGCAGCAGGCTCGGGTGTCGTTTCGCGCCGCGGCGCTCGAGAATGTAGCGGTACTCGTCACCGAGGTCGCGGCCCGACACGTAGAGGGCACTGCGCCGGTGATCGGCGCGGCGCCCGGGCGTCCAGCTCGGGCCGAGGTGGGGCGGATCGACGAGCGCCGACGCGAACCGCGTCGCGATCACGTGGACCACCGTGCGCGCCGAAGCGCCGCGAAGCGTGACGCGAATGCCGTCGGTCGTGTCGATCGCGGCGAGCGCGGGCACCGCGCGTGGCAGGTGCATCAGCTCCCCCGGCGTGATCACGATGCCGGGGACCTCGGCGATCGCATCGGCGACGACGATCGCAAAGTGGACGCCGGGCGCGCGCAGCTCGTACTCGCCGGCCGGCAGCCCGCGGAACACGATGGCTCCCTCGAGTGCCTCGATCTCGGCGACAGGATGCCGTGCCGGCACGCCCCCACACAGCTCGACGAGCGACGCGCGGCGCAGAACGTCCGCGGCGGTTCGCCCGGGCGGCACCGGAATCGTGATCTCGCGTCCGTGGGGCACGTGCAAGGTGCCGCCGATCCCGACCTCGCCGGCGAGCCACTGCTGGCCGAGCCCGCCGAGCGTCGAGCTGATCCACTCGACACCTGGGAGCTGGCCGAGCTCGACGCGGCCGCGCGCATCGGTCGCGAGCTCGACGTTGAGCTGGCTGCGCGCCCAGCGGTGCACGAGCGCGATCGTGATCGGACGTGCCGCGCGCGGCTCGCCCGACTTGCCGAGCGCCGAGACGGCCCAGCCATCGTTGCCGCGTGACAGGTAGAGCGCCTCGATCGCGGTGCTGCCGTGGATCGTCGCGACCTCGAACGTCCGCTGGTCGGCGAGCTCCTGCTCGCGTTGCTCGCTGCGCACCTCGACGACGGCGCGGATCCCGATCGCGACGTGTGCGGTGTCCTCGCCGAGCGGCCATTCGAGCAGCGTCGCGGTGCCATCCTCGACGACGAGCGGCTGGGACTTCGTGGTCGTCACGCCGTGACGGTCGGTGAGCGTGATCTCCCAGCTCGGGCGCTTGAGCAGCGCGAGCGATGCAGGGACCCCGGCGACGCTCAGCGAGATCCGCGCGATCGCCTGCACGGTGCGACCCGCCGCGAGCGCCTGGCGATCGAGCACGAGGTTCATCGCGAGGTGGTAGGTCTCGCGCACGAGGCCGAGCTCGCGCACGGTCGCGATGTCGCCGCTGGTCAGCAGCATCGGCGTCACCCCAGGATTCGTCGAGAACGGGACGAGGATCGTGCCGTGCTCGTCGGGAACGTACTCGCGATCACCGATCCACGCGCGAACGCCGGGACCGCGCTGCGGGGTGCCGGCCTCGTCGAGGATCGTCACGACCTGACCGGCCGCACTCGCGCGCATCGTGTGACGCAACCGACCCTTGTGGATCAGCGCGCGGCTCGCGATCCCGTTGCCAATCAGATCGACGACGTACGTTCCCCCGCGCGCGCACATCGGAAGCTCGATCCGGTGACGCACCCGGCGCACCGGCGGCTCGGTGAAGCGGACGACGAATTCGTGGCTCGCGGCGAGCCCGTCGAGATCGAGGTCGGTGTTGACCTCGCGGCGGTGGTGCTGGAAGTACGCGATCGGATCGACGCGGAACACCTTGATGACGAGCTCGCCCACGTGCTTGACGTCGGCATCGAGCACGATCGGGTCGTCGACGCCAAACCGCGTCGGGTTGTGCAAGCACCACGCGAGCTCGACGCGCTCGCGTAACGCGGCCGCGCGTGCCGGTCCGAGGGCGAGCGTGGCGCGGTCGGGATCACGGCCGCCGAGCAGCAGGATCGCCGTCGCGATCTCGGCCTCGAGCCACGCGCGGTCGAGCCACGCCGAGTACTGCTCGGCATCATCGAGCCGGCGGCAGATCAGATCGCGCACGAGCTCCTCGTCGCTACCGGCGGGCGGCAGCCCGGTGACGTTGCGAAGATCGACGCCGAGCTGCGCGACGTGATCGCGCTGGACGCGATCGATCCACGTGCGCGAGACGTAGCTCGCGGTGCGCGGCAGGCTGAGATATGCGCGCACGAGCGCGGGCTCGATCGGCTGCCCGAGGCGGCGCATGGTGTCGAGCACGTGCCACAGCACGTGGGCCTTCAGCGAGCCGACACTCGGCGGCAGCTCGCCGACGAATTCCCACAGCGCACGCAGGTACGTGATCCGGGTCGCCCGATCGGTCTCGAGATCGATCGAGTCGTGCGGTCGCATCCTCCGGATCACCGCGTAGACCCAGTTCGCATGGCCGCGCAGCTCGGGGACGCGCGCGGCAACCGCGACGAGTTGCTCGAGCGTCAGCTGCTCGTGGATCGCGAGCGAGCCGAAGCCACCACTACCGCGCACGCCCAGATCCTCAGCGACGAGCCCCACGATCTCGGGCTGCGTCGTGTGGTGCATGCGCGACAGCAGGACGCGACGGCGCGTCGGATCGAGCGGCTGCGCGATCAACTCGTGGAGGCCTTCATCGCTGACCATCGAGAGATCGGCATCGTGCGCGACGGCCTCTCCCAGCAGCCGCGTGCCATCGAACGCACCATCCGCAAGCCGCGTCGCCCGCGTCGGATCGACCTCCTCGACCTCGGCCTCGTGCCAGTGATTGACCGAAAAGTAGTCGCGAAGGCGATCCGCTGTGTGCCCTGGATCGACCGCGGGGTCGCTCGCATTGCGATACAGCAACTGGCGCAGCTGCAGCCGCTCGTAGCGTGCGGTGCTGCCATGCCGCTCGGGCCACGCGCGCAAGATGTGATCTGCGTCGTCCAGTGCGCCTGCATGCTGTGCGCGAAGACACCGATAATAGTCGTGGTCTTCACTGCCAGGCAGCAGCAGCGCCAGCGCGCCATCGCGGTCTACGGACAGGGCTAGCGCCTCGTGGATTTCCAGGTCCATCGTCGGAGCCTACCTGCTAAGGTCACCTTCGTGGCCCGCTCGCTCCTCGCCGTCGTCGTCCTCGCGGGAGTGGCCGCGCTGGTCGTCGATCGTGTCGATGCGCAGCCAATCACGACCCCGGCGCAGGCCGATTTCGTGGCGCCTGCGCCGAAGCCCGCGGCGGATGCGAAGCCGAAGTCCAAGCGGACACCGAAGTCGAAGACCGCATCGAAGTCGGCATCGAAGTCGGCATCGAAGTCGAAGAAGTCAAAGTCGAAGTCCGCCGCGAAGTCGAAGAAGCAATCGAAGTCGACGCGGGTCGCCGCGACGAAGCGCTCGAGCTCGCGCGCCGATAACATGCCGCGCGGCTTCGCGTGGCCACCGAGCGAGCAGATGATCGAGGCGAGCAAGGCCTGCGAGACCGAGCTCGACGAGCTCGGCATCACCTGGACGCGCGCGGCCGCAGAGGGACGCATCGTCGATCCGATCACGGTGCCCGCGATGGAGCTTGGCGGGATCCTTTACACGAGCGTCTACCGCAAGGGGCCGCACAAGCTCGACTGTCACTTCGTGCACACGCTCGCGATGATCGGACCGGAGCTCAGGGCGCTCGGCGTCCGCGAGGTCCGGTTCGGCAGCATCTATCGCAACACGAACGTGCGCGTCCACGGCGTCACCAAGAACATCCTGTCGCGACATGCGCTTGGCATCGCGATGGACGTCAACGCCTTCGTCGACGAGTACGGCCGCGTCGCGGTCGTCAAGGATGACTACCAGCTTGGTGATCCGCTGCTGCTCGGCGTCGAGCAGGCGATCAACCGCACCGGTAAGTTCCGCATCGTGCTCACGCCGAAGAACGATCCGGTCTCGCACGACGATCACTTCCACATCGAAGCCGCGGTCGATTACACGGTACCGATGCTGTCGCGGCGATGAAGCGGCTCGCGATCTGCGCGCTCGCGGTGGCCGCATGCGCGCCTCCCGACGACGGAGCTGCAACCGACGCGGGCCCGACGGACGCGCGCGCCGATGCGCCGCCTGGATGCACGCGACCCGCACTCGAGCCGCCGTGGTTGCGCTCGCTGCTGACCGGCACGATCGCGCAGCTCGCGAGCTCGCCGCGCTCGACGACGACCCAGCGCGACGCCGCGCGGGCCTACCTCTCGCAACAGCTCCAGACCATCGGCTGGACGTCGCAGCTTCACAGCTATCCCGGAGGCGCGAACGTCGTCGCCACGATCCCGGCCACCGCGATGCCGCCCGGCAAGTCGATCATCGTCGGCGCGCACTTCGACTCCGTCGCTGCCAGCCCGGGCGCGAACGACAACGCGAGCGGCGCCGCCGTCGTGCTCGCGGTCGCCCGCTACCTCGCCGAGACGCCCTGCCGAGCCGCGCCGGTTCGCATCGTGTTCTTCGATCAGGAGGAGGTCGGCCTGTTCGGCGCGCGGGCCTATGCCGGCACCGTGGAGCCGGCCACGGTCCGCGCGGTCCACACGATCGATCAGGTCTCGTGGGATGGCGACAACGACCGGCGTTTCGAGCTCGAGCTGCCGACGCCGGAGCTCGAGGCCGAGTGGCGGGCGGCAGCGGCTATCGTCGGGGTCACCGTCGCGGCGACCGCGACGAGCGGCACCGACCACGAGGCGTTTCGTGATCGCGGGTTCGCGGCCGTCGGGCTGACCGAGGAATACGTCGGGGGCGACACGTCGCCGCATCGTCACCTTGCCGGCGATACCCCTGCGACCGTGAAGATCGATTATCTGACGCTCGCCGCACAGCTCACCGCGCGGGTCGTGCTCGAAGAGGCTGCGCCGTAGAACTAGAGATTCGCCACGTCCGTCGGTACGATCTGGCAATCGACGAGCGTCGTGCTTCGGGGGAAGCAGCGCACGTTAGGCTGCATGTTCGTCCAAGGAGGACTCATGAGGTTGTCTCGCATCGCGGTGGGTGTGTTCGTGTCGAGTCTCGCGGCAACGTCCGCACGCGCGCAGCCGGATCCCGCGCCGGTCGAGCCCGCGCCGGTCGAGCCCGCGCGGCCACTGCCGCCGGCACGTGTTGCGAACGTACCGCCTCCACCCGACAACACGACCACCGCCGCCGGCGTGCAGTCGGCGCTCCCGAACCTGATGTCGACCGCGCTCGGTGGCACGCTCGACTTCAACTTCGATTACACGCACTTTTCGGACGACGGGTTTCTCTCCGAGATCACGTTCATCGGGTTTCGCGCGCACGGCCAGTACATCGGGCCGAAGGGCCACGGCGGTTACCTGACGCTGCCCGGGTTCTACGCGCGCGGCGACAACGACAGCGAGAATGGCGTCGGTAACATCGAGCTCGGCGGGCTCTACGTCATGCGCCAGGGGCCGACGACCGACCTCATGCTACGCGGCGGGCTGGCCCTCGATACGGCGGGCCAGGTCGGGTCGCTGTTCACGCCGATCGCGCACATCGTGCCGCGGCTCGGTGACGCATACCCCGCTGGGCTCTTGACCACGTGGGGACGCACGCAGGTGTCGGTGCGCCATACTGCAGGCACCATCGTGGTCGGCGGCGGGGCCGGCTTCGACGTCCCATTCAGCTCGGGTGGCGAGGATGGGTTCTCGGCGGCCTTCGACGCGGTGCTGAACCTGACGGGCTCGATCGGCTTCACGGCGGGTGAGCTCGGTGCAGCCGTCGGCCTCGTGATGCTGCAGGTGGTCGGCTCCGATGCGGAAGACACCAACCTCATCGGCGCGAACGCGACCCTCGACTTCTCGATCGGTCCGAACACGCGGATGTACGGGTTGTTCGGCATCAGCCTGGAAGAAGAGGCCAACCAATCGTTCTCGATCGGCGCCGGGCTCCGTCACGCGATCCACTAAGTACACGTCCCCGCAAGTTGGTGATCAGGAAGGCGGGAGAGCTTTCTCGATCGATTTCGATCAGTTAGCTGTGGTCGAGTTTCGTCGTCAGAGGGACGTGATCCGATCGAGG
>JBKJUF010000753.1:0-7638 GCA_046590445.1 Kofleriaceae bacterium
TTCCTCCGCCAGCCGCTCAACGACCTCGAGTATGTCGTGAAGATCTATGACCTGTCCGGCGGGCGGAAGCAGCTGCTGCTGACGTTCGAACAGTTCACGAACGAGCGTGGTCAGGCCGCGCTGATGTCGAGCATGACGCTCGAGCGCAAGCACGTCGGCGTCAACAAGGAGCTGATGATCACAATGGAGTGCCGCGGCAAGGTCCTCGCCGCGAACCGCTTCAAGGTGATCGGCCAGGGCGAGAAGTTCACGGGCAAGGTCGACTTCTCCGATGAAGAAGCCGCGAAGGGCGCGAACGACGAGTAGCAGCGTCGCGGCCTTCAGCCGTCAATTGACGACCGCGACATCGATCAGGAACGTGCTGGTGGTCTCGGGCGGGAAGATCCGGATCTTGTAGGTCCCGGCGGTCTCGAACAGGAACGGCAGGCCGTACTGGTCCGGATCCGCGCTGCGTGGCCGGGCGATCACGCCGGTCGCCTTGCCCGTGGGATCCTCGATCGTGACGACGACCTGATCGGCGACGAGGTACGCGCCGAGCTTGTTGCGGAGCTCGATGCGCAAGCGGTGCGTCCGACGCGCGCGCATCACCTCGGGAACCCAGACCCGCAGCCGGGTCTCGCCGTCATCGCGGAACAGCTCGAGGCGCTTGATCTCGCCGTCGTCGGCTTCGTGCGCGCTCGACGTGCTGGTGAACCGCAGCGCGACGTATGCGGTCAGGCACACCACCAGCGAGACCGTCGCGCCCGCGAGGAGATAGCGCACGCGATCGACCGGCCGGTATGCGGGATGTGGCAGCGACGGCTTCTCGTGCCGCGTTCGCGCCGACGTCCGCCGTGCACCATCGTCGTGTGCCGCGTCGAGGTCGACGTCGGCGGGCGGCGCCGCGCTCCGGCGCTTCGCGCGCTTGGGCCGCGGCTCGCTCGGGGCTAGCGGCTTGACGCCCTCGAGCTGATCCATCGCGTCGTCCAGCAGGGTCACCAGCGCTTCTGCAGTCGGTACGCGATCGTCGGGTCGCTTCGCGGTGAGGTGCGTGACGATGTCATCGACCAGCTCGGGGACCTCGGGGTTCAGCTCGCTCGGCCGCGGTACCGGGCGGCCCAGGTGCGCGAGCAGAACCTCGAAGCCCGAGCCCTGGAACGGCGGCTCTCCGGTCAAGAGCTCGTACAGGATGCAGCCGAGCGCGTAGAGATCGGCGCGAGCGTCGACCTGATCGCCGTGCGCCTGTTCGGGAGACATGTAGTGGGGCGTGCCGATCAACCCGCCGGCGGTCAGCCGCGTCGCATCCGCGGTGCCCGGCTTGCAGACCGCGATCCCGAAGTCGACGAGCGTCACCCGATCGTCGCCGTTGCGATCGCGGCGCCACACGATGTTCGTCGGCTTGAGGTCGCGATGGACGACATCCGCGGCGTGGGTCTCGGCGAGTGCGCACGTGATCTGGCGCGCGATCTCGAGCGCGCGTAGCGGAGGAAGGGGGCCATCGACGAGGCACTTGTGGAGCGGCTCGCCATCGAACAGCTGCATCGCGATGTACGGCCGGCCATCCGGCAGCTCACCGACCGCATAGATCGTGATCACGCCCGGGTGATCGATCCGCGCGGCAGACCGTGCCTCGCGCGCGAAGCGCTTCGCCATCACCGGATCCGACGCGATCTCGTGGGTCGGCACTTTGATCGCGACAACGCGATCGAGCCCGACCTGGCGCCCGCGATAGACCGTGCCGAACGCACCGCCGCCGAGCACCGCCTCGATCTTGAAGCCATCGATCACGGTGCCGAGCAAGCTCGCAGCCGCACTCGAGCGGCCCGTGGTCTCGGTCGTGGCGACCGCGGTGTCCTCTCGCGAGTCGGCGCGGTCGCGTCCGACCGTCTCGGCCCCTCGAGCAGCGGCGGCGAGCACGGCGCCGCACGCAGGACAGAAGCGTCCTGATTCGTCCGTCGACTCGGAGCATGCGAGGCAAACCTGCACAGCTCTCGCAGGGTAGCAGCCCGCCGTGGGGCCGAGATGGAGCGAGCCAGCGGATGCTGGCGAGCGGGGCCGAGCGGGGCCAGATGTGTCTGGCGGCGGCGCCATCATGACGGTGGGACGGATCGAGGGAGCAACCTTCCGACGGACGACGACGGCGGTTTATTCAGGTGTTACTCGTGGATACCGCTGCGAGACCTTGGGAGAGTCTGCGCGTGCGAAGGATGCCCTCGTGCCTCGCGATCTCGATGATCGCCGCGAGCTCGCTCGCCAACGCTGCGCGCCGGGGTCGAGACCCGCATCACGCCCGCGCTGCGCGCCGAGGTCGCGTTCGCGATCGAGCTGTGGTCGATGCACGACGAGATCGCGATCGCGCCGGGCAGCATCCGCATCGAGGACGTCACCGGTGGCCCGCTCGAGCTTCGCGACGTCACGGTCCCGCGCGACTACACCACATCGGTGGCGCCGTCGTTCGGCGTCGAGTGGCACGGGCCGCAGCGGATGCTCGGCGCCGGCTACGCGTACGAGACCGCGGCGGCACCCGCTGCGACGATCTCGGTGCGCACGGTCGACGCGGCGAAGCACCTGTTCGCGATCGGCTACGAGGCCGACGGTTGGCAGAGCGGAGCCGCGCTTGGCTTCGTCCAGCTCGCCGATGTCGAGGTCGCAGTCTCAGAGGCCTCCGTCCCAGCACTCTCGCCGCTGCGCGAGACTCCGCTGATCACCGGCGTCAACGCCGGATCGTACGCGTCGTACTACCTCGTCGGTGGGCTGCGGTTCGCGCGATGCTGGTGAGCACCCATACGCGCGATCGCGAAGAGTGCGAGCACACCGGACAGACCGCTGGCGTTGCGTCGCCGATGACGAGCGCCCTTACCAATGTTTCGAGGGCCGGCGACGACGCGAGGGAGCTGCATGGGCGGACCGATGCGGAGTCCGCTTTGGTCCGGTGCGGATGTTGATCAGGCGACGGCGCGAAGCGTCGCGGCAACCTGCGGCGCGAGCGCGCTCTCGATCAGGCCGAGTGCGCGATCGGTGCGGGCGACGAGCGCCTCGTTCTGCAGGCCGAGGTTCGTGTGCATCTCGGCGGCGTCGAGGCTGCCGAGCAGCACCGACCACGCGAGGTCCGCGATCTCGCGCGCGTTGACCTGGCGATAGATGCCGGCGTGGATGCCGTCCGCGACCGTCGCGCCGATGTGGTCCTGGATCCGGCTGATGCCGGAGGACACCGCGGCGACGACCTCTTCGGAGAGCTGCGGCCGGATCGCCGGCTGCGCCATCAGGCGAAGGATGCGCGGACCCTCGGGGTCCTTCTCCGCCCAGCGGACCATGATGCTCCACGTCTCGCGGAGCCGACGGCCGACCTCGGTCTGCTCGCGGACCTGCGCCATCTCGACGTCGAACACCACGAGGGTGTCCTCGATCAGCGAGACGTAGAGGTCTTCCTTCGAGCGGAAGTAGAGATAGATCGCGCCGACCGACAGCTGGGCAGCGCGTGCGATGAGCTCGATCGATGCGCCGGCATAGCCGCGTTCCGAGAAGACCGAGCGGGCGGCTTCCTGGATCCGCCGGCGGCGAGCCTGGCGTTCCTGCGCTTTACGTTCTTGAGCGTTCGTCATGGAGGCGATGTAGTATTCTTGACGCGCCTGGTCAAGCAGCAAGATGTGGCAGCTGATTACCTCGTGGATTCCTGAGGTTAGCATGCGACGTCCGACGTGTAGGTGTTGGCAATCGCTGGGTTTCCAAAGCTGACTCACCGTTCGGATCTAACCTGGTTCACTTTGTCGCAGGAAACATCGCGCCCTGGAGACCGCCGCCGGGGGCTCGTGCGTCCACACCCAGATGGTCCCCACCGCGTCCGTTGCTCGTACCTTGTTCGCGCTCGGCACTGCCGGCGCCACGATCGTTGCCGCGCTGCTCCTGCACCCGCGTAGCGGTCCGACGACGAACCAGGCGAGCACACACGGCGACGACGGGATGCTGATCACCGCGCGGCTGACCTCGACGCGGATCCTCGCCGGCGCGCACGATCAGGACCTCGCCGTCACGATCACCGCGCCCAACGGCCATGCCGCGCAACGGCCCCCGCTGTCGCTCGCGGTCGTCATCGATCGCTCGGGCTCGATGTCGGGCGAGCCGCTGCAGAACGCGAAGGCCGCCGCCGCCAAGCTCGTGACCCAGCTCGACGGAAGCGACGCGTTCTCGATCGTCACCTACTCGTCGAGCGACGAGACCGTCGCGCCGATGGCGCGCGCGACCGACACCAACAAGGCCGCGGCGATGGCGGCGATCGCGCAGATCGCCGACGACGGCGGCACCTGCATCTCGTGCGGCCTCGTGCGCGGCGCGAACGAGCTCGCGCGCTCGCCGGTGCTCGGCGGCATCCATCGCATCGTGCTGATCTCCGACGGTCAGGCGAACGAAGGCATCTTCGATCGCGACCAGCTCGCGGAGCTCGCGAGCGAGACGGCGGCGAAGGGTACGTCGATCTCCACCGTCGGCGTCGGCCTCGACTTCGACGAGGTGACGATGACCCGGCTCGCCGACGTCGGTCGCGGCAACTATTACTTCGTCGAGGACACCCGCCACCTCGACGCGATGTTCGCACGCGAGCTCGGCGGTCTCGCCGAGACCGTCGCCGCCGACGTCCGGCTCGTGTTGACCGATCGCCCGGGCGTGCGGATCGAGGAGGCCTACGGCTATCCGATGACGCGCGCCGGTGATCACGCCATCGTCCAGATCTCGGATCTGCGCGCCGGCGAGACCCGCAAGGTCGTGCTCCGCGTGAACGTCGCGACCCGGACGCTCGGCGCGCTCGACGTCACCGCGCTCCAGCTCGGCTGGCGGCGGGTCAGTGACGGCGTGCAGCGCAAGGCGACCGCGCATGTCGCCGTCGAGATCGTCGACGACGAGGCCGCGGTCGCGGCAACGATCGATCCGAGCGCGGTCGATGCGGTCGAGCAGGTCCACACCGCGCGCGCGCTCGAGCAGGCGACCCAGGTCTACGAGACCCAGGGCGCGGCCGCGGCGCAGGAAGTCCTCCACAAGCGAGCGCAAGCCGTCCGCGCCAACAAGAGCCTCAGCCAGCCGATGCTGCAGCGCCTCGAGGCCGCGACGACGGCCGCCGATCACGACTTCGCGGTTGCCCCATCGGGCGGCGCGGCTGGCAAGAAGGCGTCGAAGGCCTCCCGCGCGAAGGCCTACGAGCTCGTCAAGTAACGACTCAGGGCGACAGATCGGCGAGCGAGACCTGGAGGTCGCGGCTGATCAACACCGCGTGATTCGCGGGCACGTCCTCGAAGCCCTCGCGCGGCTCGCCGTCACCCGGCCCACCGCTGCCGGAGACCAGCAGGACGCCACGGAAGGCCTCGGGCCCGTGCTCGGGCTTGCCTCGGTCGTCGGTCAGCCAGAGCTTGCGTAGCCGCAACGGCTGCAGCTGGCCGGCGGGGCGGGCGACCACCATGGAGCGCCCGTTCGACAGCGCAACGGTGCCGAGCGGGACGCCCGACACGCCGGCCTGCTCGAGCTCACTGCCGACGAGCCGCAGCGTTGCCGCGAGCGCGCGGCGCGTGGCCTGGGTCGGCAAATTCGGATCTTCGATCAGCCCCTCGTCGTGGAGCATCGCCAGGAAGATGTGGAAGAACAGCTCGCCAGGTGTGCGGCCCTTGAGGTTGCGGCGTAGATATTCCGGGATGTGCTCGAGGAGGCGCGGCGTGGCGCCATCGAGATCTGGCGTGCCGGTCTGCGCGAACAGCCAGCGCCGGAACCGGAACGGCGGGGTGTTGTCGGTGCCGGCGAACCGGGTGTCGCTGGTCGCCTGCGCGATCACGCAGTCGGTCGACATCTCGACGAGCGGCCCCGCGAGGTCGACCGGGATCGCGCTCGACTTCGGCGTCCGCACGAGGAGCACGTCGCCGCCCTGGATGTAGCCCATCCCCCAGCGCGTCACGGGCGGCTCGGCGACGAGCGCCGAACGCACGGGTGCCAGCGCGGCGGAGAGCCGCTGCGGTTGGTTGCACATGCAGGCGAAGAGCTTCATTTGGAAAGAGGGAGAAACTGGCTGACGACGTCGTCGCTGAGCACCTGCCCGATGGCCGGCTGACAGAACGAAGTCTCAGGACGTCAAGGAACACGCGAACACGCCACCGAACCCGACCCGACGAACCTCACCAGTATAGAGGGCCGGCCTGATCGCGCAATTACTCTTCGAACCGACCCACTATCAAGCGCTTGCGAGCACGCGCGTGACTTCCGCGAAGACCTGACCACGGGTCGTCTCGTTGAAAACCTCGTGTTTGAGCCCGACGAGATCGTGGTAGGTCGCGCCCCGCATGCTCGACGCGATCGTGCGCGACCGGGTAGGGTCGGCGATCGGATCGGCGCCGCCGACGAGCCAGGTCGTGGGGACGCGGATCCGGCTGGCGTGTGCGGCGACGTAGTCCTGGGCGATCACGGCCTCGGTGAACCACCGTGCGGTCGCGATATCGAGGCAGAGCTTGTCGGCGAGGCGCTCCCGCTGCTTGGCGTAGTCGCTCGTCAGGTCCTCGACGCGGAGCGCGTTCGGCTGCGCCAGCTTCGGCGCGATCCGGCTCGCGACGCGCGCGAGCAGCTTCTTGTAGGCGGGCACGCGCAGCCGCAGGGCGAGGAACGGCGACGAGATGATGGCCGCCTTGACGTCCGGCGGGTGGTCGTCTGCGAGCGCGCGCAGCGTGATCAAGCTGCCGTGCGAGTGGCCGAGCAGGACGAGCGGCGCGCCCTCGGGGATCAGCGCGCGCGCCGCGGCCTGCATCGCGGCGAGGTCATCGAGGTAGCCGCCGAACCGGTCGATGAAGCCGCGCGTCCCCGGCGACTGGCCATGGCCGCGAACGTCGTAGGACAGCGCGGCCCAGCCGGCGTCGACGATGACGTGCGCGAGCTCGCGGTAGCGCCCGCAATGCTCGGCGTAGCCATGGGTGATCACGACGGCGCCCCGCGGGGTGCCCGGCGGCAGGAACTGCTCGGCATAGAGCCCGCCGATCGTCGGCGTGGAGGTCGGCGCCAGGGGGCCAGGTAACGGGCCAGGTAGCTGGCCGGGTAGATCCCGCTGGGACATGGATGAGTTGTATACGCGCCGCGAGCCCGCCAAGAAATCGCCCGCCGATCCAATCGCTGTTAGCACTGGGAGGAGAGCGACCACGGCCACCGACGACACACGATGAAAAGAGGAGTGCCATGACGGGATCTGTCCGCACGTTGACGCGTCAGAGCTCGCGCGATAGGGTCCGCGCCATGGGAGGCAAGCGGCTGGGATTACTGATGTTCGCGGCACTCCCGTCGCTGTGGGCGCTCGCATGCTTCGGGGCTCTGGGGGCTGCCGGCTGTTTTCATGGCGGCCAGTCCGAGCGAGATGTCGCGAAGAGCGCGACGCGCCTCGACCTCGCGAAGGACTTCCTCCGCAAGCACCAGCTCGAGGCAGCGCATACCGAATCGAACCGGTCGCTCGCGCTCAACCCGTCGAACGACGAGGCCTTCGTGATCCGCGGACTGGTCGCGATCGTCCGCGCGATCGACACCCAGCGCACGCTCGAGATCGAGTCGTGCCTGACCGGCGTCGACGCCGAGGCGACCCAGAAGGACCTCGACAGCTTCCTCAGGAAAGCCGAGGAGGACTTCGCCACGGCGACCAAGCTGAGCCCG
>JBKJUF010000759.1:0-40685 GCA_046590445.1 Kofleriaceae bacterium
AGCGGGTGCCGGCGCCGGTCGAGGTCTCGAGGATCGAGCTCGCATTCATGTCGCCATCGCGCACGACGAAGATACCGAGCCCGCCGTAGCCATCGACCGGCTTGACCACGATCGCGCCGCCCTGCTCGCGCTGAAACTCGCGCAGCCGCTCGGCCGAGCGAGTGACGATCGTCGCTGGCGTGAGCTCAGGAAAGTTCAAGACCGCGAGGTGCTCGTTGAGCTCGCGCAGGCCGCGCGGATCGTTGACCAGCAGCGTCTTGCCGCGCGCGTGATCGAGAATCCAGGTCGCGTGGAGGTACGAGACATCCAGCGGCGGATCCTTGCGCATCAGCACGACGTCGAAATCGGCGAGCCGCTTGGCCTGCCTCGCTTCGACCTGGAACGCCTCGGCCGGCGTGAGTGCAGGGGTCACGATCGTCGGCACCGCGTCGACGACCGCGTCGTTCCCGACGAGGCCGAGGTGCTCGATCTGACAGGTCCATACGTCCCAGCCGCGGGCTGCGGCCTCGACCATCAACGCATACGAGGTGTCCGCTTGCAGCCCGAGACGCTCGAGAGGATCAAGAATGAACAGCGCGCGCACGCCCCGACTGTACTCGGAACCCTACGGGACGCCCTAGGACTGGGCGGGTGGATCGCCGTTGGCAGGCGTGACAGGAGCCGGTGGCTCGTCACCACCGACCTGGACCTTCGTCGGCAGCAGATGCTCGAGACCGTGCTTGCGCAGGCGGTAGTAGAGCGTGGAGCGATTGATCCCGAGCGTGCGGGCGGCGCTCGCTATATTGCCGCGCGACTTCTCGACGGCCGAGACGATCTCCTTGCGCTCGCTGTCGAGCAGGCGCTCGGCGAGGCTCTTGCCCTCCTCGGCAGGCGCGGCGGTCTGCGGAGCGGACGGCGCCTGCGTGGTCACCGACGGCACCGCGCCCGACTGATTCGACGGCTGCGCGCGGCGACCGAAGTCGAGGTGCGTGGCGTTGAGCGGCGTACCGCGGGCGAGGATCATCGCGCGCTCGATGATGTTCTCGAGCTCGCGCACGTTGCCCGGCCAGTTGTACTCGCGCAGCTTGGCGATCGCCTCGGCGTTCGGTTGCGAGGTCGGCACGCCCATCTGGCGCGCAAACTTCGTGATGAAGTGACCGACCAGGACCTGAAGGTCCTCGGGGCGGTCGCGCAGCGGCGGTAGGTTGATCGGGAAGACATTGAGCCGGTAGTAGAGATCCTCGCGGAACTCGCCTTCCTCGATCATCTTCTCGAGGTTGCGGTTCGTCGCCGAGACCACGCGGACGTCGACCTTGATGGTCTCGTTGCCACCGACGCGCTCGAGCTCGCGCTCCTGCAGCGTGCGCAGCAGCTTGATCTGCACTTCCATCGGCAGATCGCCGCACTCGTCGAGGAATAGCGTGCCACCGTCGGCGAGCTCGAAGCGACCACGACGCCGCTCCATCGCACCGGTGAAGCTGCCCTTCTCGTGACCGAACAGCTCGGACTCGAGGATGCCCGGCGCGAGCGATGCGCAGTTCACGCGAACGAACGGCTTCTCCTCGCGCTTGGAGTTGATGTGAATCGCGTGAGCGACGAGCTCCTTGCCCGTGCCGGTCTCGCCGCGCAGCAGGACCGTGGAGTTGGTCGGCGCGACTTGCTCGACCTTGGACAGCACCTCGCGCAGCGCCGGGCTGTCGCCGATGATGTTGCCGAAGTCGAACTCGCCGTGGAGCTGCTGGTTCAGGTAGCCGGTGTACTCGGCGAGCTGCGCGGCGAGCCGCTTGTTCTCGGCTACCAGGCTGTAGCGCTCGATCGCGTACTGCAGCACGCCGCGCACTTCCTTGGCGTCCCACGGCTTCGTGATGTAGCGATAGACCTGGCCGAGGTTGATCGCCTCGACGAGCACGTCGACGTCGGTGAACGCGGTGAGGATGATGCCGACGGTTTCGGGATGGCGCTGGCGGACCTCGCGCAAGAGCTCGACGCCCGTCATTCGTGGCATCCGCTGATCGGTCACCACGACCGCCACTTCCTTCTCGGCGAGGATCTGCAGCGCCTCGGCGCCGCCGCTCGCGGTCAGGATGTCGAACGTCTTGCGGAAGTTGAACCGGAACGCGTCGAGGTTGTCCTGCTCGTCATCGACGACGAGGATCGGATATCTCTTGACGTCGAGGGTCACGGCCCTCAACGCGTATCACGATGCGCCGGTGGTTTCTACCGGTGGGCTGGACGTTGCCGGATCGTGGGCCTCGTTGGAAATCTCGAGAGCCTCCCTGGCGAGCCTGACGAGCAGTGGGCCGAGAATGAGGCCCCAGCCGCCAAAGACCTCGACACCGCCAAACATCGACAGCAAGACGACCCACGTCGGGAGTCGGAGCTCGCCGCGGTGCGCGAGCCACGGCCTGGCGACGTTGTCGACCGTGCCGATCACCGCGACGCCGACGATCGTCAGCGCGAGCGCGGCGACCGGTCGGCCGGTCAGCGCGAGCCCGGCGGCGACCGGCGCCCACACGATCGCGGTGCCGATCGCGGGGATCACCGAGAAGATCAGCGTCAGCATGCCGAGCGCGAGGGCCGACGGCACGCCGAGCGCGAAGTACGTGATCGTCGCGACGACCGACTGCAGGAACCCGGCGCCGACGATGCCCCACCACAGGCCGCGACCGGTCTCCATGAACGCCTCGGTGAACCGCGTGAAGTGCACGGGCTGCAACGGAGAGTGTTTCTCGAGCCAGATGTACCAGCCGCGGCCCTCGACGAGCACGCCGTACATCCCGGTCACCATGATCAGGAGGCCGATCACCGCGTAGGCCGCCATGCCGGCGACCTGGCTGAGGATCGCCCACGCGCGATCGCCCTGGTTCATCACGAGGTCGACGATCCCGGAGGCGTCGTCGACGGCCTGCTTGGCGGTCGAGACGTCCGAGGGGTTGTCGCTCTGCTTCACGAGCCTGACGAGGACGGCCTTGGCCTCGTCGGACTTCATCAGCTGCTCGACCAGCGCGATCGCGTCCATCACGATCGAGGTCACGACGGCTGCAACTGGCAGGAACACCAGGAGGAGCAGGCTGACCGTGATCGCCGCGCTCACCCCCGTGCGCCCACCGAGCCGCCGTGTCAGGGGCTCGTGAACCCGCCGGGCGTAAAGGCCCAGCCACAGCGCGAGCACCATCCACGGCAAGAACGGCCAGAACATGTACCCAGCCCCGAACACCAAAGCTGCCAGCAGCCACGTCGGGAGTCGGGTCCGTACACGCACGACAATTTCGTATGCGGATCGCGTGCCGCTCCGAAGTGACCGAGATCCGGGCCGTCGGGGTCTCGCGATGTAGGAAACTTGGCCACCCCGAGACGGTCCTTTAGCCTTTCGGTAATGGCTTCGTCTCGACGGGCTCGGCGGGTGCCCAAGGTTCTACTGCCACCACGTAAACCGATGGCGATCGCCCGTCGGGTCTCGCTCTTCGATCGCGAGGTCACGGTCCGCCTCGCGCCGGTCGCGATCGAGCTGATCCACGGCGCCGCCCGGGTCCTGACCGAGGGCGCGCTGACCGGCGACTTCTACGCGGGCTCGACCATGCTCACGGTCGACCTCGCTCGCACGATCGATCGGATCAGCGATCCGCCCGACGTCTCGACCGCCCAGCGCGTCGCCTTGCTCTACGCCGCCGACGATCGCTGCCGCGACCACGCGCGCCGGATCGCGGTCGCCGAGGCCCGGCGCATGGCCGGCTGCGACCTCGCGGCGCCCCTTGTCGATGTCGAGAGCCGCGCCCGCGGCCCCGAGGTCCACTTGAGCCTCAATGTCGAGGCACAGCGGAGAAACGCATGATCGAGCTGTACTCTATCCGCGACGTGTCTCGCATCCTCGCCGTCCAGGAGGCGCGCCTGCGCTACTGGATGCAGACCGGCTTCGTCGGACCCACGGTCCGCAAGGGGGGGCGCTTCTACTACACGTTCTGTGACGTCGTCGCGGTGAAGGCGGCGAAGGACCTGACTGCGATCGGCATGCCGGTGCAGAAGGTCCGCAAGAACATCGAGGCGCTGAAGAAGGCGCTGCCCGACGATACCCACCCGACGACGCGCCTCCGGGTGTGTTGCGATGGCGAGACGATCGTCGCGCTCGCCGATGACGTCGCGTTCCAGCCGATCGGCGGCCAGATCGTGATGGCGTTCAACGTGCCGAGCTTCGGCGAGCACGTCGCGCAGGTGCTGTCGATGCCGCGCGTCGACCCCAATCGGGCGAACGCCGACGGCACCCCGATCGCCGTCGAGGACAACCCGACCGAGGCCAATAGCGGGACCACCGCGTATCGCCACTTCGTCGAGGCGTGTGCCGCCGAGGACCGCGGCGACTCCGAGACCGCCGAGCACCTGTTCCGCCAGGCGATCGATCTCGAGCCGAACATGGCCGCCGCGCTCACGAACCTCGGCAACCTCGTCTATCGCGGCGGCGAGCTCGAGGAGGCCCGCCGGCTCTACGAGCACGCGCTCGAGCACGACCCGATCCAGCCCGAAGCTCGCTACAACCTCGCCAACCTCCTCGAGGACCTCGGCGAGACCGAGGCCGCGATCACCGAGCTTCGCAAGGTCTGCGCCGCGGCACCCGAGTTCGCCGACGCGCATTACAACCTCGGCATCATGCTCGCGCAGATCGGCGGCACCGCCCAGGCGAAGCATCACCTCGAGCGCTACCTCGAGCTCGACACCGCGAGCGACTGGGCCTCGCACGCGCGCACGTACCTCGAGCACATCGCGGCGT
This sequence comes from Kofleriaceae bacterium, assembly GCA_046590445.1. Taxonomy (GTDB): domain Bacteria; phylum Myxococcota_A; class Polyangia; order Haliangiales; family Haliangiaceae; genus JABFXX01. Next base: position 4,742 of record JBKJUF010000759.1, read on the forward strand.
GATCTACGGGAACAGTGGCATGCCGTCGACGGCGATCTTGATCATCACGTAGCCGTAGACGTAGGGCGCGATGAACAGCACGGCGTCGATGCGATCGAGGATGCCGCCGTGGCCCGGCAGCAGCGCGCCGGAGTCCTTGACGCCGACCGAGCGCTTGATCAGCGACTCCGCGAGATCGCCGAGCTGGCCGAGGATGCCGCCCGGGATCGCGATCGCGAAGACGTCGACCCAGTTGAGCCAGGGCAAGAACACGAGCTTCATCGCGACGACGCCCGCGATCGATCCGGCGATGCCGCCGAACGCGCCGGCCCAGGTCTTCTTCGGGCTGACGGCCTCGTAGAGCTTGGCCTTGCCGAGGAAGCGGCCCGCGAAGTAGCCGCCGGTATCGGCGAGCCACGCGATCAGGAGGACGAGGACGACGAAGTGACCGCCCTCGGCGACCGGGAACATCCGCTTGAACAGCGAGAGGAACGTCGCGAGCAGGCCGGCGTAGACGATGCCGGTGATCGTCGCGGTGATCCGGCCGGCGACCGACGGGATGTCGCGGAACCGGAACAGGTAGTAGAGCCCCGGCAGGATCACGATCACGAACAGCAGCAGCGGCTTCTCGGTCAGCACCGCGATCTGCTGGATGCGCTCGCTCGGCCGGTAGTAGAGCGCGGTGAACGGATCGACCCAGTAGAAGACGAGGCAGGCGATCGCGCCCATCACGAGCGCGGCCCGGCGATCCTCCTTCGGCAGCGTCATCACGAAGAACTCGTGCATCGCGAGGAGCGACGCGAGGAAGATCAACGCCCACGTCGGCTCGGGCCGCGGCAGGTACAGGATGACGAGGAGGATCGGGACCGCGACGACCGCGACGAGGAACCGCTGAGCGAGGTTTCCGAGTGCCACTGACCTGGCAGGTAACCGCAGCGGTGGATCGTCGTCAAGGTTTGGGCAAGTGTGACCTTCGCGGTCGCGCGGCCTGACGGCCTCGCTCCCCTACGGTCAAGTGTCAACCTTCGAGGTCGAGATCCGACGCGAGCTGGGCGCTCGTCAGCCCGAAGCGCCGCTCGCGGGCCGCGTACTGATCGAGGCACGCCTGGAGGTGCCCGCGGCGGAAGTCCGGCCACTGCACGTCGATGAACACGAGCTCGGCGTACGCGATCTCCCAGAGCATGAAGTTCGAGATCCGCTGCTCGCCACTCGTCCGGATCAACAGATCGACGGGCGGCAGCTGCGAGGTCGGCAGGTACGACGCGAAGCGTTCAACGTCGACGTCATCGGCCGCGAGCTTGCCGGCGACCGCGTCACGGACCGCTTCACGGACCGCACGCGCGATCGATTCGCGACCGCCGTACGACAGCGCGAGCGTCAGCGTCATCCCGCGATGGTGCGCCGACGCCGCACGCAGCTCGTCGAGTGGTTCCTTGACGATCGGCGGCAGGCGCTCGACATCGCCGATCGCCTCAAGGCGGATCGCGTTGTCGAGGATCTCCGAACGCTCGTCGATCAAGAACTCGCGAAGCAGCTGCATTAATCCAGTGACCTCGTCGACCGGGCGCTGCCAGTTCTGCGACGAGAACGCGTAGAGCGTCAGCGCCTCGATCCCGAGCTGGCGCGACGCGCGTGTGATATCGCGGACCGAATCTGCTCCAGCACGGTGGCCATCGAGGCGCGGCCGGCCCTGGCGCTGTGCCCAGCGGCCATTGCCATCCATGATGATGCCGACGTGGCGCGGAAGGTTTCGAGGCTCGGTCATCGACGGCGTTGCCGGCTCGTAGCACGTCGGGCGCGAGCGTTGCAACGACACCATTGATCCCGTACGCTCGATGGAAGCCATGGGCATCTTTTCCAGACTCGGGACGCTGATCAAGTCGAACCTCAACGACCTCATCACGAAGGCCGAAGATCCCGAGAAGATGCTGACGCAGGTGCTGCTCGAGATGCAGCAGCAACTGGTCGAGGCGAAGAAGGCTGTCGCGGTCGCGATCGCCGACGAGAAGAAGCTCCAGAAGCACTACACGTCCGAGACCGACAAGTCGAAGGAGTGGGAACGCAAGGCGATGGTCGCGGTGCGTGCCGGCGACGACGGCCTCGCGCGCCAGGCGCTCGCGCGCAAGCAAGAGCACGAGACGATCGCGACGCAGTTTCAGCAGCAGTGGATCGGTCAGAAGCAGGCCGTCGAGAAGCTGAAGGACGCGCTGCGGCTCCTCAACAACAAGATCGAGGAAGCGAAGCGCAAGAAGAACATCCTGATCGCCCGTAAGAAGCGCGCTGAGGCGCAGCAGCAGATCGCAAACACGATGCAGGGCCTCGGCGACACCAGCGCGTTCGACACGTTCGATCGCATGGCCGAGCGCATCCAGCTCATGGAGGCCGAGGCCGAGGCTGGCGCCGAGCTCGCCGGCGAGCTGTCGGGTGACACCCTCGAGTCGAAGTTCCTCCAGCTCGAGCAGGCAGGCGGCGGCGGCGAGGACGATGCGCTCTCCGAGCTCAAGGCGAAGATGGGCCTGCTCGAGGCACCGAAGGGCGACAACGCGAAGCAGCTCGGGTCGGGCGGCGCGAACACCAAGGGCGACAAAGCCGACAAGGACGAGAGCGGCGGCGTCAGCACGGCAGGAATTGGCAGCCTGACGGCCGAGGACCTCAAGGAGCTCGAGGATCTCGACCTGTCCGAGCTCGACGGCAGCAAGAAATCCTGAGTCGTTCCGGCACGGCGGCCGTGAACGCGGCGCCACGATCTCTGTGAGCAACGGCGGATTGGTGTGAGGGCGGGCCGATCAACAGCGTAGTTTCGACGGGTTTGTCGTCGCCGAGCAGGTGGCGGCCGCGGCTTGACGCTTGCAGCCTCGCCACGCCATGACCCGTCGTCTTTCCCATCTGGCTGGCCTGCTGGTCCTGTTGTTGGGGAGCGCCGCCCTCGCCGAGACGCCTCCCGAGGCCGCGGATCCACCGGAATCCGCGATGGAATCCGAAGAAGCCGCACCGCCGTCACGCCCCGCGCCGGCCCGCACCAAGGTCCCGTTCCGGGTGGTGAAGATCCTGTCGGACAGTGAACAGGCGCTGCTGTTCGACAAGCATCGCGGCAGGCATGTCCTGGTCGAGGTCGGCGAGGAGATCGGCGACTACACGGTCGACGCCATCGGCGAGGACGAGGTCACGCTGACTGGCAGCGCGGCGCAGATCATCGTGCTCGCAGCCCCCGAGCGCCCGCGTCGCGCTGGCAAGGATCGATCGGTGAAGGCCGCCGCGTCGAAGCTGACTGCGGACGTTGTGCTGGAGCCCCAGGATCCGTATGGCGAGCCGGTCGTCTCCGAGACTCCCGACGATGTTCGCAGCGTCAGCGTGGCCGGCTTCGAGGGAGAAGACCCGTACGACACTGCGCCCGCGGCACCGCCGGCACCGACCACTGCGTCGACCGCGGCGTTGGTATCGCCGAACCCGACGCCCGCTGCGCCGACCACCGTGCCGACCATCCCGGCCCTGCCGCCGGCTGCGTCGCCGTCTACTGGACCGACGACCTCGGCGAGTTGGGACGGCGCGCCGGCGGCACCGACGACGACACCAGCACCGGCACCAGCGATCACACCGGCACCGGCGGCCGCGCCCACCGGCCCGCTGACGATCAAGCTGGCTCGCACGGACGTCGCCACGGCGCTCGCCGATTTCGGCGCCCTCGCTGGCTCGCTCAGCGCGACCTTCACGCCCGGCGGCCTGCGCCTCGACGCGGTGACCGAGGGGACGATCTTCACCAGGGCCGGGCTCTTGACCGGGGACCTGATCGTCTCGGTCGACGGCAAGCCGCTGCGATCGCTCGATGACGCCGCGGACCTCTACGCCCGCGCGTCGACGACCAAGGTGGCAACGCTGGCGGTGCTCCGCGCCGGCAAGCCGCTCGTGTTGCGGGTCGCGATCCAGTAGGCCGCCCAAAAGGCCCGCATTTCCGGGCCGTGGTTTACGATGAGCCTGTGGGAGCGGTACGGCTCGAGCTTCGACTGGGTAGCCAGGCGGAGTGGATCAAGATCTTCGATCCACGGGACTGGACCGTGTTCGTCCCGACGCCCGAGCGCGCCGAGAACGGCTCGACCGTCCGCATCGATCTCGACGTCGGCGGCTGGCTCGTCACCCTGCGCGGCGCCGTCGTCGGCCAGCGCGAGACACCGGCCGGCCTCGTGGTCGCCCTCGGCGGCGCCGAGCGAGACAAGATCAACTACCTCAACGGCTTCGTCCGCGGCGGCCTGCTCAACCTGCGCGAGAAGCGCCGGTTGCCGATCCGGCTGCCCGTGACCTACGGCGCGATCGAGGGCCCGGCGAACACGTTCACCAAGGACATCAACGAAGAGGGCCTCTTTCTCTTCACCGACAAGCCGCTGCCCGAGACCTCGCAGATCCACATGCTGGTCACCGTCCCGGGCAAGCCGCAGCCGCTGTCGCTGATGGGCAAGGTCTCGCACACGATCGTCAAGCAGGACGACGAGGCGCCCGGGATGGGCATCGTCTTCGAGTGCGACGACAGCCAGCGCGACGAGCTCGTCTCGATCGTCAGAGATCTCGAGGCGCAGTTCAACGACGGCAAGCTCCCGGTCAACGCGATCGAGTGACCGGATGGGGCGGGACGCAGCCGCTGGCGCGCTCTCTGCGTCTCCATGGCGAAGCGACGCGACGCCCGACCGTTGCTTGATCGATCGTCCCGAGGTTTTCCGCGCTCCGCCCAGGCGTCGCGCTCGGCAGTGGTGGGGCGCTCCGAGGGCGAGCGGTGCTCGCGCCCCAGCGTCCGCACGACGTCGACCTCACCACCGTCGGGAGTCTTCCGCCCACCGTCGTTCGCGTGATCGGCGGAATCCGGTTCGGCTTCGTAGGCGTCACCGATCCCGATGTTCCGCGAACGCAGTCGCCGTGGCCAACGCGTTCGGCGTGCCTCCTCGTAATGACGGCCGCCTCGAGTGAGAGCCGCGCGCGCTCGATCTCACTCGGGCTGTTTGTGATGGTCGAGCTCGGCTCGAACGCCGCGCCGACCTCGTGCGGCAGGATCGAGGCCAGGCGCGACATACGCCGAGCGTACCCCACTCCAACATGATCGTCGCTCTCAAGGCGCGCGGCGAGCTGATCGTCGCCGCGCCGTTCGATGCGGTCTCGGCGCTGGGGCTGAATCTCGGTCTCGGCGCTGGGGCGCGAGAACACCGGCGAGCCACTCTGCGCGGCACCGTCGTCGCAACGCGAGGAGCTCGTCTCGATCGTCAGAGATCTCGAGGCGCAGTTCAACGACGGCAAGCTACCGGTCGACGCGATCGAGTGACTGGAGGTAGGCTGCCGCGATGTTGATCTCCACGCGTGGGCTGGCCGCGACGAGCCTTGGTGCGCTCATGTCCTGCGTTGCATCTGCGCCCGCACCTGCAACCACGCCAGCGACAAAGACCCCGGCCTCCACGCCTGCACGCGAGCACCTCGGGTTCATCGCCGGAACGTGGAACTTCGAGGGCACGATGGGCACCAACCCGCTCGTCTTCCATGAAGTTTGCACCTGGATCGACGGCGGTTTTCACCTCCAGTGCGCGATCGGCGGGCCGGCTGACGGCTTCAGCTTGCTGGGGTACCAGGCTGACGCCGGCGTGTACACGCACTACAACATCGGTGCCGACGGTCAGGCGCGCGCGCTCACCGGGCGGATCGTCGGTTCGGAGTGGATCTGGACAGGCCAGCACATGAAGGATGGCAAGCCACGCACCGAGCGCGCCACGATGACGCCGGTGTCAGCCGACGAGTTCAAGTTCCGGCTCGAGCGGTCCGTCGACGGCACGGCGTGGACGACGGCGCTCAGCGGGACCTACCGCCGAGGACCCGCGCCGCCCGCGCCGCCCGCGCCGCCCGCGCCGCCCGCGCCGCCGCAGTAGGGCCGACGGCCGTAACATTGCGCGATCACATGGGGGGTGGCACCGTGAGACGTGGCGCGCCGCCCTCGAGCAGCTTCGACCGCCTCGGTGACGTGGCGCGACGGCGTCCACCTCACCGGGACGCCGATCTGGTGCGATGCGCGGCGGCGGCGTGATGTCTGCTTCGTATCGTCGGCGGATCGCGTCGGCCGCACCGGGCACGGCCAGCTGATCGCGTCGCCGCTGACGCTCGCGCTGCTCGGTGCGGCTGCGGGCGGTCACCTCGGCGTTCCGCTGCACCGCCGGTTCACGCTCGGAACCGTGCGGCTCGAGCTGATCGCGTCGGGACGCGGGCCTGGTGCCGCGGCGCTGCACGTCGACATCACCGGCAAGACGGTGCTGTATGCGGGGCCGATCCGCATGGACGTGCCGAACGCGGGCGGGATCGCGCCGGCCGAGGTCCGCGCGTGCGATGCGCTCGTGGTAGCAGCACCGTTCGGCACGGAGCACCACAGCTTCCCGCCGCTCGCCGACACGCTCGACCAGCTGATCGCGTGGATCGGTGCCGAGCTCGCGGTCGGTCGCTGCCCGGTGCTGCTCGTCGACAGCGTGCTCGACGGCCTCGAGATCGCGAGCTGCCTCGCCGCCGCGAACATCGCGATCGCGGGTGCACGGATGTTCCGTGATGCGGGCGCGCGCGCGGGCGCGCTGACGGCTGATGGCATCCCGATCGCCGGGGCACCCGCGCCTGCGCTGCCTGCGATCAGCGCACCGGGCCGCGAGCCGCGCGCGGTGCTGTGGCTCGACGCCGATCGAACGCGACTGCATCGCGCGATGGGCGACCGGCCGCACGCGCTCGCGGTGGTATCGGGGCGGATCCTCGACGGCGCGCACGTCGCCGACATGATGTTCGCGTGGCCGCATGCAGCGGGCCGCGCCGAGCTGCTCGCGTGGATCGAATCGGCGAATGCCCGCGAGGTGTTCGTGACCGGAGCTGCCGCGGATCCGATCGCGCGTGTGCTCGGCCCGCGCGCCCGCGTGATCGGCCCGCCACACCAGATGCCGCTGTTCTCGCGCGAGGCGCTGCCGTGAACCGCGTGATCGTCGGCAATCGCCGCGATCACGGATGGTGGTGGAAGCTCCCGGTGCTCGCGGTGATCTGGCTCGCGATCGCGCTCCCGATCATCGGTGGCCTCGTCGTGACGCACACGCTGCGGACCTGGGCGCGCGATCTGCCCGCCGTGCCGGACCTCGCGGCGTGGCGTGCCGGTGCACCGCAGACGACGCGCATGCTCGCCGCCGATGGCTCGCACCTCGCGGAGCTGCCGTTCGAGCAGGGCAAGGCGGTCGGCCATCGCACGTTCACCGCGCTCGATCGGATGCCGCAACACCTCGTGCTCGCGGTGCTCGCCGCCGAGGACGTCCGCTTCCAGCGCCATCGCGGCGTCGACTACCAGTCGATCGTGCGCGCGGCGTGGGCGAACTATCGCGCGGAGCGCGTGGTCGAAGGCGCGTCGACGATCACCCAGCAGGTCGCGCGGAATCTGTTACCCGACGAGATCGGCAACGAGCGCAGCGCCCGCCGCAAGGTCCGCGAGGTCCTGCTCGCGCGCCAGATCGAGCGCCGGTGGTCCAAGCGCGAGGTGCTCGAGACCTATCTCGCGCTGGTGTTCCTCGGGCAGGGCTCGTACGGCATGGTCGCGGCATCCCGCGCGTACTTCGATCGCGAGGTCGACGACATCGATCTGCCCGAGGCGGCCCTGCTCGCCGGCATGATCCAGGCGCCCGCGCGGCTCGATCCGTATCGCCATCCCGAGCGCGCGAAGGCCCGCCGCGACGAGATCCTCGCGCGCATGCTCCGCGCCGGGTTGATCGACGAGCCGACGCGCGCGCAGGCCGTCGCGACGCCGATCGCGCTGCGGCGTCCGCACCCGAGCTACGGCACGCGCGTGCCCTGGTACATGGAGCAGGTGCACGGGCTCGTCGACGGTGCGTTACCGAACGAGCTCGCGCGCGGCGGCCTCACGATCGAGACCGCGGCGCTGCCCGCGCTCGGCACCCAGCTCCAGCGCGATGCCGTCACGTACGCCGATCGGTGGGGCAAGGCGCAGGTCGCGGCGCTCGTCTGGGATCACCGCACCGGCTATGTGGAGGCGCTCGTCGGTGGCCGCGACTGGGGTCCCGATCGCTTCAACCGCGTGCGTCAGAGCTGCCGGCAACCCGGCTCGGCCTGGAAGCCGCTGGTCTATGGCGCCGCGCTCGACGCCGCCGCGATCACGCCGGGCACCGCGCTCCGCGACGCGCCGATCGCCGAGTATGACGAGGGTACGAACGTTCACTGGAAGCCGAGGTCGGGAAACCGGTTTCGCGGCTTCGTCCTCGCGCAGGATGCGTTCGCGGCGTCGCTCAACGCGCCGGCGATCGACGTGCTCGATCTGGTCGGCACGCCGGCGGTGATCGCGTTCGCTCGCCGGCTCGGCATCACCAGCGTCATCGCCGATGTCAGGCCGATGGCGCTCGGCGCGTCGTGCCTGAAGCCTCTCGAGCTCGCACGCGCGTACGCGATCATCGCCCGCCGCGGGTGGTCGATCGCGCCGCGGTTTGCGGTGCGCGTGCGACGCGGAACCGAGGTGCTGTTCGACGCCGCGGTTCCCGAAGATCCGTGGCTCGACCCCGCACGCAGGTTCGATCGGTTCGCCGCGACCGCCGGAACCGATCCGGACGAGCGCGTCTCGGCGACCGGTGGCCAGATCCTCGACGAGCGCGTCGCGTTTCAGCTCCAGGACATGATGACCGCCGTGGTCCAGCGCGGGACCGCAAGCGATGCGCGCGCGCTCGACCGCCCCGCCGCGGGCAAGACCGGCACGACGAACGACAACACCGACGCATGGTTCATCGGCTTCACCGGACGCGCGCTGGCGATGGTGTGGCTCGGCTTCGATGACCCCTCGAAGAAGCTCGGCAAGGACGGCGATGGCGCGCACGCCGCGCTACCGCTGTGGATGCGAGCGATTCGCAGCAGCGAAGGCAGCCGGCCGGTGGTGGCCCTGCCCGGTGCGCCGCCCGCGGGCCTCGAGCGCGTCACGATCGATCGCGACTCGGGCCTGCTCTCGGCGCCTGGCGCGCCTGGACTCGCGCTGTGGTTCCTCACCGGCACCGCACCAACGGCAGTCGCGGGCCAACCCGGTACATCTTCGACCGATTTCAGCCGCTCCGCGCGCGAGTTTTGAGCCGCTGACCTGGCTCGCTCGAGCTCTGGCAGCCCGACCGAACCGCTCGCAAAGGTCCTGATGCGTGAACGGCGCTAAAATGGTATGCGCCGGCGATGCTCCCGCCGATCCGAATCGCCGCGGCGTTCGCGCTCGCTACACTACCTTCGATCTCCATCGGCGGATGTAGCAGCACGGGCAAAGGCGGAGGGTCCAATACCGAACCCTGCGGCACGACGACCCACCGGATCAGCGTGTTCGGCGGCCCGGGTGACACGCGCGCGACGCTCGCCGACATCACCGGCGATGGCCGACCCGATGTCGTGTCGATCCGCGACGTGGGGCCGTCGAGCTACCAGCTCGAGGTCGGGGACGGCGGCCAATCCGCACGAGTCGGCCTGCCAGGCGAGGCTTCATACCTCGTGTCCTTGGGGACCGTGGATCTCGACGCTGATGGGCAGGGGGACCTCGCTCTCGGATTGCTATGGCACAACCGCGTGCTCGTGTTTCGCGGCCCGCTGGCCGATGACCTCGACGAGGGCGATGCGTTCCTCTCGATTGCCGGACCACCAGACGACGGTGGTCTCGCTCCATTGTACGGTTCGGCCGTGCTCGTCGCCGACGTCAACGGCGACGGCGCACGCGATGTGGTCGTCTCGAGTCCGGCCGAGCGCGAGGAGGGATGCTTGGGGCAGCTCGCACCCCGTGTGTACCTAGGCCCGTTCGTGGCGGGATCTACGCGCGACGAGATGGCGGTGACCGCGATGCTCGCAGGCCCGATGGGGTGCCTTGGCGAGTCGCTGTCGTGCACCGACGACGGCTTTAGCGCGACCGCGGTGCCGACTACCGTCTGCTACTCGTTTCCCCTCGGCTCCGACGAGCCGGTCACGTGTCCCTGACCGGTCGCTGCGGCCTGCTCGCGCACGACGCGCCACCCGACCTGCCGGCGTGGCAGTAATTCTGGCGTGAGACCTCGAGAATCGGCGCGGGCACTCAGCAAGTCGCAACCGGCGGTGCACGACCGCAGCTGGGTGGTATGCTCGGCGAGCATGTTTGGCATGGGCGGCAGCGAGATCATCGTGATCTTGATCGTGGCCCTGCTGTTCCTCGGTCCGGACAAGCTTCCGGGCGCCGCGAAGACGATCAGCAAGGGCATTCGCGACATCAAGAAGCAGTCGCGCGCGCTCCAGCAGCAGATCGAGGGTGACGAGCAGATCGGCGGTGCGATTCGCGATCTCAAGAGCGCGCTCCGCGGTGACGAGGCCCCGGTCCGCCCGAAGATCCGGCCGATCAAGCCGCGCAAGGAGCTCGGCGAGGCAGGCGCGACCGGCGCGGTCGGCGTGGCGGGCGACGAGCTCGCCCAGCACGAGGCCGCCGAGGCCGCGGCCGCAGCAGCAGCCGGCGATGCCGGCGATCCGGGTGATGTCGTGGCCTCGCTCGAGGCCGCCGAGCCCAGCCTGACGATGCCGGCGACCGCGGGCGAGCCCGGCGAGGTCTCGGATCCGGTCGATGATGCCGAGCTCGCGGCGATGGTGAAGCCCGTGCCTGGAACGATCGCCAAGGGCAGCTGAAATGGCGAACACCGCGCGCCGCGATGACGAAGAGCCGGCCGTGCCCGCCGCCGAGATCGAAGAGAGCCGGATGCCATTCCTCGCGCACCTGCGCGAGCTGCGTGACCGCGTCCGCAACGCCGCGATCGCGTTCGTCCTCGCGTTCGGCGTCTGCTTCTACTTCGCGCAGGAGATCTACGACTGGCTCCAGGTGCCGATCGCGGACGCCTGGGCGCAGCACCCGAAATTGCCGCCGTTCAAGATGAACTTCGCAACGCTGACCGAGCCGTTCTGGGTCAACATGTCCGTCGCCCTGTGGGCCGGCATCTTCGTCGCCTCGCCGTTCATCTTCCATCAGATCTGGAAGTTCATCGCGCCCGGGCTCTACAAGCGCGAGCGCCGGCTCGGCATCGGCTTCGCGGTGTTCTCCGCGGTGTTCTTCGTCGGTGGCGCACTGTTCTGCTACCACTTCGTGCTCGGCCGGATCTACGAGTTCCTCCTCGGCTATGCGAGCAAGGACACCGCGCCGGTGCTGATGCTTCAGGGCTACCTGGATCTCACGCGCGACATGATGCTCGCGTTCGGCGCGGTCTTCGAGCTGCCGCTGCTGATCTACTTCCTCGCGCTGATCGGGATGGTCACGCACCGCGGGCTCTGGAAGTTCAACCGCTGGTTCGTCGTGATCGCGTTCATCGTCGGCGCGATCCTGACGCCGTCGCCTGACGTCGTGTCGCAGCTCCTGATGGCGACGCCGATGATCGTCCTCTACAACTTCTCGATCATCCTCGCGTGGACCGTCACGCGAAAGCGCGAGAAGGCTGCGACCGAACAAGCCGAGCGCGAGCGGATTGCCGACGAGGCCGAGCGCGCCCGGCGGCGGGCCCGCGGCGAGCCCGAAGTGGCGCCCGACGAAGACGACGACGACTGAGCCCGACCACCGAGTGATCGCGATCGTCCGCTACGCCGGCGACTTGAGGAAGCGGTTCCACGGGATGCGGCGGAACCACAGGTACGCGAAGCCCGCCGCGAGCACGGCCCATAGCAGCATCGAGGTCAGCGCGATCGTCTGGCGCGCGCTCTCCTTGTTCTCGAGCTGGCGTGCGCGGTAGCCGTCGAGGGCCGCGTGAGTCTCGAGCGTGTCGGCCTGGGCCTGGGTCGCCATGACCTCGCGATCGATCCGCTCGAAGGCGCCACGCTCGCGCATCGCGGCGACGTAGTGCACCGGGACGAACGCGACGAGGACCGAGAGCCCGGCGCCCGCGATCACGTGAGGGCGCGGCAGCTCCGCTCGCTCCATCGCAAGCACCGGCTCGGGCTCGGCGGCCATCGAGGTCGGCGTGCGGCGCTGCTGCGAGGTCGGCGTCGGCGGGATCGGGGCCGTCTCCGATGGCACGCTCTGACGGCGTCGCTCCTGGTCGTCGACCTCGTCGGTGTGAAGCTCGACCTTCGCGCCGGCCTCGTCGGCATCGGGCGGCGCGAACATGTCGAGCGGCTCGCTGGGCGGAATCCGCGACTTCTTCGTCGTCTGCGGCGTCGCCGGGCCGATGCTCGCGGGGAGCTGCTCGGCTTGCGCATCGGCCGGCTGATCGAACTGTCCCGACGACGATGGCGAGTCCTCGCCGTCGAGTGAAGCGAGTGACATGCCCATCGCCGAGTCGCCACCGAGGGCGCCGAGATCGGCGTCCGCGGACTGTTCGGCGAATGCTGCCGAGAGGCCACTCGCGAACTGCGGGGCACTCGGGCGCGGAGCGGGCTCGCCGTGGGCGGGCGGCACCCCCGACTGGCTCGCGCGCATGCTGCCGGGAGGCGGCGTCGGACGCGGCGGCAAGCCCGACGGAGGCGTCGTCGGACGCGACATCGCCGGCAGTACGCCGGAGGGAAGCGGTGTCGCCCGCGTCGGCAGGCCCGACGGCGGCGTCGACGGCCCGGGCGGCAGCACCGACTGCGGGGTCATCGTCCGCGCCAGCGCGCTCGCGGGGATCGCGATCGAGATGTTGTGGTTCGTGGGCAGCGCGCTCCCACTGACCCGGGCGACACCCGCCGGTGGCGTCGCGGTGGGCGAGAGCGTCGCGTCCTCGATCAGCACGCGCGCGCCGATCGCCTCGAGGTCACGGCGATATTTTTCGGCCGTTGCCTGATCGACGTTGCTCTTCACGCGAAACCGGCCGCGCTGCAGGCGTGCGACGAGCTCGGCCGCGGGCAGGCCGTAGCGTTGCCCCATCGCTTCTGCGAGCTCGCTGAGCGCGAGGGGTAGATCGTCGACGGACCCCTCGACGAAGACGTTGAACGTCGCCATCGCGGGTCATCATCCCACATTCCGATCTTGGACATCCCCTTCGCCGACGAGATCTCCACGGCCTCGCGAAAGTTGCCGTGACGATCGAGCACCCCTTAGGGTGGAAACCATGCACCTCGGCAAGGCTCCCATGAAGCTCGCGCTTTCGTGCTCGACCCGGCGGATCCGCCTCGGGGTAGCGCACCATGGTGCACCCTCGACATACACCGCGCCGTCGAAAGACGGTGGCGTGACGGCGCCGCAGCCGAAGAAGCAGAAGCGCCGCTGACTGGTTGCGCTCTACGCGCCGACGGAGCGCGAAACACTTGCGGTTTTAGTCGTCGCTCGGCGGCGGTACGCGACTCGAGGCCTCGTTGTAGCCCTCGCGTGCGCGCGTGTTGTCCGGATCGAGCTGCAGCGCCTTCTTGAAGGTCGATGCGGCATCGTTGTTGTTGCCGCTGCGCAGGTACGCCTCGCCGAGCAGCGTGAACACGCGGGCGCTGCGCGGCGCGAGCCGCACCGCCTTCTTGAGATGAACGATCGCGTCGCCGAACAGGCCCTGGCGCAGCGCGATCTCACCCATGCCGATCGTCGCCGCCGGGTTGCGCGGGTCGAGATCGAGCGCCTTGCGGAAGCTCGCCGCCGCATTGCTTGCATCGCCGGACGCGAGCTGCTGCGCGCCGAGGTTTGCAAAGAACTCTGCCTTCTTCTCGGGAGCCGCACCGTCGGTCGGCGGGGTGTCGGTCGGCGGCTCGGGGGCGCCGCCGCCGTAGGGATCGATCGGACCATCGGCACCGCTGACCCCGGTCGGGGTCTTGGGATCCGGATCCTTCACCGTCGGTGTCGGCATCGTGAACGGTCCGCCACCGCCCGGCCGCCGGAACGTCGGATCGCCGCCGCCGGGCACGAACGAGCCGACATCGCCGCCACCGCCACCGCCACCGCCGGACGGTTTGCGTGACGAGGTTCCCGAGGTGCCGCCCGCGCTCGTGTTCCTGCCGTCCGGCTTGCGCGCCATACCCGGCGCGGCGTCCGGCGTGGCCTGGGCGACGGCCGCATCGGCGGTCTCGTCGAGGACGGTGCTCGGCGCCGCATCGATCGTCGCGCCGGCATGGGTGATCGGCCCGGTCGGCGCGGGTGCCGACGACGAGTCGTTGCCGCGGGTCAGCGCGAAGGCAACCCCGCCGATCGTGACCAGCCCGAGGACCGCGAGGATCAGCCAGCCGCCGCGTCGCCGCGGGGCCTCGTCATAGAGCGACAGATCGGTGACGCTCGGCGAGATCTGCTTGCTGGCTCGTTTGGCGCGCGGCGCAACCGGCTCGGCATCCTCGTCAGCGCGTTCGCCTTCCTCGTACCAGACCTGCGAGATGCCGGGCTCCAGTGGACGTGGCGGCGCGGTCGGCCGCTTGCCGCGTGGCTCGTCCTCGCTCGTGACCCGCGGTGGCTCGATGATGCCGGCGACCGGTGCCTGGACGGGGTCGTCGGTGGCGGACCGCGCCGCAGCACCGACCACGGGAACGCCGACGCGTGGCGTCCCGGTGCGCTTGCGCAGCAGCTCGACCGAATCGGCAACCGGGGGCTTGGCGGCGGACACCGACGGCAGCGCGCGATTGGTTTCGGTCGGGGTCGCGGCCGGGGCCGGGGCAACTGGACCAGCCAGAGGCGGCATCGACAGCCCAGCGCCCACAAGCGCCGGCAGCGGCGGATCCTGCGGCTCGGTGAACCCCATCCGCTGCATCACCCGCGAGACCGATGGTGGCGGCACGCTCTCGCGGCGTCGCGCGACCTCGTCGTCCATCACCTCGCCGGTCTCGAGCCCCCGCCGTAGTGCCTCGACCATGCGCGTCGTCGTCGCGAACCGGTTCTCGGGATCCTTCGCGAGCATCTTGGCGACGGCGGCTTCCATCCAGAGCGGCACGCCTGGGCGTCGGGTCGGCAGCGGGATCGGTGCCTCGGAGACCTGCTTGGTCAGGATGTCGAAGACCCGACTGCCCGAGAACGGCGGCGCGCCGGTCAGCATCTCGTACGCGACACAGCCGAGCTGATAGATATCGGCGCGCCGATCGATCCGATCGCCACGCGCCTGCTCCGGCGACATGTAGCGTGGATCGCCGAACGTCATGCCGAGGCTCGTCGACGCCGCGGAGGCATCGGTCTCGACGAGCTTCGCGAGCCCGAAGTCGAGCAGCTTGATGAAGTTCGCCTTGCCACGGCGGATCGCGAGGTAGACGTTGCGCGGGCGCAGATCGCGATGGACGTAGCCGATCGCGTGGGCCTCCATCAGCGCCTCGCCGACCTGGATCAAGACGTCGGCGGCGCGCTCGATCGAGAGCTGCTTCTCGCGTGCGAGCACGTGATCGAGCGTCTCGCCCTCGAGGAGCTCCATCGCGAGATAGAGCCGGCCGTCGGGGGTACGCCCGAAGTCATGGATCTCGACGATGTGCTCGTTATCGATCTCGGCGACCGTGGTCGCCTCGCGGCGAAATCGCTCGACCGCCAGATCGTCGCGCGACAGCTCGGTGTGGAGCACCTTGATCGCGACCTTGCGGCGCAGCGTCACGTGCTCGGCGCGGTAGATCGTGCCGGACGCGCCCTGACCGAGGAGCTGTTGCACGAGAAAGCGCTCGCCGAGCAGCTTCCCGAGCAGCCCATCGTGCATCGCCTCGCGAACCTTCGGCCGGCCGCAGTTCGGGCAGAACAGCGCGCTCTCCACGTACGAGTGGGAACAGCCGGCGCAGGAGATCGTAGCTGTCATGTCATGTGCGGGCATGAGTCGATCGCGCGGACGGCCGACCGCACGATAATACCGCACGCCCGCGAGGTAAGCCCGGGCAAATCCAGGCCCGAGATGGAGCGAGCCCCGAGATGGAGCGAGCCAGCGAACGCTGGCGAGCGGGGCAGCGAACGCTGGCGAGCGGGAACGATTCAGCTGCCGCCGGGCTTGGGTTTCTTCAACGCCTCGGCGAGCTCGGCCTCGGTGACCAGGCCCTTGCCGATCAGCACCTGGAGGAGCGCCGCGAACCGGGCCTCGAGGTCATCGGCGCCGAGCTGCTGGAGCGCGAGCAGGGAGATCTGGGCGGTGACCGAGACCTCGGAGTCCAGTTCGAGCGGCGATCCGATCCTGCCAACCTTCGCCACCGGTCCGGACGGGCCGCCGGGTCCGGTCGGGCGACTGACGATCGCGGTGTTGATCTGGCGATAGCCCTTGTCGACCAGCTCGTCGATCGCCGAGAGCGGCAGCGCCGACACCTCGATCTCGCAGTGGGTCAGCGACTCGATCTCGAGGATCGCGGAGGTATCTGTGGGGTCGGCCATCGCGAGCCGAAGCACCCGAATCGCGCCGTCGTTCGTGATCCCGAGCGGCAGGACACGGAGCCGTGCGCACGCGTCGCGCGGAACCTGGCGCAGCGCGTCGGGATCGATCTGGATGTCACCCGGATCGATCAGCGGCACCCGGGTCTGCCGGCGAATCGCACCGATCAACGCGACCTCGTCGATCTTGAGCTCGCGGACGAGGACGACCACGAGGGGCAGGTTCTGCTCCTCGGCCAGCTTGCCGGCCTTCGCGGCTCCCGCCCGGTTCACCAGGCCAGCTTCGATCGCGATCTCTGCCAGCGTTTTAGGCACGTCGTTGGTGCACCCGACAAGATTCGAACCTGTGACCTTTGGCTTCGGAGGCCAACGCTCTATCCAGCTGAGCTACGGGTGCGCGTGAGGGTTTCTACCCGCCCCGCGCGACAGAAACAAGGCGTCGGAGGGCTGGGTTACCATGGGCCATGGCGATCGATTACGTGCTCGCGATGGGCTGCGAACCGCAGAAGGTGCTCGGCATCGAGCGCCTCATGAGCCTCCATCGCACCCGGATCCTCGCACGTTCCGCACTGGCGCACATGCGCGAGGACGGCGAGGCACGCCCGCCGGCGGATATCCAGATCCAGCTGACGATGCGCAAACCCGACAGTGACAGCGCGCGCGGCGTCTCTCTGCAGGACCTGTTGAACGAATCGCGTCCGCTCGACGAGGTCGCCGATCATTGCTCGACGTGTCCCGCCGGGCTGCCGCGCGAGTTCGCGTGTCACCGCCGGATCCGTTATCCGATTCCGGAGCACGTCGAGGCGTGGCTGATGCGGCGGCTGCCGACCGAGCTCGGGTGCACCGCGGGCGCGCTGCTCGTGCGCGGGCTCGGCGAGTTCCGGTGGGACGGCGAGCCATCGAGGAAGCTCCGCGCGAGCGGCACCACGTACTTCGAGAGTCGCGCGCCGTACGGCGTACGCTGGCCCTCCCAAGATGGCGCTATCGAGATCTCGAGTGACCAGCTGTTCCACATGATGTTCATGGTCGGCCACCTCGCGCCGACGCATTGCTTGATGCTCGCGCTGTTCACCGGCGTGATCCCGCACGACATCAGCCTTCACGACCTCAAGGACCAGGACGGTCGAGCCCGTGCGCTGGATGCCGCGCTGGTCCCGACCGAGGTCGATGCCGACACCGAACAACTCGCAGCGTTCTTGCGGACCCTCGCCGTGGCGGCACGCCTGGAGTCCTCGGTACTTATAGATGGGTAGTCTGCGGGGTACTTGACACTTTCCCTGTGATCCTCGACGGCCGATCTTCCGCTACGGTGCTCAGACATGAGCAAACTCGGGGTCTGGCGCATCAGCGCCATGTTCGTGGTGGCAACCTTCATCGCCGGCTGCGGCGACAACATCGTCGCGTCGCCGCTTCTCGAGGTGACCGCCGGGAACTCGCTCATCACGACCGAGAGCGGCGGCAGCGCCACGTTCACCGTTGGCTTGACCGAGCCACCTTCGAGACCGGTCACGATCGATCTCGCGAGCTCGCGGTCGACCGAAGGTGAGGTTTCGCCCTCGAGCGTGACGCTGACGTTCGAGAACTTCGATCCCGGTGTGATGGTCACGGTGACCGGCGTCGACGACGCGGTTGCCGATGGCGATCAGGACTACGCGGTTCATGTCGACGGCGGCCGGATCGGCAGCACGGACATCCCGTTCAAGAACATGGATGACGACGTGATCGGGCCGACGGCTGTCCAGGTAACACCGACCACCGGCCTGACGACCGCCGAGACCGGCACCACGGCGACCTTCACGGTCGTGCTGACCACGGCGCCCTCGGCAAACGTCACGATCCCGGTGTCCTCGACGCGGACCTCCGAGGGCACGGTCTCGACGCCATCGCTCGTGTTCACGCCCGCGAACTGGGATCAGCCGCAGACCGTCACGGTGACCGGTGTCGACGACTCGATCGACGACGGCAGCCAGGCGTACAGCGCGATCCTCGATCCGGCGACCAGCACCGATACCCGCTTCACCGGGATCAATCCGAGCGACGTCGCGCTGACGAACGTCGACAACGACACGCGCGGCGTCATGGTGACGCCGGTCTCGGGCCTCGAGACCAGCGAGACCGGCACGAGCGCGACGTTCACGATGGTGCTGACGTCCGAGCCCACGGCCGACGTCACGATCGCGGTCGCCACCGGTGACGCGACCGAGGGCACCGTCGCCCAGACCTCGCTGACGTTCACGCCGATCAACTGGAACGCGCCTCGCACGATCGTCGTGACTGGCGTCAACGACGTGGAAGCCGACGGTGACCGGACCTACAGCGTGATCACGGCACCCACCGCCAGCATCGATACCGGCTATGCCGGCCTCGACCCCGCTGACGTCACGGTGACCAACATCGACGACGACACCGCCGGCGTGATCGTCACCGCCGCGGCCACCGGGCTCGTCACCAACGAATCCGGGCTCACGGCGTCGTTCACGATCGTGTTGCGCTCGCAGCCGTCGGCGGCGGTCACGATCCCGGTGGCGTCGAATGACCCGACCGAGGGCGTCACGAACGTCAGCAGCGTGACGTTCACGACCCTCGACTGGAATGCGCCGCAGGAGGTCTTCGTCCAGGGCCAGAACGACAACATCGCCGACGGCCCGATCAACTACACCATCCTCGTCGGCAGCTCGACCAGCGCCGACCCCACGTACACCGGAATCGACCCGGCCGACGTCGCCGCCGTCAACCTCGACAACGACTCGGCCGGCATCCTCGTCACCCCGCTCGTCGTGCGCACGAGCGAGAACCTGACGTC
The DNA here is from genome assembly GCA_046590445.1 of Kofleriaceae bacterium. Taxonomy (GTDB): domain Bacteria; phylum Myxococcota_A; class Polyangia; order Haliangiales; family Haliangiaceae; genus JABFXX01. The sequence continues at coordinate 23,746 of JBKJUF010000759.1, forward strand.
GGAGGTGTTCACCGTGGTGCTGCTCTCGCAGCCGACCCAGCCCGTTGTCGTGCCGGTGTCGTCGAGCAACTCCGTCGAGGGCACGGTCACGCCGTCGATGCTGACGTTCACCGCCGCCAACTGGGACCAGGCGCAGTCGGTCACCGTGACCGGCGTCGACGATCTGATCGCCGATGGCGATCAGGTCTACCAGGTCCTTCTCTCGCCCGCGGTCAGCGGCGATGCCAGCTATGCCGGCTTCGATGCGAGCGACGTGACGGCGACGAACGTCGACAACGACTCGGCCGGCATCACCGTCGACCCGATCGATCAGCTGTTCGTCTCGGAGTTCGGCGACACCGACTTCTTCGACGTCGTGCTGAACAGCATGCCGCTCGCGCCGGTCACGATTCCGCTCAGCAGCAACGACACGACCGAGGGAACGGTCTCGCCGTCGAGCCTGACGTTCACGTCCGCGAACTGGAACATCCCGCAGACCGTGACGATCACCGGCGTCGACGACACGCTCGTCGACGGCAACGTCCTGTTCTCGATCATCACCGGGCTGACCGTCAGCGCCGATCCGGCGTTCAACGGCGTCAATCCGTCGGACGTCACGGTGACCAACATCGACAACGAGACGCCGAACGTGTTCGTGAAGGCGCGCAAGCGGCTGTTCACCAAGGAGAGCGGCGGCCCGAGCGGCTCGGCAACGTTCCGCGTGCGGCTGACGACGAACCCGACCGCGACCGTGACGTGCACGCTGCAGAGCGCCGACACCACCGAAGGTGTCGTCAGCCCGACGACGCTCGTGTTCGGGCCCGGCAACTTCGGGTTCCAGACCGTGACGATCAGCGGCGTCGACGACCCGGTGGTCGATGGCGACGTGCTCTACACGATCGTCCTTGGCGCCTGCACGAGCGCCGACACCGCGTACAACGGGCTCGACCCGCGCGACGTCACCGCGATCAACCGCGACAACGACTGAGGCGCGGGGGATCGATTTTCTGTCGGCGCGCAGCGCCGATGGAAAACTCGTCACGCCGAAGGAATCCCTGTGGGACGACTAACCGAAAGCTTCGGGGCCTGCACCTGGCGGCGGGGCCGCGTTGCGTGCGCGTGCCCGCGGGTCTACCGTGCGCGGCATGGGGCGAAAGGAAGACGCGCTCGAGTATCACCGCCGCGGCCGCAAGGGAAAGCTCGAGGTGGTCCCGACCAAGCCGTTGGTCAGCCAGATCGACCTGTCGCTGGCGTACACGCCGGGCGTCGCCGAGCCGTGTCTCGAGATCGCCGCGAACGAGGACATGTCCTGGGAGTACACCGCGCGGGCGAACCTGGTCGCGGTGATCTCGAACGGCACCGCGGTGCTCGGCCTCGGTGACATCGGTGCCGCCGCGAGCAAGCCGGTCATGGAGGGCAAGGCCTGCCTGTTCAAGAAGTTCGCCGACATCGACGTCTTCGATCTCGAGATCAACGAGAAGGACGTCGACAAGTTTGTCGACATCGTCGCCGCGCTCGAGCCGACGTTCGGCGGCATCAACCTCGAGGACATCGCGGCACCCGAGTGCTTCGAGATCGAGCAGAAGCTCCGCGAGCGGATGCGCATCCCGGTCTTCCACGACGACCAGCACGGCACCGCGATCATCTCGGGCGCGGGCCTGTTGAATGCCGCCGAGCTCGCCGGCAAGCAGCTCTCGCAGATCAAGCTCGTGGTCTCGGGCGCCGGCGCCGCCGCGATCGCGTGCGTCGAGTTCTTCATCAGCCTCGGCCTCGTGCGCGAGAACGTCGTGCTCGCCGACAGCAAGGGCGTGATCCACGAGGGCCGCAAGGACCTCTCGCGGCAGAAGCAGAAGTTCGCGATCCGCGACGACGGCCGCCGCACGCTCGCCGACGCCATGAAGGGCGCCGACATGTTCATGGGCGTCTCGGTCGCGAACACCGTCACGCCACAGATGCTGAAGACGATGGGCGAGCGGCCGATCGTGTTCGCGCTCGCGAACCCGGATCCCGAGATCTCGTATCCCGACGCGATCCTCGCGCGGCCCGACGCGATCGTCGCGACCGGGCGCTCGGATTACCCGAACCAGGTCAACAACGTCCTCGGGTTCCCGTACATCTTCCGCGGTGCGCTCGACTGTCGCGCGACTACCGTCTCCGAGGCGATGAAGCTCGCGGCTGCGCGGGCGCTCGCCGAGCTCACGCGCGAGCCGGTGCCCGACAGCGTGATCATGGCGTACGGCGGCAACGCGCTGAAGATGGGCCCGGACTACTTCATCCCGAAGCCGTTCGACCCGCGTGTGCTGTGGTGGGTCGCGCCCGCGGTCGCGCAAGCGGCGATGGACTCGGGCGTCGCGCGCATCAAGTTCGACACCGGCGAGTACCGCGAGCGCCTGATGGCGAAGGGCTCGAACGCCGCGTACTCGATCATGCGGACGATCGGCAAGGAAGCGCGTCAGGACCCGAAGCGCATCGTGTTTCCTCACGCGGCGAACGCGCGCCTGCTCCGCGCCGTGCAGCAGATCGTCGAGGAGGGCATCGCCAAGCCCATCCTGCTCGGCCGCGAGCCCGAGATCCGCCAGCTCTGCCAGGACCTCTCGCTCGACTTCCTCGATAGCACCATCGAGATCATCGATCCGCGGACCGACGCGAAGCAGGGCTACGTCGACCGGGTGTACGAGCTGCGCCAGCGCAAGGGGCTCACCCGCTACGCCGCGCAGTCGCTCGTCCACACCAGCGACTACTACGCGCCGCTGATGGTCGATCGCGGCGACGCCGACGGCATGGTCACCGGCTTCCGCGTCAACTATCCGGAGACCGTGCGGCCGGTGCTCGAGATCTTCGGGCTGTCGCCGGGTGCGAAGGTCGCGGTCGGCATGTACATGATGGTGCTGCAGAACAAGGTCAAGTTCGTCGGCGACACCGTGTTCAACATCTTCCCGGATGCCGAGACGCTCGCGGACATCACGGTCCAGATGGCGGACGCGGTGCAGGGCTTCGGCGTCACGCCGCGGGTGGCGATGATCTCTTACTCGAACTTCGGATCGGTGCGGCACCCGGACGTCACGCGGATCCATCGCACGATCGACATCGTTCGCGAGCGGCGGCCCGAGCTCGAGATCGACGGCGAGATGCAGCCCGAAATCGCGCTCGACGACGAGCGTCGCCGCCGACTGTTCCCGTTCTCGCGGTTGACGCGCCAGGCGAATACCCTCGTGTTCCCGTCGCTGGCCTCCGGAAACGCCGCGTACCAGATGATGAAGGTGTACGGCAGCGCGACCCCGGTCGGACCGATCCTCCTTGGCGTCGCGCAACCGGTCGCCGCGATGCAGAACGATGCGACGGTCGAGGAGATCGTGAACATGACGGCGCACGTCGTGTTGCGGGCGCAGCAACTCGCGAAGCAACGCGTCGAGCCGAAGCGCGCCTGACCGCGATACACTCGCAGGGGGTGCCCGACGTCGATGATCAGACGGAGGCTCTGCCGACGGCGGCGGAGCCCGGCGCGCCTCCCGCGTCGCTGCTCGGTCGGACGCTCGGCAAGTTCAAGGTCGCCGAGCTGCTCGGGCGAGGCGGCTCGGGCGAGGTCTACCGCGCCGAGCAACCGCAGCTCGGTCGGTCGGCGGTGATCAAGGTGCTGCATCGCGAGATCACGTCCTCGCGCAGCCGGTCGGCGAACAAGATCGAGCGGTTCTTGCGCGAGGCGAAGCTGGCATCGCGCCTCGATCATCCGTACGCGGCACACGTCTACGCGTTCGGTGCCGAGGCCGATGGCCTGCTGTGGATCGCGATGGAACACGTACGCGGCGCGACACTCGACGAGATCGTGGCGCGCCGCGGCGCGATGCCGCCCGCGGTGTTCGGCCCGCTGTTCGCGCGGATCTGCGAGGTCGTCCACACCGCGCACGAGCTCGGCATCGTCCATCGCGACATCAAGGGCTCGAACGTGATGGTGATCGAGCGCGCTGGCCAGCTCCTGCCGAAGCTCCTCGATTTCGGGATCGCGAAGGGGCTCGATGGCGGCGCGACCCCGGGCGCAGGCGTCGATCACGCCGATCCCGCGCTGACCGGTCAGGGATCGACGCTCGGCTCGCCGCACTACATGGCGCCCGAGCAGTGGGAAGCACCTGCCGACGTCGACGCCCGCGCCGATATCTATGCGCTCGGCGTGCTCGCCTACCGCTGTGTGGCGGGGCACCTGCCGTTCCGCGGGATCGAGCGAGCGGACCTCGCGCAGGCGCACCTGACAATGCCGCCGCCGCCACTGCCGGATCACGTGGCGGTGCCAATCGCCGATGCGATCGCGCGCGCGATGGCGAAGCCCCGCGAGGCGCGATGGCCGGATGCGCTAGCGTTTGGCGAGGCCGTGCGCACTGCGACCGGGGATGGCCGGCCCTCGCACGAGGCGGTGCCGATCTTCGATCCGCCGACCCGCGAGACCTGGGAGCGTGGCGCGCCGCAGCCCCTTGCCGACGCGATCGCCCGGCTCGCCCGCGCAACGGCAACCGTCGAGGCGGACACGGCGCTGCGCGAGCTCGTCGCGATCACGTGCCGCTGGCTCGCGGTGCTCGGCCTCGCGCAGCTCCATCCCGACGGCACGTACGCCGACGTCCGCGAGTGCGCGCGCGGCGTGGTCGGCCGCGATGACGCGGCGCCGTGGCTGCGACTCGCGCGGGCGGCCGCGAAGACCGCGCCTGCCTTGCCCGGGCTCGATGCTGCGCTGTCCGGTACAACCGCGCTCGAGGAGCTCGCCACGCGTCTCGACGATCGCGATCGCACCCGGACCGCTGCGGCGCTTGCGCTCGACATCACGGCGGTCGCCGATGCGTTGCAGGCGCTCGAGCCGCTGCTCGCCTACCAGCTCGTCGTCGGGCGCGCCGGCGCGGCGGAGAGCTGGCAAGGCGCGCGGCGGCGGGATCGCGAGCGCGTCGTCGTGTGGGGCGAGCCGCTCGCCGATGGCGAGGTCGCACTGCTCGACGGCCAGGGGCGCGTGGTGTCGCGGCTCTCGCCGCTCGTGCAGGTCGTGTCGCCGCTCCCGTCGGCGGAGCCGGAGCTATTTCTGCTGTGGCGCAGCGGTCGTGGCGCAGCCCGCCTGGTCGCGGCGCCGTGGGGCTTCGAGCGCGACGACGAGGCGGCCGCCGCACGGCTCAGCCTGCTGACGACCGAGGACACCGACACGCTCGCGAACGAGGGCGATGACAGCTCGCCGTATCCCGGCCTCGCCGCATACGGTGTCGACGATGCCGGGCGGTTCGTCGGCCGCGAGCGCGAGATCGAATCGCTCGCGAACCGACTCGTCCGCGCGCCGATGGTCGCGGTGCTCGGTCCGTCGGGAGCCGGCAAGAGCTCGTTCATCCACGCCGGCCTGCTGCCGCGGCTCGCCGAGAACTACGAGATCATCACGATGCGGCCCGGCCGCCACCCGCTGCACGCGCTCGCCGCGCTGCCGCGCGTCAACGGCGACACCGAGGACGCTCCCCAGATCGCCGAGCGGCTGCGAGCACTCGGCGAACGCGCCCCACGCGGCCTGGTGATCGTGATCGATCAGCTCGAGGAGCTCGTCACGCTGTGTGCCGACCCGGCCGAGCGCGAGCGGTTCGCGGCCACGCTCGCGGCAGCCGCTGATGGTCGCAGCGCGCCGGTCCGCGTCGTGGTCACCTTGCGCGACGACTTCGCGTCGATCATCGAGGCCGTCGACGCGTTCCGCGGGCGCTTCGAGGTGTTCGTGCTCGCCACGCCGCCGTCCGAGGCGCTGCGCCGGATCGTGACGGAGCCCGCCCGCCGCGCCGGCGTCGCCGTCGACGTGCGCGTCGTCGAGGACATGGTCGCCGAGGTCGCGGGCCGCCCGGCGTCGTTGCCACTGCTGTCGTTCACCGCGTCGCAGCTATGGTCGTCGCGCGATCGCCAGGCCCGCAAGATCACGCTCGAGGCGTACGTCGCGCTCGGCGGCGTCGCGGGCGCGCTCACGACCTACGCCGATACCGTGTACGAGAGCCTCGCGCGGCGTGATCAGGATGTGGTTCGCGATCTGTTCTCGCGGCTGGTCTCCGCAGACGGCACGCGGATCCCCGCACCGCGCGTCGAGCTCGAGCAGATCGCCGGTGCGGCCGGCGTGCTCGCGCACCTGATCGATGCGCGGCTCCTCGTCGTCCGCGAGGAGGACGGGATCGACGTCGTCGAGATCGTCCACGAGTGCCTCGCCACGCGCTGGGATCGCCTCGCGCGCTGGCGCAGCGAGGACGCCGCGGATCGCGCGTTGCTCGGCGACGTTCGTGCAGCGGCCCGGCGGTGGCGCGAGGCCGGCCGGCGCGTCGATCTGCTGTGGCGTGGCGAGGCGCTCGCCGAGCTGCGCAAGCTGACCACGCGCTCGACGGCGCTGACCGAGACCGAGCGCGCCTTCGCCGCCGACGCCGATCGCGCCGAGCGCCGCTCGCGGAAGGTGCGCCGCGCCCTCGTCCTCACCGCGATGGGCATGCTGGGCGCGGTCGCGATCGTGATGGCGTACCTCGGGCTCGCCGCGAACCGCAGCCGCACCGCCGCCGAACGCAGCGCCGGCGAGGCGCAGACCGCGGCGCAACTCGCGGAGGATCGGCTGACCACGAGCCTGATCGCGCAGGGTCGCCGCGAGCTCAACGATGGCCGCGCCTTGCCGGCGCTCGCGTACTTCGGCGAGGCGATGCGGCGCGGTGCGGACTCGCCGGCGCTCCGGTTCATGGTCGCGGTGGCGAGTCGCGGATGGCCCCACCAGCTCGAGTCCCGCCACGACGGCATGATCTCGGCGGTCGCGAGCTCCGCGAAGGGCACCTGGATCGCGACCGCAGACCAGACCGCGCACATCCAGTTCTGGAACCCCGACGGCACGCAGCGCGCGCAGCTCGCCACCGAGCTCGGCTGGATCACCTCGCTGACCCGCACGCGCGACGATCGCGTGCTCGCGGTCGGCCGCGATGGCGTCGCCATCGTCGATCCGGTCGGCTCGCCGCGGATCATCCAACGCATCAAGCCGACCGCCATCACGATGACCGCGAACGCCGGCCCCGCCGCCGACGAGATCACCTCGATCGAGGAGGACGCGATCCGCATCTATGGCCTCGACGGCAAGGTCCGCCGCTCGCTCGCGGTCACGGCTCGCCAGTCGACGGCGATCCCGATCTTCGATCCGACCGGCCGCTACGCGTCACTCACAGACGGCGACGTGATCTCGTTTGATCTGGTGAAGATGACCTCGCGCGTGGTCGCCAAGGACATCGAGGGCGTGCTCGGTGGCACCGCGGATGGCCGGCTGATCGGGTACGTCGACAAGGAACGGCTCGCGCACGTCCTGGCCGGCGACGGCAAGGAGCTGCGCACGTTCAAGCCCGAGGTCGCGGGTCACTCGCTGATCTTCAGTGACGACGGCGAGCGCATCGGCGTGCTCTCGGAGCACGACCTCGTGATCCACGACGCGGCCGGCAAGTGGCTGCACGGCATGCTCGTCAAGCCCTCGATCGCGCAGTACGTGGTGCGTGGCGACGAGACCTGGATCGCCGGCGCCGACGGCGTGCTCCTGCACTACCGCGAGGGCCAGCTCGTCGCCTCGATCCCGCACCACCTCGGCGAGACCCGCACGCTGCACGTCGTCGGCAACCTCGCGCTCACCGTCGGTGACAACGGCAGCCTCGCGATCTCGCGCGCCGACGCCGCGCAGCTCGAGCTGGTCCCGCGACCGTGCAGGCGAGCGTCATTCTCCGGTGACGGCATCGCGGTCACCTACACGTGCGGCACCGAGCATCACGTCTACGTCGGCCGCCGCCACATCGGCACGGTGCATGGCACCGGCTATGGGTTTGTAGCCGTCGACGTCGCATCGGGACTTGGCGCGGTCTCCGAACGCGAGCTCACGGTGTTCGAGGCGACCAAACCCATCGCGAAGGCGTCCGAGCCCGCCGGTCACCTCGGGTCGCTCGGGTTTCAGGATCGCGACCACCTGCTGGTCGCCGATCCCGAGGAGCGCTTCGGGGTCTGGCGCTGGACGATCGGGACGGAGCGCTGGGATCACGTGATCGCGCTCGCCGGCTCGGTCGCGGTCACCGTCGGGACCGGCGGCATCTTCGTCGGCACCCTCGACGGCGACGTCGTACGCGTCCGCGATGGACGCGAGGTCGGCCGCGTCGCGGTCGGCGCCCGCGTCACCTTCCTCGTGGCTTCCGGCGACCGCCGCTGGCTCGCCGCGACCTTGGTCGACGGCACGACCGCGATCCTCGACGGCGAGACCGGCGCGCTGGTCCGCCGTCTCGAGCCGGCCGACGCCCTCGTCACCGCCGCGGTCCTCGACCAGCACGGGGATCTTCTGATCCGGTCCGGCCGCGGCACGATGACGGTGTGGGACCGCGCGACGGGCGAGGCCCTGGTGTTCACGCTCGATCTGCTCGCCGACATGACCGGCGCGGCGTGGTCGCCAGATGGTCGGATCGAGCTCGCGGGCCGCCAGATCGGCATTCTCGACATCGAGCGCGAAATGCGGCCGCCCGCCGCCGTCGTCGAGGACATCGCCTGCCGGGTCGCCGTGCGCGTGCGCGAGGGCAAGCTCGAGCCGGCGCCGCCGGTGTGTGCGCCTCCGGCCCGGTGACTTGCGGCACGCGAGCGTCCACGCGTACCCTACCCGGGTGATCGAAGACGACGTGGGCGCCACGACCGAGCAGATCGATCGGGAGGCCCCGTTCGGTGATCGGGTGCTACTCGTGATCGATGGCGCCGCGCTCCAGGTCATGCCGCTCCCCACGAACGGCACGCTGACCATCGGCCGCGCGAGCAAGGCCGATGTCGTCATCGACTCGGGCTCGGTCTCGCGGCACCACGCGAACCTCGTGCTCGGTACCGACGTCGAGATCGAGGACGTCGGCAGCTCGAACGGGACGTACGTCGACGGTGGCCGGCTGCCCGCGAACAAGCGCGTCGCGCTCACGATCGGCGTGCCGTTCCTGATCGGCGCGGTCACCGTCATGGTGCAGACCCGCGCGGGCTCGCGCCGCGAGAGTACGCCGCGCACGAGCCTGCTCGCCGCGCTCGAGCAATCGGCGGCGCGCATCGCGATCGGCAAGCTCAGCGTGATCGTCGTCGGCGAGACCGGCGTCGGCAAGGAACGCTTCGCCGAGCGGATCCACGAGATGTCGCCGCGGCGGGGCGCGCCGTTCGTCCGCATCAACTGCAGCGCGATCAGCGAGCCGCAGCTCGAGGCCGAGCTGTTCGGCATCGAGGCGCAGAACAAGCCCGGCATGCTCGAGCTCGCCGAGGCCGGCACCGCGTTCCTCAGCGACGTCGATCAGCTGCCGCAGAGCCTCCAGCAAAAAGTGCTGCGCGTCATCGAGGACGCGTCCGTGCGGCGGCTGTCGAGCACCGCTCCTGGCGGGCGCGCGCGCCCGATCGACGTCCGCTACCTCGCGTCGACGAGCAAGGACCTCGCCGCCGAGGTCGAGGCCGGCCGGTTCCGCCGAGACCTCTACTTCCGCCTCGCCGGCGCCTCGTTCCAGATCCCGCCATTGCGCGAGCGCAAGGACGAGGTGCTCCCGCTCGCCGAGCAGTTCATCGCGTCGGCCGCCGGCCCGCTCGGCCGCAGCTTCGTGATCACCGAGGAAGCGCGGCAGTGGCTCGGCACGCACGACTGGCCCGGCAACATCCGCGAGCTGCGGAACGCCTGCGAGCGTGCGGTGCTACTCGCGACCGGCTCGACGATCGATCGTCACCACCTCACCGTCGACGATCCCTCGAAGCGCCCGCCCGGTCGTGAAGGCCGCAGCTTCCGCAACTCGCCGACGATCCCGCCGCCGCCGGGGATCATGGCGCCGAGCGCGGCCGACATGCCGAGCCAGGTCCGCGCGACGGTCGCCGAGCTCGAGAAGCTGCGGATCCTCGAGGCGCTCGACAAGTGCGCCGGCAACCAGACCCGCGCCGCCGAGCTGCTCGGGATCTCGCGCCGCACGCTGATCAACCGGCTCGACGAGTACGGCATCGCCCGCCCGCGCAAGCGCGACGAGTGAGCACCCGTCTCGCATGAAGAAGCTCGTCCTGACGCCGCCCGCCATCGCGTTCATCGCCGGCGGCGGCCGCGATGTCGACAGCACACGGGTCGGCGCCGACGTGGTCGCCGGCGAGCACGTCACGCTCGTCGACGACGGCGGCAACGAGGTCGGCCTCGCGATCGCGGATCCCGAGAACTCGAAGCTGCGCGTGATGGCGACGCTCGCCGACGGCTTCCCCAAGATCGACGGCGCGTTGCTCGCGTGGCGCGTCGAGCGAGCGCTCGCATGGCGCAAGCAGCTCGACCTCCCCGGCCGGGATGCGGGATCGACCAGCGCGTACCGGCTGATCCACGGTGCCGGCGACGCGCTCCCGGGCTTCGCGTGCGACGTGCTCGGCCGCACCGCGGTGGTCTACGCGTACGGCGAGGGCCTGCGCGCGGTCGGTCGCCAGCTCGCCGAGGCCATCGTCGGGTTCGCGCAGCTCGACGGCGCCGTCGTCAAGCTGCGAGCGCGCGGCGGCGCAGACGAGGTGGCGCAGGATGTTGTCGGCACGCCGCCCGACGAGCGCGTGGTCGTCACCGAGCACGGTGTGCCGTTCGAGGTCCATCCGCTCGGCGGCCTCAACCACGGCCTGTTCACCGACATGCGAGAGCAGCGGCGCGGGCTCACCCGGTTCGCTGCAGGCAAGCGCGTGCTCAATCTGTTCTCGTACACCGGCGCGCTCAGCGTGACCTGCGCGCGTGCTGGCGCCGCCACCGTGACGTCGGTCGATACCTCCGCGGGCGTCCAGGCCTGGGCCCAGAGCAACTTCGGGCGCTCGGGCTTCGCGCAGGACGCGCGGTGGCGATTCGACGTGGGCGATGCGATCCGGTTCCTCCAGCGGGCCGCGAAGGACAAGGAGCGCTACGACCTCGTGCTGATCGATCCGCCGAGCACGTCGAGTGCCGGCGGCAGGTCCTGGGCCCTCGGTCGCGACTATCCGGAGCTTGTCGCGAAGGCTGCAGCCGTGATTCCGACCGACGGCGTGCTGTGGCTCGCCGCCAACACCCACGAGCTCGGCTCGCTCGCAAAGCTCGCACATAAGGGTCTGCGTCTCGCGAACCGCAGCGGCGTGATCGTCGAGACCGGAGGTCTACCTCCCGAGTACCCGACGGTGATCGCGCAGCCCGCGGATCGCTACCTCCAGATCGTGGTGCTCCGACTCACGTGAGTGTGGAGGTCGGGAGTGGTACCAGCAGACCCCGTGTGCGCAGGCCTGGTACACTTGATGTGAACGACCATCCTTCCTATGTCGCTTGAAGTCTTATAGCGATAAGCGGCACGGTTCGTGCTCCTGGGTAAGGCTTCCCCCCCACGAGGATCCCCATGTTGAAAGCCCTAGCTGCCGTCCTGCTCGCGTCCACCCTGTTTGCGGCTGGATGTACCTCGGAGCTCAGCTCGAGCTCCTCGAAGTCAACCGGCGACAACACCGACTCCGATAGTGACAGCGACTCCGATAGCGATGACGGCGACAGCGACTGCGGTCCTGACGGCGACGCCGACTCGGACTCCGACGATGATAGCGATACCGACGAGCCCGGAGACGCCGACAGCGACAACGACAGCGACAGCGATAGCGAGGCCGACGACGCGGATTGCACCGGCGATGGCGACGGCACCACCACACCTCCTCCCCCCCCGCCGCCCGCGCCCGACCAGCCCGTCTAACGTTACGATCCGATCATGATCGACACGCTCGCGTGGATCGTGGTCGGCGCCTCGCTGGTGCCGGCCCATCGCGTAGCGTGGCAGGACCGCCGGCTGTTCGCCATGCTGGCGACGGTCGAGATCGTGGCGCTCGCCATGGTCGTCCTCGCGGGTTTTAGCAAGGACGCCTGGAGCGCGCTTGCGCAAGAAGATGGCGTCGTCGAGTGGGCCAGCTTCGTCGCCTACATGATGGCGGCGGGCTGGCTCGTCATCGTCGTGCGCAAGGCGTCGCCGTCGTGGTGGTTCAAGGGCGCGTGCCTGCTGCTCGCGATGTTCTGTGTGGTGGTCGCCGGCGAAGAGATCTCGTGGGGGCAGCGGCTCCTCGGGTTCAAGCCGCCGGATGTCTTCCTCGAGCGGAACTTCCAGCAGGAGCTCAACCTCCACAACGTGCTGATGCACGAGGGTGGCCTCGGCTTCAAGCTCGAGTCCAAGCACCTGGTGATGGCGATCGTGGTGGGCTTCGGGCTCGCGTGGCCGTGGCTCGTCCGCCGCCCGCGCTTCCAGGTGTTCGCGCCGCTCGCGCCGCCGCTCGTGCTGGCGCCCCTCGCCCTCGGCGTCGTCGCCGCCGAGCTCGACTACACGGTCGCGCTCACCGGCGAGGGTGCCGAGCTGATCGTCGGCCTGATCTTTCTCGCCTCGGCGCTCGCCGCCACCCGGGTGTCGACCCGGGCTGTCGTCTCGTGGCTCGTCGCGCCGCTGCTCGCCGGCTTCGTGATCTCGCTCGTGCTCTCGCGCATCGTGTTCGGCAGCGACGAGGAGGGTACGCGCGTCGCGGCCGCCGAGCTCGCGCTGCTGCAGGCAGACGTCAGCGCGGGCGTGACCGATAGCCTCGCGAAGAAGAACGTCCACAAGCGAGTGTTCACCGCCGTACGCGACGGCTACCTCGCGCTCTCCGGCGGCCATTACCTCGCGGGCCAGGGCACGCCGGCGCGCGCGCATACGGACGGCCTACCATCACGCAAGGATCGCCACGGGTACTTCCTCGATCCGTGGAACAACCCGTACTGGATCCACTTCGACAAGCGCACGCGCACCGGCAGCATCTACTCGTTCGGGCCCAATCGCCGGCGCGACGTCTCGATTCGCAAGAGCTCCAGCGATCCCGGCGACGACATCATCGTCAGGTTCACGGCCACGACACCGGACCGCGCGACCAAGCACACGGTCGATCCGGCGGTCGATCCAACCGTCGATCCGGCCGACACACCGCTCGCCGACTGAGCCGTGGCTCGTCGGGATTTGGCGAGCCGCGTCCTGTCGTTCACACTGTGGCGATGTGCGGCCGCTACACGCTGACGCGTCAGGAAGGCGTCGTCGAGGATCTGCAGGCATCGCTGGGCGTCGCCGCGCAGAGCGAGTGGTGGAAGCCGCGGTTCAACGTCGCGCCGACGCAGCCCGCACCGGTCGTCACGCTGCGCGATGGCGTGCGGACCGTCGAGATGATGCGATGGGGGCTCGTCCCACACTGGGCGAGCAGCGAGCGCGGCAAGCGGCCGCGGCTGATGATCAACGCGCGCGTCGAGTCGCTCGACGCGAAGGCCGTGTTCCGCGACGCACTCCAGCGCCGGCGCTGCCTGGTGCCCGCGGACGGCTTCTTCGAGTGGAAGCATCGATCTTCTTCCCAGACGGCCAGGACCGCGAAGCCACAGCCGCTCTACTTCCATCCGCGTCACCACCGCGTGTTCGCGTTCGCGGGCCTGTGGGCCAGGGCGCGAACCGACGCCGGCGAGCAGCTCAGCTTCACGATCGTCACCGGCCCACCGAACCGCCTGGTCTCGCCGATCCACGACCGCATGCCGATCGTGCTGTCGCCCGAGGCCTACGCGGCGTGGCTCGACCCAAACGTCGACGGTGCCACGGCGCGCGCGCTCCTCGGCGTCCCGTCCGACGACGACTGGGTCGCCGAACCGGTGTCGACCCAGGTCAACAGCGCTGCGAACGACGAGCCGGCGTGCATCGCGCCGATCACCGAAGAGCTGAACGCGCAGCGGTCGTTGTTCGAGTAGGTCGCTCGAAGCGGCGTCGGCTCGGGCGCGTAAGCATCGGTTCGGGCTATAGCTCCGAGACTGGCCATGAGAGCGCGGTCGTGGCGGGATGCGCGGCCCGCTGACTCGGGTGACCTCAGGTCCCCGGCGGCTTGATCGCGCCTGCCGGCGCGGTCTGCGCAGCAGTGCGCGGATGCAGCCAGGCCGGCAGTAGCGTGTACGGATCGAGGCTGCGGTCGTCGTCGTAGGTGACGCCGGCGCGTGCCAGCAGCGCCGCGAGGCGGCCGTTCTTGTACGCATCGAACAGCTCGGTGCAGCCGCCGACGAGCTCGCCCGCGACGAAGATCTGCGGGATCGTCGCCATCCCGGTCCGCGCCGTGAGCGCCGCGCGGATGTCGGTGCCACGGCTGCCCTGCTGAAATTCGCCGGCATCGAGATCGACGGACCGGTATGGGATCTTGCAGCGCGCAAAAAGCTTGCGCACCGACCAGCAGAACTCGCACCACTCGAACGCGAACATCACGGTGGGCTGCGTGCTGTCCGCGATGACCCGCTCGATGAACGCGCGGGCGTCGTCGAGCGAGCGCGCTGGCGTGGCTGGAGCGGCGACGGGCGCTGGCGCGACGGACGGTGGCGCGCTGGGTGCCGGCGTGGCCGTGGCGTCGAACCGACAGCTCGGTGTCGACCGCGAGATCTCGAGCTCGTCGTCGGTCATCTCCACCGGGACGTCGGCAAACAGCAGAGTGCTGAGGTAGCGCTCGCCGGTGTCGGGCAGCATGCACAGCACGGTGGTTCCAGGCGCGGCCGTGCGGCAGACCTCGAGCGCCGCGCCCAGCGTCGCGCCGCCGGAGACGCCGGTGAAGATGCCGTTCGTCCGCGCGAGCTCGCGCGACAACCGCAGCGCCTCGCCGCTGTTGATCGTCACCAGCTGATCGATGAGCCCGAGCCCCTGCGCCTCCTCGACGAGGCGCGGCACGAAGTCTGGGGACCAGCCCTGGATCAGGTGCGGGCGGAACGACGGATGACTCGCCGACGGAGTGCCGTCCGGCGACCACGGCTGCGCCACCCCACTGCCGAGGATCGGCGAGTTGTCGGGCTCGCAGACGATGATCTTCGTCTCCGCTCGGTGCTCGCGCAGTACGCGTCCGACGCCCTTGAGCGTGCCGCCGGTCCCGAAGCCGGTCACGAAGTAGTCGAGCCGCACGCCCTCGAAGTCCGCGAGGATCTCGCGCGCGGTGGTGCGCGAATGCATGTCGGCGTTCGCCTGGTTGTCGAACTGTCGCGAGTTGAACCAACCATGCGCCGTCGCGAGCTCGGCGGCCTTCGCCATCATGCCGCTGCCCTTCTGCGAGGCCGGCGTCAGCACCACCTTGGCGCCGAGGAACCGCATGATCTTGCGACGCTCGATGCTGAAGTTCTCGGCCATCGTCACGACGAGCGAGTAACCCTTGGCGGCGCACACCATCGCGAGGCCGATCCCGGTGTTGCCGCTCGTCGCCTCGACGACGGTCCCGCCGGGGCGCAGCTCGCCGCGGCGCTCGGCATCCTCGATGACGCCGAGCGCCAGCCGATCCTTGACCGAACCCATCGGGTTCTGCGCCTCGAGCTTGGCGTACAGGTTGATGCCCGCCGGCGCCAGCCGGTGCACGCGGACGGCGGGCGTGCCGCCAACTACCTCCAGGATGCTCTCAAGCCTTGCCATGGCACGTCTCCTGTCGACCCGTCATCAGATACGGAAGCGAGAGATCTGGATCTCGCACAACTGTCCGGCCCGACGTCGACGATCTGCTTCCAGTCGCGGCGGTTCTTCGTGAGCTCGCCATCGTAGAAGCCCACGTGTTCTCGGCGGTCCGCTCGATCGCCCGCTTCGTCGCGATCGGCAGCGCGAAGAACGCGCGCATCTGTGCGCGAAGCGCCGCGATCAGCTCGCTCTCGACGCCGTGGTTGACCACCTGGAAGAACCCGCAGTTGCGGGACGCATGGTCCAGCTCGGCGAGCACGGCCGGCGCGTCGTCCAGTCGACGGATGTCGACCACCGGGATCTGTTCGCTCGTCTCCATCGGACGTCTCGATTCTACCGCTTTCGCCCGATTGTCTGCGTCAGGACCGGCGCAGGCGTCCGAAGAACTCGCGGGCGACCGCGGTCTGCGGATTGTCGACGACTTGCGAGGGCGGACCGTCCTCGGCGATCGTGCCGCGATCGATCACCCAGATCCGGCTCGCGATGTCGTGCGCGAACTGCATCTCGTGGGTGACCACCAGCATCGTCATCCCGTTCGCCGCGAGATCGCGGATCACCCGCATGACCTCGTCGCGCATCTCGGGATCGAGCGCACTCGTGGGCTCGTCGAACAGCAGGACGTCAGGTTCCTGGGCGAGCGCACGCGCGATCGCGACTCGCTGCTGCTGGCCACCGGAGAGCTCGTGCGGGAACGCGCGGCCACGATCGCCGAGGCCCACCTGCTTCAGGAGCTCGACCGCCCTGGCGATCGTCACCGCGCGAGATAGCCCGCGGACGACGCGCGGCGCGAGCGTGATGTTCTCGACCGCCGACAGGTGTGGGAACAGGTTGAACGACTGGAAGACCATGCCGACGCGGGTGCGCAGCTCGCGTAGCGTCCGGCGATCGCCGCGCCCCATGTTCGGCCGCAGCTTGAAGCCCGCGATCTCGACGGTGCCCTCGTCGAAGCTCTCGAGATAGTTGAGGCAGCGCAGCAGGGTCGACTTGCCGCCGCCCGAGGGGCCGACGATCGCGATCGTCTCGCCCTTGGCAACCTCGGCGCTCACGCCCTCGAGGACCTTGCGATCGCCATGGCGCTTAGAGAGTGTGCGGACGCTGATCACGCGCGAGCCTCCTCTCGAGCCGCCGCGCGAGCTCCGACAGCGGGAACGACAGCATCAGGTACATCAGCGCGCACGCGAGGCCGGGGACGAGCCAGCTCCGCATGTCGACGGCGGCGATCGTCATCCGCTTGGTCAACTCGATCACGGTGATCACGCTGACCAGCGAGGAGTCCTTGAGCAGCGCCACGAAGTCGTTCGTCATCGGCGGCAGCGCGAGCCGGAGCGCCTGCGGCACCATCACGTGACGCAGCGTCTGCCACGGTCCGAGCCCGAGCGCGCGCGCCGCCTCGCCTTGCCCGCGCGGGATCGCGAGCAGCGCGCCGCGGTAGACCTCCGCCTCGTACGCCGCGTAGTTGAGGCCAAGCCCGAGGATCGCGGCCTGCATCGGGCC
>JBKJUF010000102.1:0-18420 GCA_046590445.1 Kofleriaceae bacterium
CGACGAGCCACATGAACTGCCACTCGTTCTTCCGGATCAAGCCGAGCTTCTCGCCGATGTGCAGCCGGATCGCACCCATCGTCGTGTTCGCGATCTTCGCCTTGTTCGCGACGAAGATCAGCACGTCGCCGGGCTGCGCCTTTGCGATCTGGTTCGTTGCTTGGCGCGCGACCTCGTTGAAGTTCTTCGCCGCCGGTCCGCCACTCCACGCGCCCGCCTCGCCGACCTTGATCCACGCGGCCTGCGCACCGAAGGACTTCGCGAAGTCGGCGAGCCCGTCGAGGATCGCGCGCGTCAGCTTCTCGTCTTTGGGGACGCGCAAGCACTTCACGATGCCGCCACCGCTGACGACACTCTCGAGGATCCCGTAGCCGCTGGTCCGCGTCGGCTCGGTGATGTCGCAGAGCGTGAGGTCGAGCCGGAGGTCCGGCTTGTCGACGCCATACTTGTCCATCGCCTCGGCGTACGCCATGCGCCGCAGCGGAAGCGTCAGCTCGATGCCCAGCACGTTCTTCCAGAGCGTCGCGATCAGCCCCTCCATCATGGTCTGCAGGATCTGCTCGTTGACGAACGACATCTCGATGTCGATCTGCGTGAACTCGGGCTGCCGCTCGTTGCGCAGATCCTCGTCGCGGAAGCAGCGGACGATCTGGAAGTAGCGCTCGTACCCCGCGACCATCAGCAGCTGCTTGAAGATCTGCGGCGACTCAGCGAGCGCGTAGAAGTTGCCGGGGTTGAGCCGCGACGGCACGAGGAAGTTCCGCGCGCCACCCGGCGTGTACTTCACCATGAACGGCGTCTCGATCTCGAGGAAGCCATGCGTGCCGAGGTAGTCGCGCGTCGTCCGCGTGATCTGCGAGCGCATCACGAGGTTCTTCTGCAGCCGCGGACGGCGCAGATCGAGATAGCGGTACTTCAGGCGCACCGTGTCGTTCGTGTCGATGTTGTCCTCGATCGCGAATGGCGGCGTCTCCGCCTCCGAGAACACCTCGAGCTCGTCGATCCAGACCTCGACCTCGCCGGTCGGAATCTTCTCGTTCGTCATCTTCTTGAGCTTGCGCTCCTCACCGGGCTCACCCCGCGAGAGCTGCTCGCCGCGCATGCGGACCTCGCCGACGATCCCGATACACCACTCGGCGCGGAGCGTGTCGGCGATCGTGTGGACCGCCGCGATCCGTGACTTGTCCGCGACGATCTGGGTCACCCCATCGCGGTCGCGAAGGTCGATGAAGATCCGCTCGCCGTGATCGCGATACGACTGGACCCAGCCCGTCAGGACGACCTTCTTGCCGGCGTCCCCAGCGCGCAGCGCGCCGCAGCTATGAGTCCTCGTGTGAGTCGACAGAAACGCACTCATGGCCGCGGACGATAGCTGATCCGTCCGAGGGCTGGTGCGATCCCGCCATACATCCAGTTTTCCCAACAGTTGCGATCGGATCCGATCCCTCTGCTTGTGGATAATTTGATCCACAGGGACGCGGCGCGTTAGCATTTTCTTGTTGGTTGTTGTGGCGGTGGCGGGCAGATCGCGTGGCGACCGGAGCGGGCTACGCATGGGTACCCGTCTGCCCAGCGACCGCCCTGACTTACGAGCACCCATACCTTGTCGATGTGCTTCAATAAGAGGAGTCCGCGTTGAGCGAAGCCTTGCCGGCATCACCCTCTGCCTCGTCGTGCGTCGATTTATGTGCTGGCGGTTCGCCACGTACTGGCGGCTTGCTGTCCAGTGAAGGAACGAGCCGCGCAGTCGGACTGGTCGAAGCCCTACGTCGCAGCGGCGCGTCCAAGACCACGAAGCGGATCTCGCAGGAGATCCTCGATGCTCAGGATAGCCTCGAGCGTCGGATCCGCGCGCACCTCCAGCGCGGCCGCGTTCAGGTCACGCTCACCGACAACCGCTACACGATGCTCTCGGTCCGGCGCGTCGCGAAGGAACGCCGCTACGAGGTTCGACTGCACCACATGTTCGCGGACGCCGATCCGCTGATCACCCGCGCGCTCGCGCGCTACATCGCCGACAACGACGCCGACGCCTCGCGCGTGCTCGGAGACTTCATCGACGACAACTCCGGTCACGTCCGCGGCCGCTCGCGCCGCACGCCGACCACGGTGATCTTCACCGCCGGTGAACATCACGACCTCCGCGCGATCTACGACGAGCTCAACGCGCGCTACTTCGAGAACAAGATCGACGCAGCGATCACGTGGGGCGCGCGCTGCGGCCGCCCGCGCCGGCGCAACTCGATCAAGATGGGCAGCTACTCCGTCGAGGATCGGCTGATCCGCATCCATCGCTCGCTCGATCGCGAGTTCATCCCGCGCTACTTCGTAGCGTGGATCGTGTTCCACGAGATGCTGCATCAGGTGCACGACATCCGCGTCAAGAACGGTCGCCGCGAGTTCCACTCGAAATCATTCCTCGCCGACGAGGCGCAGTTCGAGCAGTACGACGAGGCGAAGCGCTGGGAGCGCCGCAACCTCGACGCGATCCTGACGTACTGACGCCGCGCGTCACCGCTCCGCATCGCCGCGAGCGCCACCGCTCGTGCGAGCTCTTCCACGATCTGCGTACGGCACCATACGGACCCGCGAATCTGCGCGTTCGATCGTCGGTGCGATCATGCTCCCGTGTGCGCTTCGCCACGCAGGGTGCACACCGCCAGCGGAAAACATGTCCGCATCCGGAACACGTCCGATGACTCGATGTTTGCGAGCGCATCGCGCATCTCGTCGCGTATGCTCGGCGACGCATGGCAGAGCTCGAACGTCGACGTGCGATGCGAGTCCCGGCTCGCGGCTTCGCGGTCCTTCACTCCGACAACGGGCCGACGCCGCTGCACGGCTCGCTCGAGAACCTCTCCGCGACCGGTGCTCTCGTTCACCTGGCGGCCAAGCCGAGCGGTGCGTTGCCGGAAGACGCGATCGATCTCGAGCTGCGGCTCCCGGAGGGTGACGGGTGGGTCACCGCGCGCGCGGTTCGCGTCGACCGCGTTTCGCCCCGCTCGCCAGCGTTCGCTGGCTCGCTCCATCTTGGGCCACGCGCCGGCTGGCACCTCGCCGTGATCTTCGATCGAGTCCCGGCGGCGATGCGCTCGGCGATCGAGTGCTCGATCGAGCACGCGGTCTCGGCGGCCGAGCGGCGTGCGGTCCTCGTGATCGACGATCAGGCCGAGCGCCGCGATTCGTTGATCGAGCAGCTCGCGCGCAACGGGCTGACCCCGCTCGCACCGAAGACCCCGCTCGAGGCGATCGAGCTGCTGAACCGGCCGCAGCTCCACATCAGCGTGTGCTTGCTCGCTCCCGGATTCGGCGTGGCGTCGTCGACGGACCTCGCCGCGATCGTGTCCGATAGCTTTCCGTGGGTGACGACCACGCTCATCACCGACGACCTCGACATCACGACGGCGCGCGCACTCGCCGCCTGGGCTGCGACTCCGGTTGCGCGCATCGGCGCCGCGATCGGCTGAGCAGGCTCAGCGCCGCACGCGTCGCTGCTCGCGCCAGCGCAGCTTCTTCGGCCGGTCTCGTTCCGCGCGCGCGCCGACCTCGTCGAGCATCGGCACGCCGAAGTGCGCCGCCTCACCGCGTGCGAGCGCGGCCCGGCACTCGGGGCAATCGTGCACGAACCGCTTCATGACCTCGACCGGGTCGGTGTCGGCGAACTCGTCGGTGCGATCGATGTTCGCGATGATCGCGCGCGCCGCTTCGTCGCCGCGCTTTGCGCGAAACTGTGCACGCGTCACCTCCGCCGCCGTGTAGCGTGTGCCGTCGCGACCGACCGTGTAGAGCTGTCCCGTCTGCAGATCGAGGATCACGTGCGTCTTCATCTCGGACCTCCTGGTTGGGCGGAGGTCTCGGCCGGACGCGGCCGCGGTTGCGAAAAACGATTGGCCGGGCGAGCGGGCTGTGACGCCGGGCTCAACTCCCGGGCGGTTCAGCGCTTTTCGCAGCGAGCGGAGTCCCGTCGATCAGGTGTTCCACGAGACCCGCTGCGTCGGAGACGTCGAGCGCGCCGTACCAGACCGCGTCCGGATACACGACGGCGTTCGGTCCGTCGAAGCAGGGACCGAGACAACCACAAGGCGTGACGAGGACATCCGTCGCGCCGCGCGTGATCAAGAGGTTCTGGACAGCAGCCACGATCGCGTCGCCCCCACGCGGTCCACACGCCGGCTTTCCGCTCGCACGTGGATTGGTGCAGACGAACAGATGTCTGCGGGTCATTCGCACACGATGTCTACCTAGATGCACGGTGTCAATGAGACGCGGCTTTTTGACGCCCTAACCGCTTGAGAGAAGTGGCGAAGGAGCTAACATCCGTCCGCGCTGTTTCTGGGGGACGGAAGCTGCCGCGCCTGACGCCACTCGATGACGCCACAACACCACATCATCAAGGAGACGTCGGAAACGCTCTCGCGTTTGCTGCAGGACGAATTCAAGCGCAACGGCTACAAGCGCGTGCACATCGTCGAGCAGGCGCCGAAGCCGGACGCGATCGAAGGCAAGCTGCCCGCGGTCTCGGTCTACCTCTACCAGATGTCGATCGATCCCGAGGGCTATGACTCGACGCCGTCGAGCGAGCTCGTCGAGGTTCCGCAGGACGACGGCTCGATCAAGGAGTTCTTCCGCCGCCGCCGGCTGTGGGTCCGCCTCGATTACTTGATGTCCGCGTGGGCGCAGACGCCCGAGGACGAGCAGCTCCTGCTCGGGCTCATCATCCGCACCGTGATGGAGAACCCGGAGATCACGCGTGACCGCCTCAAGGGCCAGTCGTTCGAGGACGACTTCAAGCTCAACATCCTGATGTCAGCGCGGCTCGATGAAGGCACGCTCGCGCGGTTCTGGGGAAGCCTCAACCAGCCGGTGCGTCCGGCGGTGCAGGCGTGGACCGCGATCCCGATCCTTCCGGAGAAGCTCGAGGAGTTCAAGCGCGTGCAGTCACGCCAGCTCGAGTACAAGTCGATCACCGACCCCCGGGTCTCCGAGACCGGTCCGTCGGGCAACCCGTTCCTCGCCGCTCGCAGGCTCGACCTCGGCGGCACGCCCGGAAGCAGTGGAGGCGGCGGAACGAAGAAATAAGGTTCGTGCTCGTCACGTGCATGGGGCACGGGTCGAGCCGAGGAAACCCGGAAACGCTCAATACCGAGCCGACCGGGTGGGATAGACGGACGAAGACCGCCGTCATCTGCAACGACAAGGGAGAACACTCGAAATGGCTACCAGCTACCTGTCACCTGGCGTTTATGTCGAAGAAGTCGATCGCGGTTCCAAGCCGATCGAAGCAGTCGGAACCAACACCGTTGGTTTCCTCGGCGAGTCCTCGAAGGGTCCCGTGAACGAGTCCGTCCTCATCACGAACTGGTCGCAGTTCGTGAAGACGTTCGGCGACTTCAAGGACTGCAGCGAGCACCTCGCGCACGCGGTCTACGGCTTCTTCAACAATGGCGGCTCGCGCTGCTTCATCGTCAACGTCGGCGCACCCGAGACCGCCAAGGTCGAGGTCAAGGCGCAGGGCGGCGAGAAGAAGGACGAGAAGCAGGCCCAGCCGGTCACGACCGGTGGCGGTCGCGATGCGCTCTACATCGGTCGCGATGGCGGCCCGGGTGCACGCACCGGCCTGAAGTGCTTCGACGAGATCGACGAGATCGCGATCCTCGCGGCCCCGGGTCAGGTCTCGCCGGCCGTTCAGGACGCGCTGCTGTCGCACGCCGAGACGCGCAAGGATCGCTTCGCGGTCCTCGACTCGCCAGAGACGATCACGGGTGGCGTCGACAAGCTCCCGAAGCCGCGCGACTCGAAGTACGGCGCGTACTACTTCCCGTGGATCCAGGTCTACGACCCGGACAAGGGCAACATCTTCGTTCCGCCGTCGGGCCACATCTCGGGTGTCTACTCGCGCACCGACAGCGAGCGCGGCGTCCACAAGGCGCCCGCGAACGAGATCGTGCGGGGCGCGCTTGGCCTCAAGTACAACGTCAGCAAGGGCGAGCAGGACCTCCTGAACCCGAAGGGCATCAACGCCATTCGGTTCATGAACGGTGGCATTCGCATCTGGGGCGCTCGCACGCTCTCGAGCGATCCGTCGTGGCGCTACATCAACGTGCGCCGGCTGTTCATCATGGTCGAGTCGTCGATCGAGCGCGCGACCCAGTGGGTCGTCTTCGAGCCCAACGACCATCGCCTCTGGAAGCGCGTGCAGCGGACGATCAGCTCGTTCCTGGCGCTCCTCTGGCGCAACGGCGCGCTCATGGGGACGTCCCCGGAGCAGGCCTTCTACGTCAAGTGTGACGAGGAGACCAATCCGCCCGAGGTCATCGACGCCGGTCAGCTGGTCGTCGAGATCGGTCTCGCGCCGGTGAAGCCCGCGGAATTCGTCATCTTCCGGATTGGCCAGATGGCGTCCGGCGGCGGCGTCGAAGAGTAAGGGTTGATGCGGTGACGAGGTAAGTCATCGCTCGAGGTCACGACTTCGCACATACGCGGTCGTGGCGTCGGTCGGTCGCCTTATCAGGGACCCTGCAGAGGAAGAAACCTCTACGAGGGCTCGTAAGAGACCACTGAAGAGAGGGCGTCCACGGCAATACGGCCCTGGACGGACCCGACGGCCAAGAGGAGACAGCTTCGAATAACGTCAAGGGGATCTTCGGTGACCACAAGGAAGGGCGGGCGAGACTTGAGTCTCGCGGGGATCGGGAACTGTAGCGTTGTGGCCGCCGACGCTCTCCATGCCGGGCCGGCAGACGATCGAGTTACAGGGAGACACAGATAAATGAGTCAACGTACGTACACGGGTGGACGGTTTGCGCTCGACATCGACGGCTTCAACGTCGGCTTCCTGAAGAAGTTCAGCGGCCTCGCGATGGAAGCCGATATCGTCACGAACGATCTCGGTCCCGACAACCGCCAGAAGAAGCACGTCTCGAACGTCAAGTGGACGCCCGGCAAGGCGACCATCGGCATCGGCATGGGCAAGGGGATGTACGACTGGATCAAGGCCGCCTTCGACAAGGGCTACATCACGAAGAACGGCACGTTCACGTCGGCCGACTTCAACTACAAGGCGCAGTCGTCGCTGACGTTCTCGAACGCGCTCGTCACCGAGATCACCATCCCCAAGCTGGACGGGTCCTCGAAGGATGCGGCGTACTTCGACATCGGCTTCGAGGCCGAGACGGTTCGCTGGGCGAAGGGTGGAGGCGAGGACATTCGCGGCAAGGTCGGACCGAAGCAGAAGGCGTGGCTGTGCTCGAACTTCCGCGTCGAAATCGGCGGCTTGCCCTGTGACCGCATCGCGACGGTCGACTCGTTCACCTGGAAGTGCGCGGTCGCGACGGACATGATCGGTATCTTCGTCGAGAACACGAAGCACCCGGCCAAGGTCACGATCCCCGACATCAAGCTCGGCATCTCGTATGCCGATCACCAGGCTTGGGCGGACGCGGCCAAGAAGTGGTTCATCGACGGTGACCGCCGCGAGGAGCACGAGCTCAACGGCCGCATCGTCTTCCTCGGCCCGAACATGAAGGACGAGCTCGGCGAGATCACGCTCGAGAACGTCGGCTTCAAGAAGTTCAGCGACGAGGACGCCGAGGCGAACAGCGAGAAGATCAAGCGCTTCAACGTCGAGCTCTACGTCGAGAAGATGGAGTTCAAGATCAACGAGTACGACTCGTAGTTGGCGTAGGGAGCGAGGTCGTCCGGCCGAGAGACCGCGGAGGTCATTATTGCTCGCCACCTGGCTCACCTGAACGAACGCTCTTGATACGATGCGACCTGCTTGGGGAAAACCGAGCAGGTCGTTGTGTTTTCGGCCTGTCGGTTAGCAATGAAGGATAAGGGCCGATGGCGTTCAAGACTCAGTACTCGTTCCGCCTCCCGCGCGGCTACGTCGACGAGGATGGCAACCTGCACCGCGATGGCGTGATGCGCCTGGCGACGGCGCGCGACGAGATCCTGCCGCTACAGGATTACCGCGTGCAGAGCAACCGGGCGTATCTGGTGATCGTGCTGCTGTCGCGCGTCGTGACGAAGCTCGGCGAGCACAACCACGTCACGGTCGACATGATCGAAAACCTGTTTTCGACCGACCTCGCGTACCTCCAAGAGTTCTACCGGAAGATCAACGAAGAGGGCGGAACTCCCAAGCATCACATCACGTGCCCGAAGTGCGCGCACGAGATGGATGTCGACATGGTCACCGGTGCGTTGCTCGCCGAGGACGGAGGTAGTGGCCAGTCTGGCCCGGGGTAACCTGGGCGGCGGTCGCTACCTACCCGCGCGAGCAGCTGTACCAAGAGATCGCGTACATCGCGTACCACTTCCACTGGTCGATCGACGACATCCTCGACATGGAACATGAAGAACGACACGTCTGGCTTCGCGAGATCGCGCGCGTCAACCGCGAGATTAACGAAGCACGCCGTCGCTAACTTCGTCTCGAAAGTTCACCGCCATGCGCATGCGACCGTCCGCAGACCCCAGAGCCCCAGGCATCTATCAGAGCTTCGACTCGGTGGCGCCCCCGCCGATGTCGATCGCGAACACCCGGATCGCGGGTTTCGCAGGCATCACCCAGAAGGGGCCGATGAACGAGGCGACGCGACTCTCCAACTGGGACGAGTTCGTCGAGATCTTCGGCTACACCGCTGACTCGTACACCTCCGATTCGGTCCACGGCTTCTTCCGCAATGGCGGTACCGATTGCTGGGTCGTCCGCGTCGCGCACTGCGCTGCCAAGGGCGAGGTGCCGGCATTGGAGCATGCGGCCTGCGCCGAGCACATGCAGATCGACGACTGGAACAAGCCGTCGCTCAGGATCCGCGCGCTCAACGAGGGCACGTGGGGCAACACGATCTGGTTCCGGTGCGTGCACGCCGCTGGCTCGCAAGCACTGTTGACGCGTGATCTCGACATCGGTCATGGCGAGGCGCACGTCAACGTCACGCGCGGCTTCGAGGTCGGCGCGGCGGTCCGGATCTACGACCGCGAGAACTCCGACTTCGTCGTCATCACCGAGGTCGGCGACAAGATCCTGAAGTGGTCGACCGAAACTCCGGTTAACCGTCGCCACCGCGCCGCCGCGCCAACATACCTCGAGGTGCTGACCTTCGAGATCCACGTCGCCATGAAGGAACGGCGCGAGGTGTTCAAGGGCCTGCAGATGCATCCGTCGTCGCGAAACTACGCGCCGCGCGTGGTCTCGCAGCGGTCGCGGCTGGTTCGGCTCGAGGATCTCCACACCAAGTCACCGGTGCCCCACAACCTTCCCGAGCCGCTCGCGATGACGCGGCTGTCCGGCGGTCGCGACGGCATCGAAGCCGTGACGCCCGAGGACTTCATCGGCCACGACATGGGGCCGGGCGAGCGCACCGGGCTGATGTCGCTCGCCGCGAACGAGGAGATCGCGCTGATGATCGTCCCGGACGCGATGCTGTTCTACAACCGCGAGCCGGGGCCGTCCGGCGAGCTCAAGGCGCAACGGCTCCAGGATCAGCTCATCGCGATCTGCGAGAACCAGAAGGACCGCTTCACGATCCTCGACATCCCGCAGAGCAAGGACATCGAGTGGGTCCGGCGGTGGCGGCGGCGCACCGATTCTTCCTTCTGCGCGTATTATTGGCCGTGGCTACGGACCACGGGAGTGAGCGGCCATGCGGCGATCGTGCCGCCGTCCGGCTACCTGGCTGGGTGCTATGCGCGGCGGGATCTCGAGGGGGTGCATCACGCCCCCGCGAACCTCGAAATCGAGGGCGCCGAGGACGTCTCGCTCCGGATCACCGAGGACCACATCGGCCTCCTGAATAGCGAGGCTGTGAATACCTTTAGGCTGCAACGCGGGGTCCGGCCATGGGGGGCGCGAACCGCGTCGTCGGACCCTGGCTGGCGCTACGTCTCGATCCGTCGTCTTTTCATCATGTTACGGCGGTCGATCGAGGCAGGCTTCGCGTGGATTACGTTCGAGCCAAACGATCACCGTACCTGGGAGCTGGTCCGGGATCGAACCGCAGCGTTTCTCTCGGAGCTTCACAACAAGGGAATGCTGGCCGGAGGGAATCCCGAACAGGCGTTCTTCGTAAAATGCGATGCTGAGACCAACCCTCCGGAACAAGTGGATTCTGGCCTGTTGATTTGTGAAATCGGCGTGGCCCCTGTGGCACCCGCAGAGTTCATCATGATCTCCCTCACCCAGACGATGACCGGTTCCAGCCCTGCGACGTAGGAGCAAAACAAATGGTGGCCAACAACCCCGGTACTCGAAAAGACCCGCTGCCGGTATTTTGCTTCAAGGTCGAGCTCAGTCTCGCCGGTGGCGGTGGCGGTGAGGCGTTCTTCAAGAGCGTGAGCGGTCTCAAGTACGAGACCGAGGTCGTCCCCGTGCGTGAGGGTGGCGCGAACGACACGACGTTCTCGCTCGTCGGCGCGACGAAGTGGTCGAACATCGTCCTCAAGCAGGGCTTCACCGGCAACTCCGCGCTGCTGAAGTGGCGCCAGGAGTGGCTCAACGGAACGATGAACCGGATCAAGACCGGCAAGATCATCCAGCTCGACACCGCGCTCAAGGAGGTCGCCAAGTGGACGTTCGTCCGCGGCTGGCCCGCGAAGTGGGAGCTGTCCGAGCTCGATGCGTCGAAGAGCGAGCTCTCGATCGAGACGCTCGAGATCGCGCACGAGGGACTGAAGTTCGGCTAACCAGATGGCAAACGAGATCAACGAACCACGCGCCCTGACCGCGGCCCTTGCCGGGCCTGTCTTCGCCACGCGCGGTGGTGGCCTAGCGATGCACGTCGCTAACCGTCACGTCGAGCGGTGGGCGCCAGAGTCCGAGAGCGGCCGCCAGCGTCCGCTGCGCTCGCTCGGGTTCGTCGATCGTTTGATCTCTCCCTGGATCGAGACCGCGCAACGGTCGGCGTCCTTGAGGCTGTTCAGCCAGTATCGCAGCGAAGGCCTCGGCGAGCGCGCCCCGAACAACGTGTCGTGGGTGTTCCCACGGCCGTGGTACCAGGACGAGCTCGACTGGATGGCTGCCGCGCGCCAGGCGCCGCAGATGACCGGTTCCGCTGCACCGTTGCTGTTCACCACGCGTGGCACATACGTGCCCCCCGCGACAGCATCGCAGGCACCGGCCGCGTTGCCGTCGGCGCTGTACGAGTACGTCGCGCCGTCGCTCTCGGTCGCGTCGGCCACGCAGCAACCGGCCGGCGTTGGTTATGGCGGCAGCGATGCGCCGTCGCAGCTCTACTCGTCGCTCGTCCCGTTCGCCGCCGTGCAGGCCGCCGAGACGATGGCGCGTGCCGTATCGCCAGCTCTGGTTGCGCCGACGGCGCGGATGACGCCGGCACTGCGCAACATGTTGTCGGCCATGCTCGACCGTGCAGCGACCACGCGCACGACCGAGCCGACACGACTGTCGATGCAGATGCCCGAGCTCGTCACGCCGCCCGCACCGCGCGCCGCCGATGTCGCGCCAAGCGTCGAGCCGACGTACGAATCGCCGTCGCAGATCGCAGCCGGGCAGCTCGCCGAGCGCTACGCCGAGCAGCGCGCGCGAATCGCCGAGGTCCAGCGGATCGCGCGGCAGTCCGCCGAGCGCGAGCTCGTCGCACGTACCGAAGCAGCGCGTGTCGATACCGCCGTGACGCCGGACGTTCGCGAGGCCGCCCAGCGCGCCGAGGTTGAGCTTCGCCAGCGTGCCGCAGTCACCCGTGGCGAGCAGGTTCGCACACAGGCCGAGCAGGCGAGCCAGCGCGAGGTCGAGCGCATCCGTCATAGCGAGACCGCGACGACGGCCGAGCGTGGACGCGTCGAGGAGCGGATCGCGCAGCGCGTTGCCGAGCGGACGGCTGCGCAGCGTCTACACGAGGGCGCTCGCGCTGAAGCGGCCGCTCACGCACGCACGTCGATCGAGGCGCGTAGCGACGCGACCACGTCGGACACCATGCCCGCCGAGCGTCGCGCGCCGGCCGAGGTCTCGGCCGCGATCGCAGCGCTGCCGCCGGAGCTCGCCGCGTTCATCGGCCAGCGTCCCGAGCGCGCGATGCAGGCAATCAACGAGCTGAACGAAGCGCTGCGTACCGTCGAGTTGCTCGCACGTGGTGCCGCTTCGGGCGTCATTGCCGAGCCAACGCGCGGTCCCCGCCTGATGATGCCGGCCGGGCTCGGTGGCCTCGTGGCCGCCGTCGACCGCGCTCACGTGATCGCGGAACAACCCGGCGCGCTGACCGGCGCCCGCTCGATGACGCGTCTCGCGCAACCAGATCCTGCTCCGGCTCGCACGTTGCCGTTGCCGCTGCCGATGACGACCCGCGTCGCGTCGAGTGCGACTCGCGTGCCGACGATGTCGTGGATGTCCGCACCGACGTCGCGCGTCGCCCCTTCGGGCGCACTCGACGCGACCGCGTCGGCATCTCCGGCGGCGCTCTCGCACGTCGCCTGGGCCGATCGCTGGCTCGCACGGTTTGCGGGTGCTTCGAAGCAATCGCTCGACACGCTCGCCGCGACCGTCGGACCGACGCGCCTGCAAGCGCTCGCCGATGCAGCGCCCGGTTCGGTGTTCGTCGCGCCGACGTTCGACATCGAGCGCGCGGGCGAGCACGTCCGCGTCGACACCAATGGCCATGTCGTCGTCACCTCCGCTTCGGCGGCGAACGCGGCGGCGAACGCGGCGGCATCGACGGCCAGCTCCGCGGTCGCGTCGGCGTCGGCGTCGACCGGCGACGGTGTCATGCGGTTCGCAGACGATGCCGAGACCCCGGATGACGTGTTCGCCGCGATCTCGGCGGCGGCGTCGCGTGGTCGAGTTGCCCCCGGTGCCGCTGCCCAGATGACCGCGCCCCAGACACCCATGCCCAGTGTGGCGGCGTTCGAGCGTTACACGCAGGCTGATGCGGTCGCGCACGCAGCACCGTCCGCCCCCGGCGCCGGGTTCGCCGCGCAGCTAGCATCGTCGCCGTTCGCGTCCGCGCTTCGCCACGTGCTGCCGATGTCGGCCGCGGCCAGCTTCGACGTTCGCTCGCTGTTTGGTGGTGGCATCTCGGCGACGTACCTCGCCGGCCTGCTCGATTCCGACGCTCACGAGGTGTCGATCGGAGCACGGCTCGAGCCATCTTGGGCGACCTGGAGCACGCCGCTCGCGACCACGGACGGTTTGGCCGCAACCCGCGAAGTGCCGACGTGGGACCCGACATATGTCGCCCCCGACACGCGTACCCCCGAGGCCGGTCGTGACACCGATGACGCCACGATCGGCGACGCCACGATCGGCGGCGACGCCAAAATGGCGCCCACCGGTCAGCTCCAGCCTTCGTTCGCGCCGCTCACGACGCTGCGTACCGCGCTGCTCTCGTGGGACGTCCAGACCAGCGCTGCCGCGTCCGGTGAAGCGATGCCGACGATCGCTGCCGCGACGTCGTCACCGATCTCGACCGCGACGGCCCGCTCGATGATCGAGGCGATGAGCTTGCCCATGCTCGGTGACGCCTCGCTCGCCGGCGAGCCCTCCGGTGCAGCGTGGACCGCTCCCGGCATGATCGCGGATCGCGCATACAGCTGGTCGGTCGCGCAAGAACGGTCGACGAGCGACCTTGCGCTCGACTTCGTGTCGCCCGAGCTCGTGCTCGCGGCGCGCGTCTACGGGCTAGGCCCGGCGGAGGCTGCTCAGGCCTCGCGGCTCGCGCTGGCCGGTCCCGGTCAGCTGACCGCGATGGCAGGCACCGTCGATCGCACGTTCGTGCAAGCCATGGCGATCGAGTCCGACCGCCGCGAACGAGCCGCGACGCTCCGCGAAACCCTCGGCACCGCATATCCGACGCAGACCGGCGAGATCATCGCGACGACGCGTGCCACGGGCATGACGCCGTCGACTGCGGTCGAGTCCAGCGAGACGTACGCGATGGCTGCACCGTACCAGACGGGCACGGCGTTCGGCGTCGATCGCAAGATGCCCCGCGGTGCGTATCTGTGGCCGGCGGCGACGATCGCCGCGCTTGGCCTCAACGCCGCCGCACCCGATGGCCAGCAGTCGATGTCAGTCGCGGCGCTCGAGCTGCTCGCTGCGCAGGCGGTCGCCGAGCTTGGCACCTACGCCGCGCTCGCCGAACCGACGCTCGCTGGTGACCTCAGCGGCATGACCTCGACCGGTTCGTCGTTCGAAGCGTCGATCGCGAGTGGCGCTACCAAGCAGCGCACGCAAGGCGACATCGGCGAGCAGCTCGCGGCCGAGCCTGGTGAATCGGATGTGCTCGGCGCAGCTGGCGCGCTCGTGCCTGCTGCACGCAGGGCGCGGTTCGACGCGCTCTACGTCGCGCTCAGCCAATCGCCCAGTGGTCGCAGCTGGTCGCCGGCCGCACGCGCCGCACGCGCCCTCGCGCTCGCGGGCCGTGGTGAAGATGGTCCGCTCACCGCGCGCGAGCGTGCCGCAACCGTATGGGACGTGCTCCCCGTCGTGTATGCGGACGGTGGCGTCGATCACGACCCGGTCACTGCATCGTCGGGCACGCTCGAGACGAGCAGCTACGCGCGGGGTGGCGGCGCGATGCCGTTCACGTCGACGCGGCGTCGGAGCCCGAACGAAGTCGCCGACTCGATGATCAGCATCGACAACCGTCCTGGCCTCGGCACGCTCTCCGCGCGGGCAGGCGAGGCGCTCGACACGTATGTCACGCCTACAGCTTCATCTTCGTCGTCGAGCTCGTCCTCGTCATCAAGCCGTGAGAGCGGTGCCGTGATGCGCGCACCGACCGCCGCGCAGGAGCTCGTGCAGACCGGGCGTCCGTCGGGACGGTATGGTGGTGGCGAGGTCGAGATCCCGTCGTGGTTCGAGTCCGCTGCTCGCAAGATGCTCGAAGATCGGTCCGGTGCTTCGGATGGCATCTCGCTGGCAGAGCTGACGCTCGTCACCGCCGCGCCTTCGAGCCATGTCGCCGCGTCGACCCGCTCCGCTCCGGCAGCAGCAGCGCCGCTCGCGGCGGCGTCGAGCTCGGCGGCGAACCAGGCCGGTGCCGCTCCACAGATCGACATCGAGAAGGTCGCGAACGAGATCTATCGCCACATCCTGGTTCTCATGGATGTCGCCCGCGCACGTAACGGGGAGCCCTACCTATGAGCTTCGAACCAGCCAAAGCCAAGTTGACGATCGGCAGCCTCGACAAGACCAGCCTGACCGTCAAGGCGCAGTACAACCCCAAGGAGCTCCAGGTCGATCAGAGCGTGCCCTGGAAGAAGCCTGACTCGGCGAACAAAACCGGGTCGCAGGGTGGCAGCGGTGGTGGCGATGGCGGCATCGCCCTCGAGTTCACGGGTGCCGAAGGTCGCTCGATGAGTGTCGAGCTCCTGTTCGACGGTTACGAGGCGGGCGGCGGCCGTTCCGTCAACGTGGCCGGTCAGGTCGCGATCCTGGAGGAGCTGGCGGCGGTCATGGACCCGAAGTCCAAGGACGAGAAGAAGCGTCGCCCGCACCACTGCGTCATCAGCTGGGGCGATCGCGGGCTGCCGAAGTTCCAGTGCGTGATCGAGTCGCTCTCGACGAAGTACTCGATGTTCTCCAGCGAAGGCCAGCCGCTTCGCGCGACGTGCACGGTCAAGCTCAAGGAAGCGACGAGCGTCGACAAGAAGGGCAAAAAGTAAGCCGTGGGAGCGTCAGCACCCAACGTAGATATCTACATCGACGGCGAAGAGGTTCCTGATAGCAACTTCATCTCGTACGTCGTCGATCGCGACATGTACCAACCGGACATGGCTGCGCTCGTGCTCTCGAACCAGAACGACATCTACACCTCGAAGGTCAAGATCGCTGGCGAGATCGAGGTCAAGGTCGGCAAAGACAGCAAGGTGATCTTCAAGGGCGAGGTCGTCGGGCTCGAGCCGATCTACAAGGGCGGCGAGCCGACGAAGCTGCTCGTGCGGGCGATGAACAAGATGCATCGCCTCAAGCGCATCCGGAAGTCGCTCACGTTCATGGATAAGACGGATCAACAGATCCTCTCGCAGGTCGTCCAGGACGCAGGCCTCAGCCTCGAGTGGAAGCACGAGAAATCGATCACGTACAAGCACGTCTACCAGCACAACCTGAGCGGCCTCGAGTTTTTGCGCATGCGTGCGGCTCGCATGGGCTGCCATGTGTGGTGTGTCGATTCAAAGATCTACGTCAAGGAGCCCGACCTGTCGGCGTCGAGCGGCCTGAAGATCAGCGTCGACGAGGGCGGAAACCTTCGTGGCTTCACGCCACGCATCACGTCCGCGACGGTCGTCAAGAAGGTGACGGTCAAGGGCTGGAATCCCGAGACCAAGGAGCTGATCACCGGCGATGCGTCGGCGCAGAGCTCGCCTCTGGGATCGCAGGGTGCGGTCGACGCGTGCGGCAAGCACGGATCGGAGGAGACCTTCACGGTCGACCATCCGATCTGGAGCAAGGAAGAAGCGATGGCGATCGCCAAGGCGAGGCTTCGCGACATGAACATGATGTTCCTGACGGGCGAGGCCGAGATCGCCGGTAACCCCGACGTCGAGATGGGGAAGGTCATCGAGATCGAGGCCAACGCGAAGAGCGGCGACGATCCGTTCAACGGCAAGTACTACGTCATGGGCGTCACCCACCGCCACACGATGCCGAAGGGCAAAGAGGGCGGCTACTCGACGATCATCAAGCTCGCGCGCGACGCGCAGAAGAAATAGGCATGCGCGCCGGCGGACCACGCATCGAGTCTCTCGATAATGTGCAGTTCGGACTGCACTACGCGATCGTCTGCCAGAACAAGGATCCGGACAACCTCGACCGCATCAAAGTGCGGCTGC
The DNA here is from genome assembly GCA_046590445.1 of Kofleriaceae bacterium. Classification (GTDB taxonomy): domain Bacteria; phylum Myxococcota_A; class Polyangia; order Haliangiales; family Haliangiaceae; genus JABFXX01. The sequence continues at coordinate 16,789 of JBKJUF010000102.1, forward strand.
CGTGGCTCGACGGTGGCGACCAGGATCAGACGCACTGGGCCCAGTTGCTGACGCCGATGGAGGGAAAGAAGTTCGGCTGGTATACGCTGCCCGACGTCGATGACGTCGTCGTCGTGATGTTCATCGCCGGCGACATCAGCCACCCGGTGATCGTCGGCGGCGTGTGGAGCAAGCCCGATTTTTCGCCAGAGCCCAACGAGGACGGCGCGAACAACTTTCGTGGCTACCGCAGCCGTACCGGCCACCGACTGATCCTCGACGACACCAACAAGACCAAGCTCGTTGTCGCCGACAAGACCGGCAAGAACATGCTCGGCATCGGCGAGTTCGAGAAAGATGGCGCCGGTCCGAACGTGTGCGCGGTCTACAAGCCGCCAATGGCGGGAACCAGCGGCGTCTCGTTCTCCACGATGGAAGGCAAGCTCGAGATCACTTGCAAGGCAGGCAAGCTGCTGCTCGACGCCAAGGACAGCATCAAGATCAACGCGAAGACGACGATCGAGATGAAGGCCGGAACCGACATCAAATTCGAAGGCGGCTCGACCGGCAAGATGACGTCGGGGTCGCCGAGCAACTACGACGCATCGATCATCAACATCGATTGAACACCCAGTGACGATCTTCTCCATCGATCGGGCGATGCCTGCGGCCGTCCGCGCCACGAAGATGCGCGGGGTCTATCTGGCGATCGTTGTCGACAACAAGGAAGGCCCCGACAATCCCGGATACCGCGTGAAGGTGAAGTATCCGTGGATGAGCGAGCAGGAGCAGACGTTCTGGGCACGCATCGCGGTGCCGATGGGCGGCGCAGGCCGCGGTACGTACTTCCTGCCCGAGGTCGAGGACCAGCTGCTCGTGGTGTTCGAGCACGGCGACATCAACCGGCCGATCGTGATCGGCGCGCTGTGGAGCAAGCAGCAGGAGCCCGTCGAGGTCAACGCTTCGGGCTCGAACAACACGAAGCTGATCAAGTCGAAGTCAGGTCATCGGCTCATCTTCGACGACAAGGACGGCGAAGAGAAGATCACGATTGTCGACCAGACGAAGAAGAACAAGATCGTCCTCGACTCGAAGGCCAAGCTCATCAAGATCGAGAGCGCCGGCGACATCGAGATCAAGGCACAAGCCAACATCGTCTTCCACAGCAACGCGCTCAAGGTCGGCACGAGCGAGGGCTTCTCCGGCAAGGGCAAGGACGTGCTGACGCACGCGACGTCCACGTTCAGCATCAAGGCCGGCACCGAGATCCACATCGTCGGTAGCTCGGTGCAGATCAACAACGGTGGCGGCGCGGCTGCAAACGTCTCCGGATCGGGCGCGGGATCCCTCGGTGGAATGGCGGCCGAGAAGGCCAAGGCGCAGATCGAGGCCAAGGATCGCAAGAGCGGCGGCGGGTCTGGTGGCGCGTCGGGTGGCGGCGCGTCCGGGGGCGGCGATGGTGGCGGCGGCGGTGGTGGCGGTGGCGCTGGTGGTGGCGGCGGCGGCGCTGGTGGTGGCGGCACTGGTGGCGCTGGTGGCGGCGGCCTTGGCGCTGGTGGCGGCGGCGCTGGTGGCGGTGGCGGCGGCGCTGGTGGCGGCGGCGCTGGTGGCGGTGGTGGCGGCGGCGGTGGCGGTGGTAGCAGCGGCGGCGGC
>JBKJUF010000115.1:0-7412 GCA_046590445.1 Kofleriaceae bacterium
GCTCGAGCGACGCCGAGGTGCAGGCCGAGCCCGACGACACCGCGACATCCTTGAGCGCCATCAGCAGGCTCTCGCCCTCGACGAACGCGAACGAGATGTTGAGGTTGCCGGGCAGCCGGTGCTCCATCGAGCCGTTGACGTACGTCTCGGTGAGCCGCGCGGTGATGCCCTTGTGGAGCCGGTCGCGCAGACCGTGCAGCCGGATCGCCTCGTCCTCCATCTCCTGGCGCGCGAGCTCGGCCGCCTTGCCGAAGCCGACGATCATCGGGACCGGCAGGGTGCCCGACCGCATGCCGCGCTCGTGACCGCCGCCGTCGATCAACGGATCGATGCGAACCCGCGGCTTGCGACGGACCCACAGCGCGCCGATGCCCTTCGGGCCGTACAACTTGTGGGCGGTGATCGACGCGAGGTCGACCTTCGCCTTCTCGACGTCGAACGGGATCTTGCCGAACGCCTGCACGGCGTCGGTGTGGAACAGGCACTTCGGGTTGCGCGCCTTGATCGCCGCGCCGATCGCCTCGATCGGCTGGACTACGCCGATCTCGTTGTTCGCGACCATGATCGAGACCACGGTCGTCTTGTCGGTCATCGCGGCGACGACTTGCTCGGGGGTGACGAGGCCGTCCTTCGCGGGACGCAGATACGTGACCTCGAAGCCCTCGCGCTGCAGGCGCTTGCACGCGTCGATCACCGACTTGTGCTCGGTCTCGACGGTGATGATGTGGTTGCCCTGCTTCTTGAGGAACGACGCCGCGCCCTTGATCGCGAGGTTGTTCGACTCGGTCGCACCGGACGTCCAGACGATCTCCTTGGCGTCGCCACCGAGCAGCGTCGCGACCTGGGCACGCGCGTTCTCGACCGCGGCCTCGGCGGTCCAGCCGAACGAGTGGTTGCGGCTCGCCGCGTTGCCGTAGTGCTGCGTGAAGAACGGCAGCATCGCGTGCACGACGCGGAGATCGACCGCGCTCGTCGAGTGGTTATCCATGAAGATCGGAAGCTTCACGGCGTCGTCATCGCGCTTCGCGGACACGTCGAGCTTGCTGGGTGCTGCCTTGGCGCTCATCAGTTGTTTCCTTCGCGGTACAGAACGGTGACGGGGACGTCGAAGTCCTTCGCCTTGTCTTCGGGCTTCGCCGGACGCGACAGCCCCGCGAACAGCGGCGGTGCCTCACCCTTGTGATGACCGTGGTGATCGCAGTCGCCACACGCGGTCGGCGCGTAGTCGTCGCTGCAGGTCTGGCACGAGTCCAGGTATGCGAGCGCTTCGTTCAGATCGTTCTCGATCACCTGGAGCTGCACGATCTGCTCGCGGATCTGTGACTGCTTCTCGGTGAACAGCGCGCGAACACTCTCGGTCGCGGCGCGACCCGAGCCGGCACCCTGGAAGTCCTTCACGAACCCCTGGATCTCGGCGAGCGTGAAGCCGATCGCCTGGAGCTTCACGATCCAGTGGATGCGATCGACGGCCTCGGGACCGTAGAGCCGGAAGCCGCCCTCGGAGCGCGCGCGGGGCTCGAGGAGACCAAGCTCCTCATAGAGGTGCATCGCGCGGACGGTCTTGCCGACCGCCTTCGCGAGCTCCCCGACGCGCATGAGCTTGGATTCGTCCTTCATCTGGGTCTCGCCTCAAACCTAACGTTCACGTAAGGTTTAGTGCTGATGGACGCACTATGTGGGGCCAACCACATGGTGTCAAGCCCAACCCTTACCTTAACGTTAGGACTGAAGCATCCGGAAGGACGCTTCCAACTAGCTGAAATAGCTGCGCGCGGGTCCGGGATTCTCCCAGCCCCGGCAAGCGAGCCAAATCAGCAACCGCGAGGTTCGAAACCCGCGAGCGATCAGCAGCTGACGTGGCGGTGACGGTCGCGGTCGTGGTCCTTGCGGGTCGGCGCGACCTCGCGAGGTCCGTACTCCTTGGACTCGGCGGCGTTGTCACCCTTGCGACGGCAGTCCACCGGACGCGGCTTCTTCGGATCTTCTTCGTCGTAGTAGCGCATGGCGAACGTGAGGATTGCATCGTACGTGCCGTGGGCGCACCGCAACAAAGACCAGGCAGGACGCCGTCACTCGTCCTGCCTGGCACACCGCGCTCGCCCGGGAGCGAGGCACGATGTCAACACCGAGCGTCGACGCGCGGTGCTTCTCGTCCGTCGACGACATCTCCGTTTCGTTCTTACCGACCCCAGTGTTGCCGTTGCCACGGCCCATCTGGCGATCGCCCTGAACGCGGATCTGGTTCTGCACATCCTTCACGCCGGCGCAGCGCTCTACGACATCTTCGGCGAGCCGCTTGGAGATCGCGATCGGATCACGCGAGCGCTCCCGTCGCGGATTGACACGCAGCCGCTCGCTTATGCTGCGCGGTGTGACCACTGCGCGCGCCGGGACGACGATCGATGGCGCACTGCGCGCGTGACGTTAATTTGCCGTAGCGGTCGCTTCGAACGCGCGGATCACGGTGACCTTGATCTGACCGGGGAACGTCATCTCCTCGGCGATCTGATTCGCGATCTCGGTCGACATCTCGACGACGGTCAGATCATCGACGTCGCGCTCCCGCACGTAGACGCGTAGCTCGCGACCGCCGTGCACCGCGTGCGCATCGATCACGCCGCGGCGCGCGAGGCCGATGCGCTCGAGGTCCTCGACCTTCGCGGTGAAGCCCTCGGCGAGCTCGCGACGTGCTCCCGGCCGCGCACCGCTCATCGCGTCCGAGGCCGCGACGAGATACGCGTAGACCGAGTTGCATGGCTCGTCGGCGTGGTGCGCACCGATCGCGTTGGCGACGAGCTCGGGCTCGCCCAGGCGGCGCGCGATGTCGGCACCGATCACGGCGTGCGAGCCCTCGATCTTGTGGGTCAATGCCTTGCCGATGTCATGCATCAGCGTGGCGCGGCGCGCGAGCTTCTCGTCGAGGCCCAGCTCGGCGGCCATCATGCCCGCGAGATAGCTCGCCTCGACCGCGTGCCACCACTGGTTCTGCGTGTAGCTCGTGCGGTAGTTGAGTGCGCCGACCAGCTCGACGATCTCGGGATGCGCCTTCTGGATCCCGAGGATCTGGAACGCACGCTTGCCGAGCGCGCGAATCTCCTGATTCAGGTGCTCGCGGGCCTTCGCGGACCACGCCTCGGGATCCTTGCGCGCCTCGTCGATCGACTCGGGCTTCTTGACGAGCTTGCCGATCGCGCGCCGGACCATCTCCTTGCCGACGCCATCGAGGCCATCGAGCCGGATCGCATCCTTGTCATCGTTGACGAGGAGCTGGAGCCCGGAGACCGCTTCGAGCGCCTTGTGCATCGCCGCGCCGTGATCGAGCAGGATCGCGACGATCTCGGGTCCGACGCGGAGGTTGTTCTGTGCACGCTCGGTCAGGTAGTGGTGGTGATAGCGCGTGGCGGCGATCTCCATGACCCGCTGCGCCTCGCGCTCGTGGGCGGGATCCGCACCCGTCTGATCGATCGCACGCACCTGCGCGGCTGCGCGGGCACGGGCATCGTCGAGCCAGCTCTTGCCGAGGCGGTCGATCAGCTCGGCACCACTGGTACCCGCGCGACCCTCGAGATCGCTGCGCGCGGCCGCGAGCTTCTTCTGCGCATCGCGCTCGATCCCCTGCGCGCGATCACGGCGCGACTGGACATCGCGCTGCGCGAGATCGAGCTGCTCTTCCTGCAGCGCGATCGCGTCCTGTTGGCTCGCGATCTCGGTCTCGCGCCGGGCGAGCTGCTCGCCCCGCCCCTCGAGCTCGGATTCCTGGGTCGCGATCGCATCGTCGGCGACGGTCCGGATCTGCAGCGCCTCGGTACGCGCCGCGGTCTCGATTGCCTTGCGCTGCGCCGCTGCGTCGAGCTCTGCCGCCTTGACCGCTGCTGCGGACTCGCCGCGTGCCTGATCGATCGCCCGGCGCGCCTCGCGCGATGCCTCGGCACGGGCCGCACGCGCGGACAGCACCGCGGTCAGCACCGCGATGACCAGTCCGGCAATCAGGGCGACGATCATGCGGCCAATATACCCCGGCAGGCCCTGCCACGTGACGACGGAACGTCGTCCTACTCGGGGACCATCAGGCCGGTATCGCTGTTGCCAGCCCCGCTGCCCCGGCTCGTGCCACTACCGCGCGACGGCAGCCGATCGAGCTCGACGAGAATCGCCGTGTTGCCGGTGACGGTCAGCGGTGTCGGCTTGGTGCGATAGCCCGGGCGCCGCAGCTCGAAGATCACCTCGCCGGCCGCAATCGGCCACGAGAACTTGAGGGGCGTCTTGCCGATCACGCTGCCATCGGGCCCGTGCACCGTCGCCCCCGGCGGCTTGCTGTCGATCGAGACCTTCGCGAGCGCCTCCGTGGGCACGGCGCCGTCCATTGGCGTGGCAGCCGCCGCGTCGCGGGTACCGGAGAGGAGCGCGCTGCCGCGTGCGCTGGCGTCTGCGACGATCGGCGTGGCCTGGGGGCCACCCGCGTCGGTCACGATCACCGCTGCGCCACTCGCAACGCCAGCATCCGCTGCGCCCGCCGGCGCCGCCGTGCGACCGAACCACGCCACCGCGAACGCACCGCCGCCGAGCCCGAGCAAGAGGCCCATCACGAGCACGATCGGCCACATCTTGCGCGGCGGCCGCGACGAGTACCCGAGCGGCGTAGCGATCCGCATCGTGTGGTTCTTGACGCTCTGCGGCTGCGCCATATCGGGCACGCCGTTCTGCGCGCGCATCATGCCGGTCGCGCGCTCGCCGACGACCGTGTTTGCGAACAGTGCCTGGTCGGCGTCCGTCCGCGGCGGCGGCGGTGGCGGGAGCCCGGCGAGCTTCGCCTTCTGGACCGCCTCGGCGTGCGCGATCACCGTGCGCGCATCGACCCGGGTCTCGCCGGGGGCGAGCGAGCGCGCGGGCGCCATCGGCGGCGACGTCCGGAGATACGCGTCCGGATCGAGGAGCGCGTCGCGCAGCGCCTTCATGCTCTGGAACCGGTTGTCGGGCGACTTCGCGAGGCAGCGCAGCAGGATCTGTTCGACCGCGGGCGGGATCGACGGGTTGAGCGCGCGCGGGGCCGGCGGCAGCTGTGTGACCTGCTTGACGAGCACCTCGCCCATGGTCTCGCCGTCGAATGGGAGCCGTCCGGTCAGCATCTGGAACAGCAGGATGCCGAGCGCGTAGACGTCGGTGCGGTGATCGATGTTGCGCTTGCTCTCGCACGCCTCGGGCGACATGTACTGCGGCGTTCCGAGCAGCACACCGACCGCGGTCTTCACCGCCGACGTCTCCGCGAACATCTTCGCGAGCCCGAAGTCGAGCACCTTGACGAAGTCCGGATCGCCCATCCGGTTCATCAGCATGATGTTGTCGGGCTTGAGATCGCGGTGGACCACGCCCGCCGCGTGCGCCGATGCGAGCGCGTGCGCGATCTGGGCGCCGATGTGGAGCGCGCGCATCGTCTCGAGGGTCCGCTCGCGGCCGAGAGCGGACGCGAGGGTGATCCCCTCGAGGTACTCCATGATGTAGAAGTGGTCGTTCTCCGGCGTCACGCCGAAGTCATGGATCTCGACGATGTGCTCGTTGCCGATCTTGTTGACGGCCTTCGCTTCCTGGAAGAACCGCTGCACGACCTCGCGATTGCCAGCGAGCTCGCGGTGGATCACCTTGAGCGCGACCTTCTTGCCGATCAGCGGGTGTTCGGCGAGATAGACCGCACCCATCCCGCCCGTCCCGATCTTTGCCAGGATGCGGTAGTTGCCGATCGATTGGCCGGAGGCGAGCAGTTCCCCTGGAGTGTATCAGCTCGGCGTCAGTGCTTCGGCCCGGCGCAGAACTGCTCGTAGTCGATCAGCGGGATCGCGGCGCGGTCGACGCCGTCACCGCAGGTCGGGCACCTGGGATCGCGACGCAACTTGAGCTCGCGGAACCGGGTCTTGAGGGCGTCGTAGACCAGTAGCCGGCCGGCCAGCGTATCGCCGAGGCCGAGGATGATCTTGATGGCCTCGGTCGCCTGGAGGACGCCCATGATGCCCGGGAGGACGCCAAGCACGCCCGCCTCGGCGCACGACGGCGCCTCCTCGGGGGGCGGCGGCTGCGGGTAGAGGCAGCGATAACAGGGCGAGCCGGTCCCCGGGAACACCGTGATCTGCCCCTCGAACCGGAAGATCGCCGCGTGCACGACGGGCTTGCCGAGCCGCAGTGCGCTGTCGTTGACGAGGTAACGGGTCGCGAAGTTATCGGCGCCGTCGATCACGATGTCGTAGCCGCCGATCAGCTCGAGCGCGTTGGCCGACGTGATGCGGGTGCGATGCTTGTCGACCTTGACGTCGGGGTTGAGGCCGCGAAGCGTGGTCTCCGCGCTCTCGACCTTCGGGACGCCAACGCGATCGGTGCCGTGCAGGATCTGGCGCTGGAGATTCGACGTGTCGACGACGTCGTCATCGATCATGCCGAGCGTGCCGATGCCCGCGGCGGCGAGGTACATGCTCGACGGCGAGCCGAGGCCACCGGCGCCGATGCACAGCACCTTCGCCTTGAGGAGCTTGAGCTGGCCGGCGATGCCGACCTCGGGGATCAGCGTATGCCGCGAGTAGCGGGACTCCTGATCGGGACGCAGCGCGAGCGGCTGTTCCCACGGCAGCCCCGCACGCTTCCAGCCCGTGAAGCCACCGGCGAGCGAGCGAACATTGGTGTAGCCGAGCTCGCCGAGGCTGCGCGCGGCGAGTACCGACCGCGTCCCGCTTTGACAGTAGAGGACGACCGGGTGCTCGCGGTCCGCAACCGAGCGCTCGATGCGGAGCTCGAGAAACCCGCGCGGGATGTGCACGGTGCCGGGGATCATCCCCTGCGCATGCTCGTCGGCTTCACGGACATCGATCAGCGCCGGCTGGCGACCGTCGCGCAGCTCGCCTTGCAGCGTCGCGGGTTCGATCTCCGGCGTTCGACCACGGAGGTCTCGGAGCAATGTGTCAAAGGTCGGCACACGCGGAGATTGCCATGACCCTCACGTGAGGGTAAGGTGTGCTGGCCGAGGAGATGTGTACATGAGTGATCTAGCTACCGCGACCCAAACATCATCGAACCCCGCTCCAGTCATCGGGACCCAGGACCCCTCGGGTCCGGAGTCGATGGTTCACATCACGTCCACCGCCGCCACGAAGGTCAACGAGATCCGTGACGCCGAGGGCATCGAGATCAACATGGCGCTACGCCTCCGCGTCGTCGGTGGTGGCTGTGCGGGGTTCTCCTATGACCTCTACTTTGACGAGGGCACCGAGGTCGATCGTCAGTTCGAGATCCAGGGCGTGAAGGTCGTCGTCGACGAGATGAGCCTCATGTACCTCGTCGGGACCGAGGTCGACTACGTCGAGGGTCTCCAAGGTGCGGGCTTCAAGTTCAACAACCCGAACGTGAAGTCGACGTGCGGGTGTGGCTCGTCG
>JBKJUF010000499.1:0-7818 GCA_046590445.1 Kofleriaceae bacterium
ACCGCGCGCACTCGGTGCACGCGTAGGTGTCGAGCAGGCTCTTCCACGAGAACTGCTCGTACCTGCCCAAGATCAACCTCGAGGACGAGGCGCAGTGGGACGTCGGCAAGTTCGAGCAGTTCTCGTGGAAGAGCCTGCTCGACACCTACGCGTGCACCGAGTGCGCGCGCTGCACGAACTACTGCCCGGCCTACAACACTGGCAAGAACCTGTCGCCGATGCAGCTGATCCACGACATCCGCTACGAGATGCTCGACCGGATCGGCCTGACCGATCGCAAGGCCGAGCTCGAGGAGCAGATCGCCGGGCTCGAGGAGTACGCCTCGTCGCACGGGTTCGATGACGCGCACCCGAATCCCGATCTCGTGTTCGCGCGCGACGAGCTCGCGAAGACCATCGCGACCACCGCGGCGCTGCCGAAGCTGACCGGTGGCCGGGTGCAGGAAGACACGCTGTGGGCGTGCACGACGTGCGGCGCCTGCCAGGAGGTCTGCCCGGTCTTCATCGAGCACCCGCTCAAGATCATCCAGATGCGGCAGAACCTCGTGCTCGAGCAGGAGAAGACGCCGGGCGAGCTCCAGCGGACGTTCCGCAACATGGAGCGCCAGTCAAATCCGTGGGGTATCGCGAACGATCAGCGGATGGACTGGGCCAAGGATCTCAACGTCCCGACCATCGAGGAGAACCCGGACCCCGAGTACATCCTGTGGGTCGGCTGCGCGGGAGCGTTCGACGCGCGGATCATCAAGCAGACGCGCGCGATGGTGAAGATCCTCGACACCGCGGGGGTCGACTACGCGGTGCTCGGTCACCAGGAGGGCTGCACCGGCGATCCGGCGCGGCGCGCCGGTAACGAGATGCTGTTCCAGGCGCTCGCCGAGCAGAACGTCGAGATGCTGAAGCGCGTCAACGCGAAGAAGGTCGTGACCTCCTGCCCGCACTGCCTGCACACGCTGCGGCATGACTACCCGCAGTTCGGCGGGGACTTCGAGGTCGTCCACCACACCCAGCTGATCGACCACCTGTTCAAGGAGGGCAAGCTCGTCAGCGGCCAGCAAGGCGGCAAGAGCATCGTCGGCACCATCACCTATCACGACAGCTGTTACCTCGGCCGCTGGAACCGCGAGTTCGATGCGCCGCGCAACGTGATCGAGGCCGTCGGTGCACCCGGCGGGATCAAGGAGATGACGCGCAACAAGCAGCACGGCTTCTGCTGCGGCGCGGGGGGGGGCCGGATGTTCATGGAGGAGCACGACGGCGAGCGCGTGAACCTCAACCGGACGGACGAGGTGATCGCGTCCGGTGTCAGTGCGGTCGCGGTCGCCTGTCCGTTCTGCAACATCATGCTGACCGACGGCATGAAGCAGCGGAACGTCGAGGACAAGATCGCCGTGCTCGATGTCGCCGAGCTGGTCGCGCAGTCGATCCCGGACGTGCCGGTCGACCGGCTCGTGCGCAAGAAGAAAGCGCCGACCGCCTGACGACGATCTCGGCGCGTGTATGCTCTGCGCCGATGAACGGATGGATCGCGAGCCTCGCGCTCGCAGCGGCAGCGCTCGCGGCCTGTGGGGCCGGCGATGACACGGTCGACGGTGCGCGCGCGAGCTGCGAGTTCGGCGGCACGATCAACGACTGCCCCGATGCGGCGCGGACCACCGAGGCCGCGTGCTGGCGGCTCGTCGATTGCGGTGCGATCGCGGTGCACAACGAGGCCGACGACAGCGAATTCGATTGGGGCAACTGCGTCGACGAGCTCGACTCGACGACCGCGGATCGCCGGCGCCTGATCGTCGCCTGCATCGCGGCGTCGACGTGCGACGAGCTGCGCGTGCCGGGCTCGCCGGACGATCCGCAGGAGCAGTACATGAGCTGTCTGCGGTTCGGAGCGGAGTGATGCGCGCGGTCGTCGTGATCCTCGCGGTCGCCTCGCTGGCGTTGGCTGCCACACCCGCGTTCGCGCAAGCCGCCGACGTCGCCGGCTGGATCAAGCTGATCGATACCCAGCCCGCCGACCTCGATCGCGCGGCGTGGAAGGAGCGCCGTCGCGACGCCGCGCGCAAGCTCGTCCAGAGCAAGGACAAGAAGGCCGTCCCGACGCTGAATAAGCTCGCGGAGACCGAGACCTTCGACATCATCGGCGAGATCGCGATCGAGGGTCTCGGCAACTTCAACGATCCGGCCGCCGTGCCGGTGCTCCAGAAGATCGCGAACGACCCGGCGCGCGACAAGGCACAGCGCGACCTCGCGAAGAAGTCACTCGGCAAGCTCGGCGCGAGTACGACCGCGACGAAGCCCACCGGCGGCGGGACGACCGGCGCGATCGGCGGCGGGACGACGGGCGTCACTGGCGGCACGACTGGCACGACCGGCGGCACGATCGGCGGCACGCCCGGCGGCGCGACCGCGACGACCGACAGCGAGCTCACGACGGGGCTCGAGACTCCGGTGGTGACCGAGCCAGCGACCGGCAGCGTGCTCCTCGGCGAGAAGCCTGTCACGGCAGTCGGGTTGCCGCTCGTGACCGACGACACGATCGCGGCGTACGAGCGACTGACGTTCGTCGGCGGCGTCGCGAGCTTTGGCTACGACACCGTTCGCAAGCGCATGGCGTTCGACGCCGATGCGGGCGGGCTCTACGCCAAGCGGATCGAGCGCGAGAAGCTGGCGTGGGGCATCGACCTCGGTGCCCACATCGTCGCCGGCATGATCAACCCCAAGGGCCGGCAGCAGAACCGCGGCGCGCAGGTCGACATCGCGGGCACCGGCGAGGTCCGATTTTATTCGGGCAAGCTCTACGGCATCGGCAAGGCGGCGGCCGGCACCCAGATCAACTACGTCAGCTACAGCCACGAGTCGAACCCCGACGCCGACTTCAAGGACACCCGCACGACGTTCGATCTGCAGGTCGCGATCGGCGGGGGCTACGGCCGCGTCATCGACGTCGGCGCGGCGATCCGGGTGCGCCGGCTCTCGCGCACGCTCGACGCCGCCCGCGCGCTCGGCAAGCCAATCGATCCGGCGACTGCGCGGCGGCTCCAGCTGACGTGGTGGTCGTTGCGCGGCGAACGCTCGACGTACGTGGCGCTCGTCGCGACGGTCGCGATCCTCCGCGAGGCGGGCATCTTGCTCGGTGAGCCCGACGCGGGCCTCGCGTACGAGATCCTCAACGTGCTGCGCGACAGCCAGCTCTTCCTCCGCCCGAGCGGCCTCGACGTCCAGCTCGCGATCAGCGAGGGCTACCTGATCCGGCCCGACTATCCCGACGGCACGCCGAACGCCGCGGGCGAGCATGGCCGCGTCGAGCAACTGCTCGCCCTCGCCGGCTACGGGACGCAGCTCGCCGACGACAAGCTCGAGCTCGCGGGACACGCCTACGCGAGGTATCGGCTGTTCGCGCCATCCGAAGGCGAGGACGCGCAGCCGACGCCATGGGCTCTCGGCGCGACCGCGCGGATGCGGCGCTTCAGCTACGGCGATCACGGTGATCCGATCGGCATGCTCGATCTCGGCGGCGACCTGATGTTGTCGAGCGACGACGACGGCAACGACGGTGACGAGCAAGGCGGCGACATCGGCCTGCGGATCGGTGGCCAGCTCGGCTTCACGTGGTGGCTCAACCAGGCTTCCGGAGTCCGGCTCGCGGCGTCGATCGTCGCCGACGGTGGCGAGGTGTTCATCGGCGCGAACCTGTCTGCCACTTTCGGCCTGCTCGATGCGACGTTCGCAGGCCGCTGATTTTCCGTTAACTTCCATCACCTGGCCGATTGGTCTGGTGGTCGGACCAGTCTCTTGGTAGGCTGATCCCGTGTCGCAGCTCTCCCCCAATCTGCACAGGACGCTCGTCGCGGTGGCGGAGGCGGCGCTGCCAGCAGGCAAGTTCATCCCGGCCGCCGGCGAGGAGACCGCCTACAAGGTCGAGCAGTTCGCCGGTAACCTGCCGGGGGCGGTGCAGAGCGGGCTCGCAGGGCTGTTGCGCGGGCTCGATGCCCAGGCGTGGCTCGGCGAGCGCAAGGCGTTCACGCGGGTCGCGCCGGAGCGCCGGCTCGCGATCCTCCAGAAGTGGCGCCACGGCGACGTGTTTCGCCGGTTGATGCTGCGCGCGCTCGTCAGCCCGCTCAAGATCGCGCACTTCGATGACCCCGCGCTCTACAAGCAGCTCGGCTGCGTCTACGACGCCGAGAAGGTGAAGGCCGAGACCAAGCCCGCGTACATGCGCGACCGCGTGCACGCCCAGCTCGATGGTGACCTCGCGGTCGAGAGTGACGTCGTGGTGATCGGCACCGGTGCCGGCGGCGCCGTCGTCGGGCGCGAGCTCGCCGAGGCGGGCCTCGCGGTCGTGTTTGTCGAGGAGGGCCGGTACTACGATCGGTCGCAGTTCACCGGCCGCGCGTTCGACATGCAGCAGCGGCTGTATCGGCGCGGCGGCTCGACGTTCTCGGTCGGCAACGTCGCGATCCCGATCCCGCTCGGGATGTCGGTCGGCGGCACGACGACGGTGAACTCCGGCACCTGCTACCGCACGCCGGATCGCATCCTCGACGAGTGGGCCAAGGACCTCGGCCTCACCGACCTCGCGCCCGACAAGATGGGCGGCTACTTCGAGCGCGTCGAGGAGGTGCTGCAGGTCGAGGCCGCGCGGGCCTCGCTGCTCGGCGGTAACGCCCGCGTGATCGCACGCGGCTGCGATGCGATGGGCTTCACGAAGCACAAGCCGCTCAGGCGCAACGCGCCGGCGTGCGACGGCCAGGGCGTGTGCTGCTTCGGCTGCCCGACCGACGCGAAGCGCTCGACGAACGTCAGCTACATCCCGATCGCGCTGCGCGCCGGCGCCGAGCTGTTCACCGGCGCGAAGGTCACGCGGATCATCGTCGAGGGCGGCCGCGCGCGCGGCGTCGTTGCGGTCACCGCGAATGGCAAGACGCTGACCGTGCGCGCTCGCGCGGTCGTCGTCGCGTGCGGCGCGATCCTGACCCCGCTACTCCTCGGCGCCCAGCAGCTCGGCTCGCAGTCGGGCCAGCTCGGCAAGAACCTCTCGATCCATCCCGCGACCGGCGCGATCGCCGAGTTCGACGAGGAGATCCTGCCGTGGAAGGGCATCCCGCAGGGCTACGCGATCGAGGACCTCCACGACGAGGGCATCCTGTTCGAGGGCGCGATGGTGCCGCTCGAGCTGTCGATGTCGATGACCCAGCTGATCGGCCCCGAGCTGATCCGGCTCGCCGAGTCGTTCAACCACATCTCGTGCTTCGGCTTCATGATCGAGGACACCTCGCGCGGCAAGGTCACCGAGGTGCGCGGCCAGCCGATGATCACTTACTGGCTCACCGAGCAGGACGTCTCGCACATCAAGCGCGGGTTCGACGTGCTCGCGCAGATCTACTTCGCCGCCGGCGCACGCCGCGTCCACTCGCCGATCAACGGCTTCGACATCATCGAGTCCCCCGACGATCTCGCCGCACTCCGCCGCGCGACGATCAAGCCGTGGGACCTCGATCTCTCCGCCTACCACCCGCTCGGCACCGCGCGGATGGGCACCGATCCACGCAGCTCGGTCCTCGGTCCCGACCACCAGGTCCATGACACCCCCGGCCTCTACGTCGTCGACGGCGCCGCGGTCCCGACCTCGCTCGGCGTCAACCCGCAGATCACGATCATGGCGCTCGCCACCCGCGCCGCCGAGAAGATCGCCGCGACGCTCGGCTGATCGCGCGAACGCGGTCCGCGACGACCTGCACGTTAGCAGCGAGCTGCGGAGGTGGCGGAGCGGGAAACTGCCAGCGCCGCGTGACCAGGACTCGGTTTTTTGATGCGCGCCTCGCGAGGCCGCCGCGATTTCACCGGCTTGGGGGCGGCATGCCGCGTGCTGCAAGCCAGCTCATGCGCGCCATCTCATCGCTTGCCACGCTTGTCGTGTTCGCCATCCCCGCGCTCTCACCGACGCCCGCCGCGGCGCGGCCGATCACCCTGGGCATCGCCGCGGGTGTCTCGCACAGCGAGGTCGACGCCGATACCGATGGCCATCGCACGCTCGGCCTGTTCGGCCGCGTCGGCTTCTCGAAGCGGGTCGCGGGTCAGCTCGAGCTCGTGAAGTTCGATACCGACGACGAGACCAACTACGACAACACGACGATCCGCACCGGCACCGCGCTCCTCGTCGTCGATCTGCTCGATCGCGGCGAGCTGGTGCCCGTGCTGCTCGCCGGCCTCGGCATCGACCGCGCAGAGAACGACTACACGACGACGAAGGGCACGCACATCGAGGGCGGGCTCGGCGTCGAGTACCGCTCGCGCGGCGGGCTGACCATCGGGCTCGATCTGCGCCTCGGTGGCCGCTCGATCGAGGAGACCTACGAGACCCAGCCGGTCGACGTCCCGACGATCGCGCGGGTCGCGCCAGCCCGCCTGCAGGAGGGCGAGTACCGCGCCGGGCGCATCACGGTCGGCGTGAAGTTCTAGCTTCCTGCGCGCGCGCCCGCGCGGTATCGAGAGCGCGATGCGTGTCGATGGGTCACAGATCGAGGCGTTCGCGCCAGGTCGCCGGCGCGCCGGTGCCGAACCGAACGTTGACGAGCACGTCGCGCACGCAGCTGGCGGTGGTCGACGGCAGGTCGGTATCGAGCACGTTGAGGAAGCCGATCGCGCCGTCGCCGTCGACCGCGAGCTCGACGACCACGAAGGTGCCGGTCAGCCCGGACTTCGCGATCGAGCGCATGCAGAGCGCGACGCGCGCCTTGTCGTGACCGGTGAGGAGCTGGCGACGGCGCTGCTGGACGCCTCGCGTCGGCCGCGGCTCGGCCGGGATCTCGAGGCGCGAGCCCTTCGAGGTCGAGCCGGTGCGCGGCGTGGCGACGTCGACCCAGCCGACACGGCGGAACCGGCCCGCGGCATCGGCAGCCTCGACGGTGTGACGCCCGGGCATGACGCGGACGCGCATCGGCGCGGAGCCGAGCTCGACGCCATCGATGCGGACCTCGCGGCGGCCGACGGTGGCGATCTCGAGCGGCGCCGAGCCTTCGAGGAGCGCGCCGAACCAGCCGTTCGCCTGCGAGCGCGCCATGCGGTCGAAGACCGGCAGGGTCAGCGGCGTGGCGGCAGCGAGATCGTTGACCTCGTCGACCGAGAGCGGCCTTACGCGATCGATCGTCACCGCGTGCGCGGCCGCGAGCTCGACACGGCGCGCGGCGCCGACATCGACCTGCCCCTTCGCGTCGCGCACGGCGACGAGCCCGTGCCGGCACGCGACCGTCGTGGTGCCGGCTTCCTGGCGCACGCGGAACTGGGTGCCGCGGACCTCGATCGTGCGGTCGCCGGCGAGGACGAGGAAGCGCTGGTGCGGCGCGCGCGGCGCGACCTCGATGTCGACCGTGCCCTCGACCACGAGCTCGATCGCGTCGGCATCGAACCGGCGCAGCTCGATCATCGAGCGCGGCCCGAGCGCGAACGCGCTGGCATCGGCGAACTGGATGTCGACGCGGCCATCGCCGGTCGCGATCACCGAGCCCGCGACGAGCCGGCGCGAGAACAGATCGTCCGGCCGGATCCCGTCGATCATCACCTCGCCGGTCGAGCGATTGACGAGCCCGGCGAGCGCGGCGGGCTCCGCGGGTGCGGGCGGCGTTGCGGGCGTGCGCGGCGTCTCCTCCGGCGGGGTCGCGGTCGGCGCGCCGGCGAGCTGGGCCGGGCGCACGCCATCGGTGACGAGCGCGACGACGATCGCCCCGGCCGCGGCGGTCGCGAGTGCGAGCGTGCCGATCCAGCGGCGCGCCGGGGCACGCTCCTCGAGGGCGATCCGCTCGCGGCGCTCGGTCGACACCGACC
>JBKJUF010000436.1:0-8384 GCA_046590445.1 Kofleriaceae bacterium
TCGACGGTGATCCGTGGCATCGAGCCAGTGGCCCGAGCGACCTGCGAGGTCGCGCTTGAGCGGAGGGGAGAGATGCCGTCTGGTCGAGCGACCGCGGAGGTCGCAAGCACCTGCTTCGGGCGCGGCGGCGCGACCGGGACACCCGGCGATGCCAGCGGAGATGGGGTGAGGCGCGACGCTTCGGCCGCGCCGTCGCGCCGCACGTAATAGACCGTCTCGCCGCTGCGCATCGCGTCGAGCGCGGCGACGTCACGCAGCGTCTCGCTATAGCCGACGAACAAGTAGCCGCCGGGAACCGTGGCGCCGACGAGACGTTCGATCGCGCGACGCCTCGCGTCCGGCGTGAAGTAGATCAGCACGTTGCGGCACCACACCAGATCGCACTGGCGCGGCGCGGTACCGTCCACCAGGTTCGCGCGCTCGAACCGCACGAGCGCCGCGAGCTCGGGGCGCAACCGGATCAGTTCGTCGTCGCCCACGAAGCCATCGCGGTACTCCTCGGGGACATCCGCGAGCGCGCTCGCACGATAGGCACCAACTTGCGCGATCGCGAGTGCGTCGGCGCTGACGTCGGTGGCGGTGATGACGAGCTGCACGCCGGGCAGGGCACGCGCGAGCACGAGCGCGAGCGTGGTGGGCTCTTCGCCCGCGGCACAGCCCGCACTCCACACCCGGATCGTGCGCTTGCCCGAGGCGCGCAATGCCGGTGCGACCACATCGACGAGCGCTGCGATCTGCGCGCGATGGCGGAACAGTCGCGTCTCGCCGACGCGCACGGCCTCGATCAGCTCGTCGAGCTCGGCGCCGCCGCGCGACGATTCGATCAACCGGACGTAGTCCGCCGCCGGCAGCGCGAGCGCCTCCATGCGGGCCGCCGCGCGGGTCTCGACCACCCACGCGGGCAGCTCGAGACCCGCACGTTCGGCGAGCCGCCGCGCGATCGCGGCGACGATGTCCGACGGCACGGCCACGCGTCAGTCACTCGCCTCGTGCGGCTTACCCTTGGCGCGGTCGTTTCCCGCGGGCTTCGGCTTGCCGGCGGGCAGCGCGCGACTCGCGTCGCCTGCGGTGCCGGTGTTGCTGTTGGTGCCAGAGCCGGTGCCGATCGACGAGGCCACGCGCGGCCGGTTGCCGACCTTGGTGCCGTCGAGGTTGAACCCGCCGATCGACTCCTCGAGCTCGTACGCGAGCTCGTGCAGCCGTTCGGCCTGGACGACCGATTCCTCGGAGCCATGCAGCGCGTCACCCGCAAGGTGGCGGACCGCATCCATGTTTCGCGCGATCTCGTCGGAGACCACCGCCTGTTCGTGCACCGCGGTCGCGGTGTCCTTGACCACGCTGATCAGCATGCCGAGGCCGGTCAACGTGCCGGTCACGAGCTGCGATCCGTTCAGGACCTCGCGGGTGCCGACATCCATCGACTGGATCGCCGCCTGGGTCTGCTCCTTGACCGTCTGGATCAGCGCCTCGATGTCCTTCGCGGACTGGCCGACTCGCCGCGCCAGCGACGACACCTCGTCGGCGACGACCGCGAAGCCGCGACCCTGCTCACCAGCGTGCGCCGCCTCGATCGAAGCGTTGAGGGCGAGCATCGACGTCTGCTCGCTGATCTGCCGGATCACCTCGACGATGTTGCCGATCCGCTTGCTGCTCTCGCCGAGGTCTCGCATCTTCGCGGCGGCGTCGTCGACGGCGGCACGGATCTGCTCCATGCGCGCGACCGCCGAGGTCACCGCGGTGCTCGACTGCTCGGCGACGTCGGTCGCCTGCGCGGCGTTGCCCGCGACCTGCTGGATCGACGCCGACAGCTCGGTGACCGCGGTCGTCGAGCTCTCGATCTTCAGGGTCTGATCGCGCAGCCCGCTCAGCATCTGCCGCGACGCCGCGCTGATCTCGGCGCTCGACGCGCCGACCTGGAACGCGGCGCTCTGCACACCGCTCGCGAGGTGATGGACGCGCGCGAACACCTGGTTGATGTTGTCGGCGAGGTCGGCCGTCTCGTCGCGCGAGTTGACGACGATCCGCTGCGTCAGGTCGGTGTCTCCGGTCAGCAGGTCGCGCGACTGCTTCACCATCTGCTTGATCGGCCGGGTCACCCACACGCCGAGCAGGAGCGAGATCACGAGCGAGGCGCCAATGCCGAAGGCGATCTCGATCCACGGCAGCGACTTCGCCGGATCGACCACACGCGCCCGGCTGCGGGTGATGTAAAGCTTCCCGACCGTGACCGGGTCGCCTTCCTTGTAGCCGTCGACGTCCTCGCCGTAGAAGTCGTAGTCGTTATCCTTGAGGCGGATCACCTCGCGGGTGTCCTCGCCAACGGTGACCTTCGCGAGCTTGTCGGGTTGGACGGCGCGCGTGATGTCTGCGAGGTCACCCGGCAGCCCGGTGGCGAGGACGCGGGGCCCGTCGACCAGCGTCGGCCGATAGCGTTGCTCGGGAACCTCGTCGCTCTGCTCGGTGTACTCGAGCATCATGCGCTGGAGCTTGATGCCGACCAGAACGCCACCAACGACCCGCTCGCCCGCAGGCGCGCGGATCGGCATCGCCGATACCAGATAGGCCGTGTTGTCGATCACCTGGATCCGATGGGTGAACGCGTTACCCGCCCGTGCATCCTTGACCGCGGCGATCATCGTGATCTGACCGGTAGCGATCGGTCCGCCCTTGTTGCCCCAGAGTACGCGGCCGGTCTCGGTAAAGACGAGAAACAGATCTGGCTGGATGCCATTCTTCGACGACAGCCGCTCGTACATCGATGTGGCCGTCGCACCGGGCTCGGTCGACACTGGATCGGGTGCAGGGCCGGCGCCTGGTGTCGCGGCCATCGCATTACGAATCGCGGCCTCGCCGGCCAGGATCTCGGCGATGCCAGTCAAGCCGCGCCCGACGCGGTCTTGGTAGAACTGGTAGCGCCGCAAGTGCTTGACCATGAACTGGCCGCGGTTCTGAAACTGCGACTTCTCCTTGACCAGCAAGATGCCGCCGACGATCAGCAGCGCCGCCAGCGACAGGCACGCGAACAGGAACTTGAGGAACATGGGGAAGCGACGCTTCCGGGGAGTCATCACGATCTACCTTTCCTCGTCCGCAGCACGCGTGAGCGTGCGGAGCGGTTCTGCCGACACGATCGCCGAAGCATCGAGCACGCGCACGGTGCCCGTCGAAGTGGCCGCGACGCCGAGCAACAACTTCGCGACATCGGGTGCGAGGCTCGAAGGTGGTGGTTCGAGGGCCTCCGTCAACGTCCGCAGATCGCGGAGGCCGTCGACGACGATCCCGATCGAGCTACCCGCGTGCTCGACGACGACGATCCGGCTCGCGTCGCCGACCTCGGTGCGCGCGAGCCCGAGCAGCACACCGAGATCGATCGCGGGCACGATCTCGCCGCGCAGGCTGAACACGCCCGCGAGGCACGACGGAGTCAGCACGACCTTCGTGATCGGGAGGACCGGCAACGTCTCGCGCACGACGCCGATCGGCAGCGCGAGCTCCTGACCGCGTAGCTCGAAGCACACGAGTCGCAAGGGAACGGAGGGTCCCCGGGCTGCTTCCACCATGGCAGCGGCAAGCCTAACCGATGTTGAAGTCTTCCTTGGGCTGCGCGGCGCCGCTGCCATCGGTAAAGCGCGCGAGCCGGTAGCGCGAGAAGATCTCGTGTGGCGTGCCCCCGGTCAGCCACTCGGCGTACAGCTTGCCGACGATCGGCGCCATCATGAAGCCGTGGCCGACGAAGCCACACGCGAGGAAGAAGTCGGGGTGCGTCGGCGCCGGGCCGAGGACGGGGTTGCCGTCGGGCGACTGGTCGTACGGACCGGCCCACTGCCGGAGGATCTTGATGTCGCCGAGGATCGGCATCAGCCGGACCAGCCGGCGGGCGTAGGTCGACAAGAACTTCAGCGTCGAGCCCATCGCGTACGTCGATTCGTGGCCTGGCAGCGTCACGCCACCGACGATCTCGCCGCGCATCGACTGGCTGCAGTACAGCCCGCTCGCGAGCTCCGACACCATCGGCCGCAGGAACGGCTTGAGCGGCTCGCTCGAGCAGATCTCGTGGCGGATCGGATACGTCGGCACGTCGACCCCGACGAGCCTCGCGAGCTGCGGCGACCACGCGCCCGTCGCGTTGACCACCCGACGCGCCCGGATCGAGCCGCGCGCGGTGTGGACCGTGAACCCGCCGGTCCCGCCAGCAGCCGCCGAGGCTGCGATCGCCGGCTCGAGGCCGGTGACCGCGGTCTGCGTGAAGATCTTCACGCCGTGCGCCGCAGCCTGGCGCGCGTACCCCCAGAGGAACGGCCACGGGAACAGGATTCCGTCGGTCGGGTTGTACGACGCGCCGACGATGCCGGTCAGGTCGAGCTCGGGGACGATGTCCCGCGCCTGCTCCGGATCGAGCATGCGGGTCGCGACGCCGCAGCGGTTCTGCAGCGCGATGTTGCGCTCGAGGCGCGCGACCTCGGCCGCGCTGCGCGCGAGGAACAGGTAGCCGCCTTGCCGGAACCAGACATTGGCGCCGGGGTCGACCGCGAACCGCCGGCACAGCTCGACGGACTCCTGCATCAACCGGATGTTGATCTCGGTCGACCACTGCTGGCGCACGCCGCCGCCGTTGCGACCCGATGCGCCCTCCGCGAGATAGCCGCGCTCGATCACGACGACGTCGTGCATGCCGCGGCGCGCGAGGTAATACGCGATCGCGAGCCCGATGACGCCGCCGCCGACGATCACGATCTCGGCCTTGTCGGGGAGCGGGCCCGACCCCGCGAGCGTTGTCGGTAGCCGGATCTCGCCGGAGACGTCGGCGCGGCTCTCGTCCTCCTCGTCGTCCATCACCGGCTGCATCAGGCATCCTCGCCGTCGTCGTCGTCGAAGCGATGCGCACCCGGATCGCGCGCGAGCAGGCGCAGCGGGGTCGGCGCGAGCGGCGGGCGCGACGTGAACGGCCGGATCGTCGCCGGTGGCTGGCCGGTGAGCCGCGCGAGCTCGGCGGCGACGAGGGCGAGGCATTCCTTGCCCTGACACGGCCCGGTCCCGAAGCCGGTGTACCGCTTGACCTCCTCGATATCCTGGTAGCCGCGGCTGACGCTGTGCTGGAGGTCGGACAGCGTCATGTCCTCGCAACGACACAGCACGATCTTGCCCGCCACGGCGATGACGATACTACGAGGCGGCCACGTTCGCGCCCACACGGGCGCCATCCGCCGCGGAGGCAGCGGGCCCGAGGTAGCCGCAGACATCGCCGCATGCCCACACGTTCGGCGTCGACGTCCGCCCGAGGTCGTCGACGACGATCCGGAAGCCGCCGGCCGGTGGATCGAGGACCACCTTGCAACCTTGCTGGCGCGCGCCCTCGGAGGCGGGAGCGGGAATCGCCGCGACCGCGACCAGATCGCAGTCGTGCTTGCCGTCCGCGGTATCGACCGCGCTCGCCCAGCTCCGCCCGCGTACGCCCTCGACGCGATCGAGCGCGACCCGTTGGACCTCGGCACCGGCCTCGACCAACCCGGCCGCGAGCGCGCCGGCGGCCTCGCCCATCCGCGGCACCTCGATCACGCAGACCCGCTCGCCGGCGAGGATGCCGTGATCGACGAGCAAGCGGCCGACGGCACGCGCAGCGATCACGCCAGGACGATCGTTGTCGGGGAACGGCAGGTTCGCGGCGTAGCCTCCGGTCGCCCAGATCCACTGCTTCGCGTAGATCCGGTAGAGCCGGTCCGGCGCCGCGACCGCGAGCACGCCGCCATCGTCCTCGGGGAAGAACCCGATCGCGGTCGAGCGCGAGAGCACGGCGGCGCCGGCAGAAGCCGCGGCTCGCCACGTCGCCTCGGCGAGGGCGCGGCCAGCGCGCGGATCGGTCCGCAGGCTGCCGCCCGGACGTAGCTGATCGTCGACGAGCACCGTCGACCGGCCCGCCCGCGCGACGTGACCGGCCGCTTCGAGCCCTGCCGGGCCGCCGCCGATCACGCAGACGTCGACATCGTAGCGCTGGACCTCTGGGAGCTCGGAGGCCGCGACGTCGGGCAGCTTGCCGAGGCCGGAGAGCTGGCGCACGACCTTGTTCGCGAGCCGGTTGAGCACCGACGATCCCGTCATCAGCGTGTGGTGATCGAGTCCACGCGAGAACACGAAATCGACCGCGCCGAGCAGATCGACCTCGGCAGACGGAAATGCGTTCTGGCCCATCACCTCGGTGCCGGCGAGACATGGCGCCTGACACGCGCGGAGGTTCGGTACACCGCCGATCCGGACGAGGCAGCCGCTGCAGTGCCCCTCGAGGCAGAAGAACGTGCGCGGCCGATGGTACTTCAGCGACCGCGACAGCACGCGTGCGCCGCTCGCGACCACGGCAGCCGCGATGCTCTCGTCGGCGAATGCGCGCACCGAGGTATCGGCGATGCGGACCTCGACAGCTTCCCCTCGGACCGAGTCGTGTCCCGCAAGCCTGCGCGCCACCGGCACACAGTACACGTCGACCAAAAGATCGTCACTGCGTTGCAGACACGTGTAGCCGTGAGATACCGTTCGCCTTCGAAAGGTCAGGGGAATCCGATGGCGACTCCAACTAGGCCGTGTCCGTACTGCGGTGCGGCGGTGCTCACGAACGCACCCGCGTGCGGAACCTGCGGTCGACCGATGCCGCCGATGCAGGCAGGTGCACCGGGAGCGCAACCGGCCAAGACGATGTTCGGCTACGCCGCACCTCAGGTGCCGAAGCCGGGACAGCCCCCTCAGCCCGGTCAGGGATTCGCGCCGCCGCAACAGCAGGGCTTTGCGCCCCCGCCTGCCGCGCGTCCGCCTGGTCCACCGCAACCTGGATATCCCCCGCCGGGCCAGCCGCCTCAGCAGGGTTTCGGCCAGCCGCCGGGGCAAGGCTTCGGTCAGCCACCGGCGCCGGCACAACCATTCGGTCAGCCACCAGCGCCGCAAGGTTTTGGTCAGCCACCGGCGCCGTCGCAACAAGCATACGGACAGCAGCCTGGCCAGCAGCCGGGTGGATATCCGCCCCCGGGTGGCTTCGGTCAGCCGCCGCAGCAAGGTGGATATCCTCCGCCAGGAGGCCAGCAGCCCGGTGGCTTCGGCCAGCCGCAACCGCAGCAAGGGTACGGTCAGCCGCCGCAGCAAGGTGGATATCCTCCGCCGGGTGGCCAGCAGCCAGGAGGCCAGCAGCCAGGTGGGTTTGGCCAGCCGCAGCAAGGTTTCGCACCGCCGCCACAACAAGGTGGCTTCGGTCAGCCGCAGCAAGGCTTCGGCCAGCAGCCAGGCGGCTACCCTCCGCCGCAACAGCCAGGCGGCTATCCACCACCGCAACAGCCAGGCGGCTATCCGCCACCGCAGCAGGGCTACGGGCAGCCGGGCCATGACTTGCCCGGTCCGCTCGACGACATCGCGCGCCGGATTCCGGGCTCCGCGCCAGGCACGATCTTCGGGTTCCCGGTCTCGCAGCTTCGCGACGCAGCGCTGCAGCGCAAGATCCTCTTCCTGGCGGGCGTCGCGTTGCTCGTCTCGATCGTGATCCCATACCGACTGTCGCCGACGATCTTCCCGTTCTCGGGCGGCGGATCGTTCGCGACGTTGTACTGGCCGATCGTCGCCGGTGCCGCGTACCTCCTGGTCTCCGCCGCACCGCCTGACATTCGCCAGAAGATTCCGCCGGCGGTCATGCAGTGGATCCCGTTTGGCGTGTCGTTCATCGGCATCTTCGTCGCGAAGGTCGGCCTAGGCCTGTTCGCGCTGATGATGATGCTCGGTGCACCCGGCGGCTACGGCGGCGGCGCTTCCATCTACGTGCTCGGTTACGCGATCCTCGTGTTCGGTCTACTCGCGCGGATCGCGAACCCGACTGACCAGCTCGCGCGCATCGTGATCGCGGTCGGCGCCGGCATGCTCGTGCCGTTCTTTTTCGACGCGTTCAGCATCCTGTTCGAGTTCAACGCGCCGGCGCTGATGATCGTCCACAACCTCCTTTGGTTCGTGGTGATGCTGATCGGCATCGTCTGCATCGCGTTCGTCGTGCCGCCGCAGAAGCTGCCGCCGGCGCTGCGCGCGATCGATGCGCTCGGTCCGTTGTTCACGGCGATCCTCCTCGCGTGGCTCGTCGTCTCGCCGGTACTCGTGATGCTCGTCGGTCTCGTGCACTTCAGCGCGGGGGTCGGCGCGATCCTCGCGCTCGCGCACATGCTGCTGCCGGTCGTCGCGTACTTCGGCGTGCTGATGTGCGTGGCGCCTGCCGCGTACGAAGAGATCATGCGGCTCGTGAAGGGTGGCGGTTCGCCACCCGCGCCAGGTGGCGGTTACCCGCCGCCTGGTGGTGGTGGAGGCTATCCGCCGCCTGGTGGAGGCTATCCACCGCCAGGAGGCGGGTAGCCTCCACCAGGCGGCGG
>JBKJUF010000445.1:0-2851 GCA_046590445.1 Kofleriaceae bacterium
ACGTCGCGGAGACCGGCCGCGCGGTAGTCGTCGAACGGCGAGCGCGTCGCGAACGGAACGCTCGCGAGCCTCCGCTGCGCCTGACTGACGGTTGCCTGCAGCGCCACGAGCGCGCCCTCGACGATCTCGTCGATCTGGGTGTGCTTCCCGGGCAGCGCGCTGGCGTGCATGCCGCCGGCGTCAGCACCCTGATCGAGCAAGCGTCGCTCGAGCTCGGCCGCAAGTCGCTTGAACGTCTCGACGCGCGTCTGCTTGCCCGGACGCGGGACGTCCGCGACCTGCTCGGGCTTCTTGGCTTCCTCGTCGGCGAGACGGGAAAGCTCGGTCGCGACGCGCTTTTCGAGGTCAAATCCCATTGATTACAAAACCCCCGAAGGCGAACGCAGGGCCCGTACAAAATACGCGTCCCGACCCACGATCTTCCCTCCAGCCTGCCTGCGAAGTGCTCGAAATACAAGACGCCCTGGGCGCTGGAGGCCGTATCGATCCCGGACTCCGGACCGTCGTGTCTCCTGGAACCTCGGACCCGTTTCGGCGGCTATTCGAGGGTGCCGCTCTCGGCAAGCTTCCCGAACTCGCGGAACTCCATGCGAACGGCGCGCTCGAGGTGGTCGTGGGTGAGAAACGCACCCTCGCCGGCCGCAAGGAAGGCTGCTCGGAGGGCGGCGTTGCGGATGTAGCCGCCCGATAGCGAGAACCGACGTGCTAACCCCGCGAAGTCGATGTCGCCTTCGATCGGAACCTCCGGGGGCAGCAGGGAGCGCCAGAGTTGCTCGCGCATCTCCTCGTCGGGGAACGGGAACGTGACGCGGTAGGTGAGCCGCCGCTTGAATGCCGGGTCGATCGCGTTGCCGAAGTTGGTGGTCAGGATCGCGATACCCTCGAAGGTGTCGAGCCGCTGCAGGAGGTAGTTGACCTCCATGTTCGCGTACCGATCGACGGACGTCTTGACGTCGGTACGCTTGGCAAACAGCGAGTCGGCTTCGTCGAACAGCAGCATGACCTGACCGTCTTCTGCGGCATCGAACAGCGAGCCGAGATTCTTCTCGGTCTCGCCGATCCACTTCGAGGTGATGCGCGAGACGTCGACGCGGTAGAGTTCGAGGCCGAGGTCACGCGCGATCACGCCGGCCACCATCGTCTTGCCGGTGCCCGGGCTGCCCTGGAACAGCGCGGTGATCCCGCGCGCCGTCGTCAGCGTCTTGTCGAAGCCCCACTGCTCGTAGACGAGCTTGCGGTGCCGCACGCGCGCGGTGAGCTCGAGGAGCGTATCGGTCAGATCATCGGGCAGCACGATGTCGGCCCAGCTCGCGAGCCGGGTCACGCGGTTCGCGATCGCGCCGAGCCGGTTCTCGAGATGCTGTCGCACGGTGTCGTCGAGCTCGCGAACCCAGCCGATCGCATCGGTCGGTCGGTCCGGCCGCCGCGAGACGTCCGCGCAGACCCGCTCGATGATGCCGGGGCCGACGCGATAGCGCGCCGCGAGATCACTGGGATCTGGCAGGTCGATCTGGTAGCGCTCGAGGGCGATCGCCCACGACGCGGCGCGCTCGGCCTCGTTGCGCTGGGGGACGTCGAGCAACAAATATCCCGGGTCGAGCGGGATCTGCGCCTCGCTCGGCATCCGGATCGCCAGCGGACCAGGATGGTTCCGCAGCACGAGGCCGAGCTGGATCCGGATCTCGGGCTTGTCCGTCGCGATCGTCTCGAGCCCATCGAGGCACGGCACGAGGCCGCGCAGCAGCGCGCGACGAAGTGTGTTGTCGACATGCTGCGCGAGATCGGCGTCGCGCGGAATCCGCGCGAGATCGATGATGCCGAGCGAGCGGCCGGCGCGCGCGGCGAGCGACGCCAGCAGCGTGTGGCGTCCGGATCCGGTCCGACCTCGCACGACGATCCGCACCTGCTCGTCGTCACGCGGGCTCGCGAGGAAGCGCAGTGCGCGGGCGACGAGCTCGCGTGGCAGTTGCAGCTCCTCGATGTCGCGATCGACCTCGCGCACGACGAGCCGTGGATCGGGCTCGCCGGCGGTCTCGCGATTCGCGATGAACCGGACGATCAACGGATCGACCGAGAGGCTGACGAACGGCCGGACGCCGCGTCCGGTCGAGACCAGGCCAAATCGCCGCAGCGGGTGATCGGCATCGAGCTCGCGCGCGATCTGCGCCCGGAAGCCCTCGCCGAGGAGCCACCCGAGCAGGTGCTCGTCGATCAGCGGTCGTCCTGGATCGTTGCCGAGGATCGCGTAGAGCCGCGCGAGCTCGGCGCGCAGGCGCGGCGCGACGATCAGGAACAGGAGGGTGCGCGCGACCGGCGATAGCTCGAAGTCGGCCGCGATCATGTCGAGCGGCGTCGGGCGGTCTCCGCGGGCGGCGTCGGCAGCGCCCAGCACGTCTTCGAGTGCGCGCAGCCGGCTCGTCGCCTCCTCGAGCTCGTCGGCGACCTGCCCTGTCATGATTCCCAGCAGGCCGACGACCTCCTCTGCGAATGGCGGCCTCATCGGATCCTGCCCGGTGATGCGCCCGCGATCCCACGCCTCGACGATCGCGACGTGCACGCGCGCCGCCACCACCTGCAGCCGGAGCTCGACGGCCTCGGCGATCTCCCCATCCGGCGCGAGGGGCAAGCGCGACGACGGATCGAGCCGGACCAGCGGCTCGTCGGGGAGTCGCTCGTCCGCAAGCGGGACATCGAAGATCAGCGCCGGCGGGTCTGCCACCGCCGCGCACTGTAGCGCGAGACGCGGTTCGTGCTGGCGAGCGGGCCCGAGATGAAGCGAGCCAGCGGATGCTGGCGAGTGGGCCCGAGATGAAGCGAGCCAGCGGATGCTGGCGAGTGGGCCCGAGATGAA
>JBKJUF010000550.1:0-13368 GCA_046590445.1 Kofleriaceae bacterium
GCTCGATCGTGACGCCCGCAATCTCAGCTGCCTCAGTAAATTGCTCTACCAGCTCCCGTGCGGCATCGCCCAGATCGAATCGTTCGCGCGTCAGCGTGAGGTGCCCGTTCGTGATTCGCGACACGTCGAACAGACAGCTGACCAGGCTCATCAGACGACTTCCCTGCCGCAGCGAGGACTCCAGCATCCGGCGCACGTGCGCCTCCATTCCGTGCGAGCTGAGATCGTCCTTGAGACTCTGGAGACGCAGCTGGAGCGTCATGAGCGGAGTGCGTAGCTCGTGCGAGGCGATCGACAAGAACTCATCTCGCGCATGCACCGCCATCTCTGCCGCATGACACGCACGCTTGAGGTCGTCGCAGTCCGTGTACGTGCCGAGCCAACCGACGACGCCATCGTCGCCGAGCTCCGGCACGGCCCGGCACAGATGCCATCGAGCATCACCGTTGCTGCGGCAAAGGCGACACTCGAGCTCGAACACCTGCTGTGTCGCCAATCCGTCGCGCCATCGCGTGGCGCACTGCTCCGCATCTTCGGCAGCTACCGCTGCCATCCAGCCCCATCCTTCTGCATCACCCAACGTCTGGCCCGTGTAGTCGTACCAACGGTGGCTGAAGTAGGTGACCGCGCCGTCCGCCTCCGCAGTCCACACGATCTGCGGGATTGCTTCGGCAAGGTTTCGGTAGCGCTGCTCGTTGGCGGTCATGATCGAGCGCAGCTCGAGATCGCGTTCCCGGCGCTCGGCGGCGCGTAGCGCGTCCGCTTGCTGCTGAATTCGTCGATCCTTGCGCAGCAAGTCAACGAAGATCCTGACCTTGGCGCGCAGCACGTCGGGATCGAGTGGCTTCATCAAGTAGTCGACAGCGCCCACGGAGTAGCCGCGATAGATGAAGTTGATGTCGGTTCCACTGGCCGTCAGAAAGATGATCGGCGTGTCCCGTGAGCACTCGCGCTGCTTGATGATCGTGACGAGCTCGAAGCCATCCATGATCGGCATGACGACATCGACGAGGATCACCGCGAAATCGCGCTCGAGCAGCCGCCGGAGAGCGTCGCTACCAGATGTCGCTCGCACGAGGTTGTAGTCCCCCGACGACAGAATGTTCTCGATCACCAGCAGATTGTCCGGCCGGTCGTCGACGATGAGGATGTCGACGTCCTTCGGCATGATCGTTCTCGGCGATTCGGTCGACGACCACACTGACAACAGCGACGACGGACCGTCCGAGTCGCGGAGCTTGGAGTCGCGTTTCAGCACGTGAGCCTCTGCGGGTGCGCCGCAGGCAGCAGGATCCGGAATGTCGTGCCCTGACCGGCCTCGCTCGTGACGGAAAGGGTGCCGTCGAGCGACGTGATGATGTGGTGACTGATCGAGAGCCCGAGTCCGGTGCCCTGTCCCACCGGCTTGGTCGAAAAGTAGGGCTCGAAGATCCGAGCCAGCAGGTGGGGAGCAACTCCGGATCCGGTGTCCGAGATCTCCACGATCAGATCGCCCTGCTCGTCGGCGCCCGCGGTCACCCTGATCTCGTGCTTCACTGCGTCCCCCTCGGGGATCGCCTGCACGGCGTTCGTGATGAGATTGAGGAGCACCTGACCCAGTCGACCCTCGTTGGCCATCACCAGCGGCGGCTCGGTGTAGCTGGTGACAAGCCGGGCCCGGTGTCGAATCTCGTTTCCGACCAACCGCAGCGCGGCGTCCATCGGCACGCGCACGTCAACGCGCTTCAGGGCAATGTCATCGGAGCGCGAGAACGCGCGAATCCCGATGGTGATGCCACGGATTCGCTCCGCCCCCTCCAGCGAGCTGCGCACCAACGCCTCGACCTGCTCGAGACCCCGTCGTTGTCCATCGATCGCCAGCGCAGGTAACAGCCGGAGCGCCTGCGAGAGCTGGAGCAGGACATAGGTCAACGGGTTGTTGATCTCGTGCGCGAGTCCAGCCGCCAAGGTCCCGAGTGCGGCGAGCCGCTCGGCTTGCGCCACTCGTGCGGGCTCGAGCCGTCTCGTGTTTGTATTGATGACGTCATCGATCGCGCGAAGTAGCGTCTTCGCATCGAGAGGCTTCTGGAGGTAGAGATCCGCGTCGACCGCAGTCGCCGTTGCGCTGTCGCTCGCCGAGATCACGACGACTGGCGTCGCAGCCAGTGTCGGATCACTCCGCTGCGCAACGCGAAACTGCCAGCCATCGAGTTTGGGCATCATGAGATCGAGCACCACGACGTCAGGCCGACTCGAGCTCATCTTGCGTAAGCCGTCGGCACCATCGGCCGCGTACACCACGGTATGGCCGGCTGCTGCGAGGGCGTCGCCAAGCGCCGCGCGAAGATCGGCGTCATCTTCGACGAGCAGGATCCGATATCCGGGGACGGCCGCGCGGTCGATGTGAGCGATGTCCTGCATGGTCCTCCTCAACTGACGATCTTCGTCCCACCCAGGTCTCCGGCGACATCCGAGCTCAACCTGCGCAACTTCTCCCACAGATGTTTCCGGGACATTCCCAGCAACCGAGCCGCTGCGGTCTTGTTGCCTCGCGCCAGCTTGAGCGCACGGAGCATGTACTCGCGTTCGAACTCCCCTACCGCTACGGACAACGGCTGGATGTCGCCTTGACTGCCGAGCGTCGCCACCCCTGCGATCGCAGAGATGTCCCGCGGAAGGTGCTCCAGCTCGATCTCGAAGCCACGCGCGAGCACGACAGCGTGCTGGACCGCGTGCTCGAGCTCTCGGATGTTCCCGGGAAACGAGTGGACCGATAGCGCCGCCCAGGCGCTCGGAGACAGCGTCGGCCGCCGACCGGTGGGCGCGTGTTTTCGCAAGAAGTACGCGACGAGCAGCACCAGATCGCCGATCCGATCGCGGAGGGCTGGGAGCTCGACATCGAGGACCTTGACTCGGTAGTAGAGATCCTCTCGAAAGGCCCCTTCGGCGACCAGCGTCTTGAGCTCGCGGTTGGTTGCCGAGATCAAACGAACATCGACCGCGACCTCGGTGTTCGTCCCGATCGGCTGGAATGTTCCGTCCTGAAGGACCCGGAGCAACTTCGCCTGCGCGGAGAGTGACAGACCGTTGATCTCGTCGAGGAACAGCGTCCCGCCGTCCGCCGCCTTGAATCTACCGTCACGCTTGTGCAGGGCGCCCGTGAAGGCACCGCGTTCGTGGCCAAACAACTCGGCCTCGATGAGAGTCTCCGGAAAAGCGGCACAGTTGACGACCACGAAGGGTTTGTCACGACGACTACTCTGGGCGTGAATCGTCTGTGCCAGGAGATCCTTGCCCGTGCCGCTCTCTCCGGTGAGCAACACGGGCGCGTTGCTCGAGGCAACCGCAGCAACGCGCCCGAGCGCGAGCCGCACCGATCGAGATCTGCCGACGATTGGAGGCCCCGCATGGTCGGGACGGGCGTCATCGACGAGCGCGAGCCGCGCGTGCTCGAGACTCTCCTGGATCGCGGCTCGCGTCGCGATCTCCGCAACTGCCGCAACGACGGCGTCGATCGACACCGGTCGCGGCAGGCAGATGAGCTCCTGCGGAATCGCGCGAACGCTGGCGTCGACCGGCGGTGGGACATCACGCGCGGGCTCGAGCCCCGCCACGACAATGTCGAAGTCCTGCTCGGCGAGCAGCGTGATCGCTCCGGAGGCGTCGACCACGTCGACTTCGTGGCCGAGCGTCTGCAACACGCGGCGCGCTTCGTCGCGCGCGGCGACGTTGTCCTCGATGATCAGGATGCGATGCAAACAGCTCCACCAGTCACGCTAGTCGAACGGGGAGCGCGCGTCACTAACGCCACGAAGCGCAACCAGGGGTACGTCAGGTTGCGCACGTGATCGTCACCGAATGGTGACAGTGACGCTCGAGCAAGGCCTCGAGAGCGTCGAGCGCGAGCGCACACGTGCGACTCGGATACATGCCGACACGTGCCTGTCGGAAACCGGCGGTCGAGTCGTCAACCTACACGCACTCCGTCATTTCGCAGCGAGGCGTTCGTATTGCCACGCCGTGCCGTGCGGCGCCGTGGCATCGTCGAGTGGATGCAGGCGCATCGCATCACGGTTCTGATCGCGCTGACCGGGGGCTGCACCTCCATCACGACGGAGGTTCCGCTCTCCGAGCTGCAGGCTGCCCTCCACGTCCGTCCAGGCAATCCATTCGTGACGCTCGAGTCCCCCCTCGGATCGGTGGACGGGCCCTGTGCCGTCCTGCCGGGCGGCACCACCGCGACGCTCGACGGCCTGGCCGGCGAGGTCCGTCTCGGCGCTGGAGAGGATCCGCATGGCGAGGTTCACTGCCTCGCTCCGAGCGCCAGCTGGGCCAACCCACCGATCACGACCGGCCCGTCGACGATCGTCATCGACGATGGCGACACGGCGTGGACGTTCATCATTCAGCAGCCGTTCGTGCCGCGTACGTTCGAGCTCGTTGCGCCTGGCGATGGGACGCTGCGCTCGGGAGACGCCGCCACCTTGCGCCTCGCGCCGGACCGCGGCGGGCTCTCGAACGCAAGTGTCTTCGCGAGGACCGGAGCTACCGGATACTTCTCGATCGACGAGACAACCGGACTCGTGATCTCCGGGGGCGATCTGCAGTTCACGGTTCCGACGGTGCGTGACGTGACCACGACGCTGACCACGATCGCGGACCTCGAGCTCGTGGTCGAGCGCTGCGATGCATCGCTTGGCTGCGAGGCCAAAGGAACGATCTCGAGTATGCAGCCGATCGTGCTCGCTCCTTGAGTACCTGGCCCGGCCGCGGAGCACCGTCGAGTGCTGGAGCGATGCCGCGCTTCGAATTTCAGGACGGATCGTCGAGAAAGTTCTGGGCGATCAACGGGGCCCGATGCGATGTACTCATCGACGGATCCGAAGCTGGTCCTGGCC
Source organism: Kofleriaceae bacterium (assembly GCA_046590445.1). Classification (GTDB taxonomy): domain Bacteria; phylum Myxococcota_A; class Polyangia; order Haliangiales; family Haliangiaceae; genus JABFXX01. The sequence continues at coordinate 4,878 of JBKJUF010000550.1, forward strand.
ATGGCGAACTTTCGTGACCATCGACGATCGCTGACACCAATGAAGAGTAGCGATGTCTGACCTCGCCACCGCCGTATGCTCGATCACGCCGACGCAGCGCCGCCGCTTCTTCTGGGCAGCGTGGTGGACCGGCGCACCTCGCGAGACCCCGTTTCGCCGCCCCGACGCTTCAGGCGGAGGCGCTCGTACGATCGAGGAGGCGCTGCGGGCTGCCGAACAGATCGCGGCGCGCCACTTGATCGTCGTCGAGCCGTACTGGGCGCGTGCATGGAATCGCGTGCTCCGCGGGGAGCCGCCGCCAGCCCGCAAGAGCTCCCGGGTCGGGGTCGCGCGCCCGCTAGCCGAGCCGTCGGCGTGGTCCACGCTGCGGCTGCAGCCGGGCGCCACGCTTGCCGACGTCAAGCGATCGTTCCGCCTGCTCGCACTCGAGACGCACCCAGATCACGGCGGCGAAGCCGCACTGTTTCGCAAGATTCAGAGCGCCTACGAACGGTTGCTCGCGAAGCTCGCGAAGAGCCGACGCAGTTCTTAGCTGTCTACCGCTTCGGCGCGGTCCACACCTCGAGCGCGGCCGCGAGCGACGGCGGGTCGCGGACGACCACGACATTCGCGGGAAACTCGCGCGCGATGTGGGCGGCGAGCGCCCCGGAGAGGTAGAGCGTCATCGGATTCCACACGTCGAGGACCTCGGTCACGACGCGGCCGACGCGGCGATTCCATGCCTTGACGCCCTTGCGCTCGAGCACGCTGGACGCGACGTACTCGCTGTAGGTCTGGCCCTTGCGAAACCGATGGCGGCCGAGGGCGAGACCCGGAACACTCGTGCCATCGACGAACAGTGTCGAGCTAACCTCGTCGCCAAGGACCAACACGAGCTCGACGCCAGCGCGGCGGATCACGCGGCCCTCCCACAGCTCGGCCGTGGCGATCGCGCGGGCCGGTCGCAGCGACTGGCGTTCGAGCTCGCCGGTCACCGCCGGTGCGCCCCAGGCGTCACCGAGCTCGGAGCTGGTCACAACCGTGGTCCGATCGAGCTCGCCGAGTGACTCGAGCTGGGGCCACAGCGCCTGCAGCTCGATTGGCATCGTCGCGTCGGTGATGCGAGGCACGCGCACTCGCTCGCCGAGCGGTAGCCCCGTCGGGTCGAGCATCATCGCCTCGATGGTCTCGGAGCTCAGCAGCAGCACCAGCGTGCGTGGACGTGATGCGATGGGGATCATGGTCGACAGCCCGCGAGCATACAGCTCGACGGGGTGCCGATGATGTCCAGGATCCGGACAGAGAACGATCGGCCGATGACCGGCGCCCACGGTCGGCTACGACGTGCGCTGAACGCCGTCAACGATCGGCGTATGGATCGTAGGGCTTGCCCGATCCGGATCCGGCAGAGCCGGTCGTCGCGCCGGAGCCGGCGCGCGGAATGGTGTGTGGCGGCGGCTTTCGCCCCGAGCCGGTGCGCACCGGCGGGTGGATCGATGGCGTCGGAGATCCGACCGGTGTCGCGAGGTCGGTCGCGTCGGGTGTGATCGCGACGCTCGCATCGGCCGAGATCGTGAGCGCCGGCTGCGAAGCCGCGGAACCCGTGCCCGGGGACTGCGGGCGACCGCGCGTGACGACGAACGTGATCACGCCGACGACGGCGAGCGCAGCGAGCGCGACCACGAGGCCACCGCGCCACTGGCGGTTCGTCGCGTGCGCCTCGCCATTGCTGTTGCCGATCGTCGTGTTCGTGACAGGCGGTGCCGCAAGCGGCGCCGTCCACGCGGTCTCGCCCTCGTGGAGCGGCGAGGTGGTCGTCGCGATCTCCGCGATCGGATCGCGCGTGATCGCGCGCAACGGCGCGATCGTCTCGATCGCGAGGTGATCTCCGGTGATCTGCGCGGCGGCGCGCACGAGCTCGGTCATCGTCTGGAAGCGCTGATCGGCGTCCTTCGCGAGACAGCGCAGCACGAGCGCGTCGAGCTCCGGCGACAAGCTCGACACGAGCGAGCTCGGGACCGGCGGGTCCTGGCGCAGGTGGCTCGCGATCATGTCTCCCGCGCTTGGCGCGATGAACGGCGGGCGGCCGCACAGCATGTCGAACAGCACGCAGCCGAGCGCGTAGATGTCGGTGCGATGATCGACGCCGCCGGCGCCGCGGCACTGCTCCGGTGACATGAACGCTGGCGTGCCCATGATCATCCCGGTCTTGGTCTGCGAGTGGCCGGGGTCCGTGTCGTCGATCAGCTTCGCGATCCCGAAGTCGAGGATCTTGATCCGTTCGCCGCCGGTGACGGCCGCGTCGGCGACGAGGAAGATGTTGTCGGGCTTGAGATCGCGGTGGACGATACCTCGTGCATGCGCGGCAGCCATCGCGATCGCGCACTGCTGAAGTAGCCGTACTGCCTGCAGCGGCGGCACGAGGTGGAGCCGTGAGATCCGCGCCGTGATCGTCTCGCCAGACAGATGCTCCATGACGAGGTACGCGGACTCTTCGTGCCAGCCAAAGTCGAGCACGGTGACGATGCCCGGATCCTGGATGCGGGTTGCGGCGCGCGCCTCGTCGAAGAACCGCTGGACGATCTTCGGGTGCATCGACATCTCGGGCAGCAGCACCTTGATCGCGGCGCGGCTGCCAAGCAGCTTGTGCTCGGCGGTCCACACCGTGCCCATGCCGCCGGCACCGAGTCGCGCGGTGACGCGGTAGTTGCCGAGGACACTGCCGATCATCTGTTCACCGTAACCTCACCAGAAGAAGTAGTCGACTCCGATACCTGCGTGACCCAGGATCTGGTCCGCGTTGGCGATGACCTGCAGGTGCACGCCGACGTCGAAGCCGCTACCAAGCCGCAGCGTGGGACCGAGCCGTACCGAGCCCGCGCCGTTCTTGACCAGGCCATTCTGGTAGTTGTCACTGACGAGGTCGACGCCGATGCCGACGCCCGCGGCGAGCACGAAGCTTCCGCCGAGCGGCGCGACGTACTCCGCAGCGATCGCGACGGCGTACAGCTCGACCTCGTGATACTGGTCGGCGTCGTCGACGATCTGCGAGTAGTAGATCGTCGGCATCGCGCGGATCGTGCCGGTGCCCGCGACGGCGATATGGAGCGGCATGCGGATGCCGAACATCGGATCGGCGTCGGTCGACAGGCCGATCGTGGCACCGAGTCCGACGCGATGAGAGCTGACACTGCGCCCTGGCAACGCGGCGGCAATCGCGGGTTGCGCCGCGATCGTCGGAACCGGCGGCACCACCCCGGCCGGCGCGGGGGGCACCGCGACCGCCGCAGGATCTGGCACGAGCGCCGGAATCCGTACCGTCTGGCGCTGCCCGACCCCGAGGTCGACGACGTGCTTCCAGGTCACGAACGTCGGCGCCGACACCTCGAGCTCCTGGCGACCGGGATCGAGCGGCACCTCGACGTCGAGGACCGCGGTCGGCACCTCGACACCATTGCGACGCACGACGAGACCTGCCGGTCGCTGCGCGATCGCGAGCTTCAGGTACGTCAGCTTCGAGGCGAGCTTGCCGGCGCGCTGATCGGCCTCATTCGCCCGCGGATCATTTTGGCGCGTCGCGAGCGCACGTGCGTCGACGAATACCGACCACGCCGTGGCGAACCGGCCGAGCTTCTCCTCGCAGTCGCCGAGGTTGAGCAACGTGCCGACGCGTGCTTCGAGCTCCTGGCTGCGGCGGAACGCGTCACATGCCTCGGCCGTCTTGCCCTGCGCGAGCAGCGCCTTGCCGTCGCGATACACCTTCTCCGCAGCCGGATTGGCGTGCGCCACGGCAGTGACCGCGGCGAGTACCACGACTGTTCGCATCCACACCCCGGCACCCTAACACTGGCCGAGCGTGGTCGAGAAACGAGCTTCACGCGGATTACGGCTTATCGCGTCCGCGTTCTGCGTTAGACCGCCGTCCCAGGAGGACCTGATGCTTCGACTCGCGCTCTCGCTCTCGTTCGTCATCGCTACCGCGACCACCGCTGCTGCCGACGTGCCCGCCGAGGGGCTGCTCGCCGCCGTGCAGAGCGACAGCCGCGAGACGACCACGATCTACCGGCTCAAGCCCACCGGGGTCGAGAAGGTCGGCACGCACAGCTCGGCGATGCTGAGCGAAGCGGGATGGTCGGACGCGACGACGTTATGGGTCATGAGCAACAGTGCGTGAAGGGCGTGTATCTGCGGGTCGACACCAAGCCGTTCGTGCGCACGACGACGAAGCCCAAGGGCATCGATGCCTATCGCGTCATGAAGAACTTCCAGGAAGCCGCGCCGAGGCCGTTTCCCGCGGCGAAGGCGCCCGCCGGGTTCGCCGTGAAGATGACGACCGTCGTCGCGAAGCGCGACTCGGGCGAGCGCAAGGTCAAGGGCGCGATGTGCACGGGCCCGGCGAAGGTCACGGCGAGCTGGCCCGGCCCCGACGAGGATCTCGCCTTCGCGTTGAAGCCCAGGAAGACGACGTGGCTGCGGACGACGCCCGCACTCGCGCGCATCCAGGGCAAGGCGACCAATCCGATCGGCATCGTCGAGACCCACGACGCTTACTTTCTCGGCTGCAGCGAGCTCGTCTACCACGCGGAGGATTTCGGTCATGGGTTGTGGGGCTTTCGCCGCACCCTCGAGAACCCGACGTGGACGATCTATCTCGAGGACAAGCCGCTCGGCACGTTCGCTGGCGAAGGCCTGCGCCTCGCACCGAACTGATCGGAACTTCGGCGACGCGATGGCCGCGCCGACCTTGCATGCTCTACAGTCCGTCCATGTCCGAACGTCCCGGTCGCAACGAGCCCTGCCACTGCGGCTCGGGCTCCAAGTACAAGAAGTGCCACCTCGAGCAAGACGACGCCGCGCGGATCGCGGCGGCTGCCGTCCAGGCTGCGGCAGTGGCCGCCGCGCCACTGCCGGTCGAGTCGCGGACTGCCCGCCCGCAGCAGTCCGCGCCCAAGCCTCAGGAAGCCTCGCGCCGGATGGCGGCGACCGCCCGACGACGCTCGGTGTAGAAGCTGGTTGCCAGGCGTCGCCGCCTGCCATGCATCCTGGGGGTCGCAGTGTGGCCTCCGCGGCTACAACGTCGAGACCACACCGTCTGAGGTTGCGGCCGCGGACAGCAGGTTGCAGTCGTCGCGCGCGAAGCGCATTCCGCGGCGCACCCGAGCGGTACGTCGCTTGCTTCATGCGCGTTCGATGTCACCGACCCGCCTCGCGCTCGTGCTTGCCGTCACCTCGGTTGCCTGTTCCGGTGCGGATCGCGCTGACCCGACCCAGCCTCCGCTGGTCTGTCCCGACGAAACCGGGGCCGGCGGCGCCCTCAGCTTCGACGGCGTCGACGACCACGCGACAACCGGGCTCAAGCCCGAGCTCGGGCTCGAGCAGCTGACCGTCGAGGCCTGGGTCCGGCGCGATGGTGCGGGCAAGACGGTCACGAGTGGCGCGGGCGGCCTGAGCCTGGTGCCGATCGCGACCAAGGGACTCGGCGAGGGCGACGGCAGCAACCTCGATTGCAACTACGCCTTCGGATTCTGGGGCGACGTGATCGGCGCGGACTTCGAGGATGCCGCATCGGGCGCGAACCATCCGGTGATGGGCAAGACGGCGATCCCGCTCGACAGCTGGCACCACGTCGCCGCGACCTACGACGGGATGACGTGGCGGCTCTACGTCGACGGCGTGCTCGATGGCGAGGCCGTGGCGAACGCGACGCCGCGCGCCGATAGCATCCATCCGTTCGCGATCGGCACCGCGATCACGTCCACGGGCGTGGCGCGTGGCTTCCTGCACGGTGCCGTCGACGAGGTCCGGGTCTGGCGCCGCGCGCGGACCGCTGACGAGATCGCCGATGGCATGCACCGCACGATCGCGATGGCCGAGGACCTGGTCGGTCGGTGGTCCCTCGATCTCGATGGTGCCGATCCGACAGTCGCCGCGGACTCCGCCGGTAGCGCGCCGGCGATGCTCGTCGGTGCGACCCTCGTTGCCCAGCACGTTCGGCTCGATCAGGGTGGCCCGGCCGTGGTCGCCGCGATGAGCCCCGAGGACGGCGCGACGAGTGGCGTCGACGTCGCGCTCGATGTCTCGCTCGAGCTGGCGAACCGCACGCCCGTCGACGTCACCTATCACGTGCGCGAGCTCAGCGACGCGGATGACTTCACGATCGTCGTGATGCCCGACACCCAGATCTACACGCTCGCGGGTCGCAACCTCGAGCGCTACTTCACCGACCAGACCAAGTGGATCCGCGAGCACCGCACCGACTACAACATCGTCGGCGTCATCCATAACGGCGACATCATCAACAACGAGCCGGAGCTCTATCAGTGGCGGGTCGCCGATGCGGCGATGAAGCGGCTGGAGACCCCCGAGGCGGATCTGCCCGACGGCATGCCGTACGGGATCTCGGTCGGCAACCACGACAACAAGCAGCTCGGCGCGACGCCCGAGCTCGACACCACGAAGTTCAACCAGTTCTTCGGCATCGCACGATTCGCGAGCCGCAGCTACTACGGCGGGCACTACGGCACCAAGAACGACGAGAGCTGGTTCACGTTCTCCGCTGGCGGGCTCGACTTCGTCGTGGTCAATCTGCAGTACCGCCTCGATCCAGATCCCGCGGTGGTCGCGTGGGCGCGCTCGATCTTCGCGATGCATCCCGACGCGTTCGGCATCCTCAACACGCACTACCTGCTGACCGGCGCCGGTGCGTTCAGCGCGCAGTCCCGGGAGATCTACGCTGCGCTTCGCGACATGCCGAATGTGCGGCTGATGACCGGTGGTCATGTCTCGACGGAGAACCGCCGGGTCGACACCTACCAGGGTCACACGATCCACTCGATGCTCGCGGACTTTCAGGGTCGCGTCGACGGTGGCCAGGGCTTCATGCGGATCTGGGAGTTCTCGCCCGCGAACGGCACGGTGAGCGTGCGAACGTACTCGCCGACGCTCGACAAGTGGGAGACCGACGCCGATAGCGAGTTCACGCTCGAGGTCGATCTGCGAGGCGCCGGTGGACCGTTCCGCGAGATCGCGGTGACCGATGCCGATCCGACCGGCGTGCGCGTCGAGGTCGACGGCCTCGAGGCCGGCAAGACCTACGAGTGGTACGCGGACGTCGACACCTGCGGCAAGCGCGTCAAGACGCCGCTCGCGCGGTTCACGACGCTGGCGAGCTCGGCGCGGCTGCAGGCCGAGACGTCGCCCGCGGCACCCCGCCCACTCGTGCGCAAGCCGGTGCTGCGGACCGGCCCGGTGCACCTGCGCGCCGACGATCCCGCACTCGCGGACTGATCGGGAAACGAAGCTCGCGTCCGCGCTGCGCGGTAGTAGCCTGCGCGGCTCACGCCGAGCGCGCCGCACGCAGTGGCGATACCGAACTGGGGCGCGAACCGGCGCGCTGTGTCGGCATCATGAGAGTTGTGCCCGCTTCGTGGATCCCCGTAGGCCACCGCGCGTTGCGGTGGCGCGCAAACGTGATTGCCACGATCGTGGTAGTCTTGTAGTATCCGCGTATGAGCGAGAAGCGCCGGCTGAGCGCATCCGTCGACGCTGACCTGATCGCCGCTGCCGAGCGAGCCGCGAAGCGAGGTGAGGTGACGACGGTCAGCGCATGGGTCAACGAAGCGATGCGGCTGAAGCTGGAACAGGACGGTCGCCTTCGATCCCTGGCGGAGTTCATTGCGGATTTCGAAGGGGAACACGGAACGATCACGCAGGAGGAGAGGGACGCCGCACTGCGAGAGGCCAAGCGGCGGGCGATTCCTGTCCGTGGACTGCGTGCGGGCGAGTCGCGAAAGCGATACGGGCGATGAGCTTGATCCTGGATGCCGGTGCCCTCGTTGCGGTGGAACGAGGCGATCGGTTCACGACCGCACTGCTGAGCGCGGAGCTCCTCGGTCGCCGCATCCCGATCACGCACGGTGGAGTGCTCGGGCAGGTCTGGCGAGGCGGTACTGGCCGCCAGGCGCGTCTGGCAAGGCTTGTCCCGGGGATCGAGATCAGGGCCATCGACGAAGCGCTCGGTCGGCGTGCCGGGATCCTGCTCGCTCGCACTCGCAGGTCGGACGTCGTCGATGCCGCACTCGTCCTGCTGGCGGCGGATGGAGACTCGATCCTCACGTCGGATCCGGACGACATCGAGCCTCTTGCATTCGCCGCCGGTGTCCACGTCGACATCATTGCCGTGTAGCTTCGGGCCTCGGTTCTGGCAGCGGACCGAGGCGCTCAGCCCCAGAGCGCGACGACGCGGTCGAGCAGCCACCACGCGGCGAGCGCGCCGAGCACGTAGCACGCCGCGCGGTGCACCTGCGACCCGATCTTCCAGCGCTCGCCAAGGAGCCAGCGTCCGAGCCATGCGAGCCCGACGACCGCGACGACGATCGCGAGCTGACCGAGCTCGACGCCGACGTTGAACCACACCAGGCTCCACGCGAGCGAGGCCGCGGGGAGCTCGAGCTCGCTCAGCGCGGCGGCAAAGCCGAGCCCGTGGATCAGCCCGAACCCGCCCGCGGCGAGC
>JBKJUF010000645.1:0-29236 GCA_046590445.1 Kofleriaceae bacterium
GGTGCGATCGGTGCGATCGGTGCGATCGGTGCGATCGGTGCGATCGGTGCGATCGGTGCGATCGGTGCGATCGGTGTGATCGGCCCGAGCTGCGCGGCGAGCATCGCGACCATCAAAATCGTGAGCTGGTCGGCGACGACGAGCTGATCGGCCGGCGTGACGTCGCCGATCGCGACGAAGCCACCGGTCTTCGACGCCATGCACATCATCGTCATCAGGTGCGGCGTCTGATCGCGGCGGACATAGCGCGTGCTCAAAATAACGCCGAGGGCCTTCGCGGTAGGCGATACCTCGAGCTCGGCGACCGGCTCGTCACCGGCCTTCGACACGAACAGTTGCTTCTGCTGATCACAGGTCGCCGCGCTGAACGCACGGGCGGTCAGCGTCGCGGTCGCGGACGGGTCGGTGTACTCGGCGATGTCGGTGACGACGTTGCCGCCGAGCTTCCACGAGCCGGTGATGCCGGGCAGCTCGACGACGCGGCCGCTCGGGAACTTCGCGGTCATCTTGCGCTCGGTCTCGGCCGCGGGCCGCCCGGTGACCCGCGGGATGAGCTTGCGCGTCAGCGCCTCGAGCTCGAGCAGCTGCTTGCGCGACTCGACGCGCAGCGCGCGGACCTTGCGGTCGCGCTCGCCGAGCTCCTTCTGGACCTTGCGATACGGCGTCGGCGCGTGCAGGCGCAGGAACTCGACCATCGCCGTGACCTCCTGGCAGTACGCATCGAGGACGCGGTGGCCTGCGGTGAGCCGCGCGAGATCACGCGCGAGGTCGTCGCGCTCGGCAGCGGGCGCGGTCTTCACGAACGCGGCGGTCCGGGTCACGAGCAGCGCGACGCCGCTCGCTTGCATGTCACACGACGCGAGCTCGCGCTCGAAACCCGGCGTCATGCCGACGAGCCGCTTGTCGGCAAACGCCGCTCCCGAGCTCAGGAGCAACGCCAGCGCGACAAGGAAGGACCGCATCTCGGTCATCGTAGCCCAGGCGGGGTTCTTGCTACAGCGGTGTTGCATGAGGCGTAACCACCGGTTCGGTGCGGTGTTCGTGGTCTGTTTTCTGGGGGGCCTGGCCCCGCAGGTGGAGGCCAAGGGCTCCGTCAAGGTGACCTTCACCACGACCCCGGCCCCGGTCCGGACCTACTCGCCCAACAACGTGGTGGCGGCCTGGATCCAGAACGGCGGCGGCACCCACGTCCGGACGGTCGGGCTGTGGTCCGCCGTACGAACCCAGTACTTGCTGTCGTATCGCCAGGCGGCGACCGCGAACGACACGCTGGCCCCCGATGCGGTCTCCGGCGCCTCGCGGTTGAGCCACGCCGACCCGCTGACCGTGGTCTGGAACCTCCGCGACAAGGCCGGCAACGTCTCGCCCGATGGCACGTACACGATCCGCCTCGAGCTCGCCGAGTCGAACGCCAACGCGATCGCCTCGAACAACCAGGGCACGTTCACGTTCGTGAAGGGCCCGAACCCGCAGACCCAGACCGCGCTGACCAACGGCGGGTTCACGAACGTCTCGGTCACCTACGATCCCAACGCGGTGATCTGCGGCGACGGCGTCGTCGATGCGCCCGAGCCCTGCGACTACACGGTCCCCGGTAGCTGCGTCGTCAACCAGACCGGCTGCGCGCCGGCCGTCGACAAGTGCATGCCGGCCCTGTTCCAGGGCAATCCGATGCAATGCACCGCCGAGTGCGTCGTCCAGCCGATCACCGCATGCGCGGACGGCGATGGCTGCTGCGCGGCCGGCTGCGACGAGGCGAGCGACGCCGACTGCGGTGGCGGCGGTGGTGGCGGCGAGACCGTCGGCGCGAACGACGCCGATGTCACCGGTGGCTGTGCGGCCGGATCGAACGGCGGGCTCGCGGCGTTCGCGTTGGTCGGCTTCGCTCTCGTACTGCGCCGGCGCCGACCTCGGTGAGCAGGCGCGGTCAGGCAGCAGCGAACGCGACTTTGATCGCGGCCGGATCGTTCGTCATGATCCCGTCGGCGCCGAGCGCGAGCAGCCGCGTAGCCTCGGCCACATCGTCGATCGTCCAGAAGTCGACGCGCAGCCCGAGGCTGTGACACTTCGCGATGAACGGCTCGCGATCGAAGCGCAGCGGCCCGGCGTGCGTCGGCACCTGCGCCGCCGAACCGGTGAACGGCAGCTGTCGCCACAGCAATGCTGGCAGCGCCATCAACGACGCGACCTCGCCCTGCGCGAGCGCGGTCTCGCCACCATAGCCACGCCGGCGAAGCGCGATCACCTGGCCGATGTGGAAGCTCGCGATCGTGACCCGGTCCTCGGCGCGCTTCGCGCGCAGCAGATCCAGGATCAAAGCGACGGCGCGCGAGTCCTGCTTGATGTCGACGTTGAGCGTCATGCCGGGAAACGCGTCGAGCACGTCCTCCAGGCGCGGCACGTGCACGCCCCGGCCGGCGAACGGCCGCGAGCCATCGCCGGCGACAAAGCCCCATCCTGCATCGAAGCGCTGGGCCTCGACGAGATCGATCGCCGACCACGCGACCGCGACGCCCGCGCAGCGCCGGGCGTCGGGATCGTGCGAGACGATCAGCTCATCGTCACGGGTGACCTGGACATCGAGCTCGAGCGCATCGACACCGATCTCGATCGCGCGCGCGAACGCGATCATCGTGTTCTCCGGCCGTTCCGCTGCAGCACCGCGGTGCGCGTAGAGCCGGCGGGCGTGCATCTACTTGTCTTCTTCGAGCTCCATCGCCTGCATCGGGATCGGCGGCGGGCTTGGATTGCTGACCTGCACGACCTCGAACGCGTACTTGATGTCCTTGTCGGCGAGCGGATGGACGAGCCGGACGTCGACTTCGTCGGGGCCGACCTGCTCGAGCCGCAGGATGACGTTCATCTTGTTCTCGCCCTGGGCGACGAATTGTTCACCGGCGACGAGCTTGGCGTCCTTCGGGAACTCGGACCGCTTCATCTTCTTCGGGGGAAATTGCTGAGCGCCGAACGCGTCCTTGGCCTTGATGACGCCGTCGCGCTTGGCGCCCTTCTCGAGCCCCTCGAGCACCGCCTCGAGGCCCGGTAACATGGTGCCGGCCCCCTGGATGTACTCGACCGTGCTCTTTTCGAGCTGCTGGCCATCGACGACGGACAGGTCGACCTTGAGGACGACTCGGCGGCCTTTCTCGATCTTCACGGCCAAACGGTACACGTGAGCTATCCGCGACGGCAACGCCCCACGGTTGTGAACGCACGATGACGCGATGAGAGGATCACGTGAGGGAATCGGCCACAAACCACGAGGTTGCGATTACTTGCCCGCTGGTATGGAACCAGCATAAATACGTTCCCGACGATGGTTCGCTTCGCTTGTGTCCTGATTCTCGCGGTCGTTGCTGGGTCCACTGGATGCCGGTCGGCGAAGGCGCCGGAGCTGCGCGTGCTCGGCGTCCAGATGCACAACCCACACGAGGTCGTGTTCGTCCAGGTCACCAACCCGGCGAGCCGGTCGATGCGGCTCACCAAGCTCGAATACCGGTTCGCATCCGCGGGCGGAGCCACGGTCTCCGAGGGCGAGCTCCAGCTCTACCGTGACGTCCCGGCGGGAGCTGCGGTCGTTGTCGAGGTGCCACTGGACGGTGCATCCGCTGAGGCCACCATGCTGCGGGGCAAGCTCACCGCCGAGCTGGATCATATGGTCAGAATCTTCAAGGTTTCAGCAGACATCCAGCCAGCTCGGTAGGTACGCAACCCGCGTACCCGGTGGCTTGCATCCATACCCAGAAGTCAGGGCATCATCGGTTCCATGCGAACCGTATTGATAGGAATCGCGTTGTTCTTCGCGACGGTGGCCGGCACTGGCGTCGCCAGCGCAGGCCGAGGCAAACAGGTCAAGTACATCGGGATCCATCCGGTGGCGAAGGCCCACGGCGGCGGGTTTTGCTACATCGAGGGCCCGCACGTCCATGTGTTCGGCGCCGACAAGCTGCAGTACCGTGACCACCGCGGGCACCAGCACTTCGTCGGTGACCCGGTCGCGTACGGCTACGACGGTCCACGCCACGCGTACAAGGGCCATCACCCGATCCAGGTCGACGTGGTCGTCGGTGACGGCCATCCCGATACCGAGTTCTGCTACCTGAACGGCGCGCACTACCACAACTTCACGCCACCGCCGGGCCCCGAGTTCAAGGTCTCCGGCGACGTCCACTTCTACGTCGCCGAGCCGCCGCGTGCGTACATCGAGGCGCGACCCGCGATGATCGAGGTCAACGCGGTCTACACGCCGCTCGTCTACGCGCGCCCGGTTGTCACGGTCGACGCGCCGGTCGGCTGGATCCACACACGCGCGGACTTCGCGGTCGTCACGCCGGGCGTCGTCGTCGTGCCGCCGCGCGCCACGGTCGTCAGCCCGGGTGTCGTGATCGACGCGCGCATCCACGTCCCGACGCCGACGATCCGGGTCGATGTCGGCGTCGGCCTCGGCGGCGGTGTCTTCGTCGATGACGGGCACCGCCACCGCGGGCACCACAAGCACAAGAAGTTCAAGCACAAGAAGCACAAGCGCCGGTGGTGATCGTGATTCGCGCACTCGTGATGGTGATCTTCAGCCTCGTCGCCGCGGCTGCCTGCAGCAAGGACGACGGCACCGGTCGCGGCGCGAACGCCGGCGAGCTGTCGCGGGACAGCGTCGTCGCCGCGTGGAAGAAGGCGGGGCTGACGCCCACGCCGCTGACCGCTGCCACCGTCGCGTTCGGCAAGGACTGCCAGAGCGGCACGGTGGGTGGCGTCGACGTGATGGTCTGCCAGTACAAGACGCCCGACGAGGCGAAGGCAGCCGAGGAGGCAGGCCTCGCGTGGGTCGGTGATGCGACCGGGATGGCGCAGGCGGCGGGCAAGGTGCTCGTCGCGGCGGCTGATCGGCGGAAGGTCGACCCGAGCGGGCGGACGATCAACCAGGTGATGAAGCTGTCGAAGTAACGACGCCGGGTGTCGCGGCGGACAAGCTCAGGCAACCGGAAGTGCGACGTAGTCCTGTGGCCATGAACCGGAAGTGCGACGTAGTCCTGTGGCCATGAGGTGAGGGACCAGTCGTGCCATTCGGTGAACCGGATCGCGCTCGAGAATCGGTCGAGCTTTGCGGTGCGTAGGTCCAGCTCGCGCTCGTCCTCGTTGTGACGGCGCCAGTTGTTGATGACATAGACGAGTGCGTTGCGCGTTTGGCGAGGCGAGGTGAGTGCGGTCGTGTGGTAGCGAAACGCCCAGACCCTGCCGCTGCGCTTGAACACGCGGTTGATGCGGCGAGCAAACGAGATCGCGAACGCGCGCATCCCGCTCTCGAGCGCGTCGTTGTTGTCGGCCTCGACCAACAGGTGCACGTGGTTGTGCTGCAGCGATACGTGGACGACGCGGAAGTCGATACGCTCTCCGACCTTTGCGAGCGTCTTTGCGAGCGCTTCGTAAACGTCGTCGCTGCGCAGCCGCGGAACGTCGGGAAGCGTGCGCAGCACGACGTGCACGGGGTGGCGGCCGACGTGCTTGTCGCGCGAACGGTGGGGCGCGTCGTGTTTGGTCTTCGACTTCTTGCGGCCGGCGCCGTCGCGCTTGCCACCCCATGTCTTCGGCGCCAGATCGAGATGTGCTGCGCTCATCTTGAAAAGGGCTATATTACGTCACGGTCGTCAGCGTGAAGCGAATAGCTGGATAAATTTGCGTTTTGAAAAACGAGTTCGGGGCTACGGCGCGATCGTCATCTGGAACGTTTTGTCGAGCATGCCGGTCGGCTCGTGGATGAGCACCTGGCACGTGCCCGCCGCGACCGCGTAGATGACGAATGCGACACGCTCGCCATCGACGAACGACGTTTGACCGACCACCGCGCACGTCGATGGCGTGATCGACTCGGTCGTCCAGCCGCCACCCGGCATCATGCAGAGCTCGCGGGTGCCTGCCATCGCCTTCACGAAGACGTTGACCGTGGAGCTCACGGTCACGTTCTGCGCTCCGCGGGTCGCTTCGATCGTGACGTTCGCGCGATCGACGACGTCGACATCGAACGCGAAGCTCGGAACGTTTGGTGAGACGAGACGTGCTGGGCCCGAGGTGGCCGAGGTGGTGACTCGTTCGTGATAGAGGCTGCGCGCTTCGAGCGTGAGTGCTTCGCCCGCGAGCGGCGTCGGTAGGCCGTTCGTGCCGAGCGGGGTGGTGCCGCTCGTCGCGCTCCACTTGATATCGAATGTGGTGGAGGTTGCGAGGAGGAGAGGCGTGGGCGGCGGTTGGCGATTGCTGCACGTCGTCGCGACGGCCATCCCGTCGATCAGGCGGCCGCGAAACGGGACGGGGAATACGCGATCGCGGTCCGACACCGTATGCACCGTGAGCTGAAGCGTTTGATCGCCAACGTCGTGCGCGGTGACGACGCCGGCACTGCCCTCCGACGCGAACGTGAATGGAGCGTCGATCGAGCCGGAGAGTCCGGTGACGGTATCGTCGGCGCAGTGGTACGTGAAGAACTCGTTGCGCTGCTCGCCGACGCAACCGTCGTACGACGAGATTCTCGCCGTGGCCCCGACCGCGAGATACGTGGAATCGACGTGCGGCAGCGGACCGACGTCCACGCAACCGATAGCCCCCACGACCACGAGCACCCCGAGCCAGCGCATGTCTTCACGATAGACGACTGCACGAATGCTCGTGCGGCAATCTGCGCTCACGCCCGACTTTGACAAGAAAAACTGGCTCTAGACACACTTTGTCTATAGCTTACAAGTGGTTAGGAGACTTTGAGCCAGGGGGTCGTGTTGCTAGCTAGCTGCGATGTTGCGCCACGTGTCGTTCGCCCGGATCTCGGCGACGCGCTCGAGGAGCAACGCAAGCACCGAGATCGTGACGTGGGCCTGGATCCGCCAGGGCCGCCAGTGGAAGACCGGGCGCATGCGCAGGCCGCTCACGATCACGCCTCTCCCCACGTGAGGCTCGCCCGCAGGCTCGATTGGGCCGCGCTGTTGCCCCGGGTGTTCGGCGACGACGTCACTCAGTGCTTGTCGTGCTTCTTGTGCTTGTCGTGCTTCTTGTGCTTCTCCGGCTTCCGGTCCTGGTGCTTGCCGTGCTTGTGCTTCTCGGCATAAGCGGGCTGGCCACGCCGGACCGGGCGGCCACTGGTCCTCACGAGGCAGGCCCCTGCCACGAACAGCACGAGGAACAGCGAGATGATGAGGGCACCGTGGCGGCGAAGCATCGCCTGCGAACATAACCGAGGCGCTCCGCCGGTACAATGCACGCGGTGACGTCACGAGAGCTCGGGCGGTGGCTCGTGATCGCGGTCGCGGTCGTGTCCGGGCTCGGCCTGAGCGTCGAGCTGTGGGGCGCCCGAGCGCATGGCGACCTCGCCGACATCCTGGTGCCGCGGCTGTCGCTGAGCTACGAGGCGAACGTCCCGACGTGGTTCGCGTCGACGCTGCTGTTCACGTGCGCGCTCGCGGCCGGCGCGATCGCCCGCGAGGCGACCACGTGGGTGGCTCACTGGTGGGGCGTGGTCAGCGTGTTCGGCATCGCCTCGCTCGACGAGGCGATCGGCCTGCACGAGCACCTCGGCGGTCACCTCGACACCGCCGGCGTCCTCTACTTCGATTGGGTGATCTGGGCGGCCGCGATCCTCGCCGTCACCGCGATCATCTTCCTGCCGTTCGTGCGCGCGCTCGCCCCTGCGACCCGGATCCGGCTCGTGATCGCGGGTGCGGTCTACCTCATGGGCGCCGTCGGCATGGAGCTGCCGCTCGGCGTCGTCACCGAGCGTCTCGGCACGCACAACCTCGTCTACGCCCTCGTCGACTGGATCGAGGAGACCCTCGAGATGATCGGCGCGAGCCTCGCCCTGCGCGCGTTCGTGCGGCATCGCGAGCCGGAGCGCGTCACGCCGTGAGCGATCGGCGCTACATCGTCGGCCCGGTCTATGACTGGGCGTTCTTCCTCGGCGCACCGATGCTGGCGCTCGGGCTCGGTATCCTGGTCTCCGACACCGCGCTCGCGCACGAGGACTGGCTGTTCGGCAACGAGGAAGGCCCGCTCGTCAGCTTCTTCATCGGGACGGTGATCCAGGCGCACCTCGTCGCCGTGCTGTTCCGCAGCCACGGCAACCCGGCGATCCGCCGGCTCT
Organism: Kofleriaceae bacterium; assembly: GCA_046590445.1. GTDB lineage: Bacteria > Myxococcota_A > Polyangia > Haliangiales > Haliangiaceae > JABFXX01. The sequence goes on from JBKJUF010000645.1 coordinate 8,117, forward strand.
ATCCACTGCGCTTCCTCGCGGTGCCGGTCGTGCTGTACGCCGCGATCATGCTGTCACCGTGGATCGCGGTGGCGACGACGGTGGTCGCGACGTTCTGGGACGTCTGGCACTCGGGTGCGCAGACTTTCGGGTTCGCGCGGATCTACGAGCGCAACCACGGCACGCCTGCTGACCTCGGCCGCCGGCTCGACTTCTGGTTGCACCAGCTGCTCTACGCCGGGCCGATCCTCGCCGGCGCGACGCTCATGGATCACGTCGACTCGTTCGACAACTTCAAGAGCATCGGCGACGCGGTGTTCTCGTCGGTGCCCGCGCAGGTCGCCGGGCACACCCGGATGCTGACGTACGCGATCCTCGGGATCTCGGCGGGCTTCCTCGTGCTCTACGTCGCGGTGCACTGGCGGCTCGCGCAGCGCGGGTACCGGCCGTCGTGGCTCAAGGTCTGGCTCGTCGGCTCGACCGGCTTCGTCTCGGTCTATTCGTGGGGGTTCAACTCGTGGGGTCAGGCGTTCCTGATCATGAACCTGTTCCACGGCGTGCAGTACCTCGCCCTCGTGTGGGCGATGGAGGGCAAGCGGATCGCGACGACGATGCGGCTGCCGGGCCGCCCCCGGATCGCGCTCGCCGTGTACCTCGGCAGCGTGCTGGCGTACGGGCTCGGCGTGACCGCGCTCGACGCGGATCTCCAGGCGCTGTGGGCGATCACGATGGTCGTCTCGCTCATGCACTTCTGGTACGACGCGTTCGTGTGGTCGGTGCGCAAGTCGCAGATCTAGCGCTCGTCGTCGTCGCGCGGCGTGTCGAGCGCATCGTCGGGCTCCGCGGCCGCGGCCTCGTCGTTCAGCGTGGGGATCGCGTCGCCGAGGCGCCCGCGATAGCTCGCGTGGGCCCTGATCCGATCGATCGACACGTCGAACACGACGGCGCTGCCATGCTGCCCAGCTTCACGCACGTCCTCGAAGTCACCGCAGAAGCTCACGCGAGACGTGCAGACCTCGCAGCGACGCACGAAGTCATCCGCCGCGACGGCGGTCAGCGCATCCCAGCGGCGGGGGCAGCCGACCTTGGAGCAGTGCTCGATCGGCGTCCGGACCACGACGGCGCGCCATTCGATCGCGCACGCGTGGCGGTGCCGAACGGTATCGAGGTACTCGGACAGCCTCACGAGCTCGGCCTTCGCGGTCAGCCCGCGCTCTTCGAGCCAGTCGGCGTAGACCATCCGCGTCGCCTCGTCGGAGGGCTGGGCGCGCAGCACCGCCAAAAAGCCCTGCTCGACAGGATCCGCCGACAGGATCTCCTCGTGCTTTCGCGCCGGCTGGAGCACAGGTAGGTTCCCCGCGAGCGGTTCGCCAGGACGAGGCGGGTTCCCCCTCACCGCCCCCGGTGGTGGCCTGCGCTCCGGCGGCGGCCCGGGCATCGGCGGGTTGTACGTCCCTGAATTCCCGTAGCCCCGCGTCGTCACGACCGAGATCGCGTGCGCGCGCAGCTTCACGATGGTGTTGCCGATCCGGATCGCGCCTGCTTCGACCACGGCAGTGGCCGCGCGGATCGGTTGCCCGCCCACCACGACGCCACCGCCGAGGTCCTCGACGATGAACTTGCCAACTTCGACCGAGATCCGGAGGTGATGCTCGGCGACCTCGGGATCGTCGACGATCACGTCGCAATCGCTCGCGCGGCCGACGATCACCGGCCGGGCATCGACCCACTGCCGCCGCGCCCGGGTCCGCTCGGTATCGCTCAGCTGATAGGTCGACACCAGCACGCTTCAGGGTAGCCCGAGACGCGCCGCCGGTGGCTGGGACATGCTCGGTCACTGGTGCTCGCCGTTTGCTTCCGCTAGGTTGCCGTCCATGACGCAGACGTGGTCCCGGCTCGCCGACGAAGCGCTCGCAGGAAACGTGATCGCGCGCGACGATGCTCGCGCGGTGCTGCACGCGCCGGCCGACGAGCTCCTCGCGCTGCTCGACGCCGCGTTCCGGGTCCGCCGCACGCACTGGGGCCGCCGCGTCTCGCTGCACGTGCTCGAGAACGCGAAGCAGGGCGCGTGCCCCGAGGACTGCGGATTCTGCTCGCAGTCCTCGAAGCATGGTTCCGGAGAATCGCCGGGTGGCGAGGCGCCGATGAAGACGGTCGACGACCTGGTCGACGGTGCGCGGCGGGCGCACGCGGCGCGCGCGAAGCGCTACTGCATGGTGACCGCGACGCGCGGGCCCTCGCAGCGCGACCTCGACACGATCTGCGAGGCGGCGACCCGGATCAAGGCAGAGCTCGACATCGAGCTGTGCGCGTCGCTCGGCCTTCTGACCGAGGCGAAGGCGCAGCGGCTCGCGACGTCGGGCGTCGATCGCTTCAACCACAACCTCGAGACCAGCGAACGCCACTACGCGAAGATCGTGTCGACGCACAGCTGGCGCGATCGCGTCGAGACCGTGCGGATCGCGCAGCGCGCGGGCATGGACACCTGCTGCGGCGGCATCGTCGGGCTCGGCGAGAGCGAGGAGGACCTGCTCGACCTCGCGTACGCGCTGCGCGACCTCGACGTCGACTCGGTCCCGGTCAACTTCCTCGACGCGCGCCCGGGCACGCCGCTCGCGGGCTATCCGCTCGTCGAGCCGGGCTACGCGCTGCGCGCGCTCTGCATGTTCCGGCTCGTCCACCCGCGCACTGACCTCCGGGTCGCCGGCGGCCGCGAGATCACGCTGCGCGCGCTGCAGGCGATGGCGCTCTATCCCGCGAACTCGATCTTCACGCAGGGCTACCTGACGACCGGCGGCGCGACGCCGCACGCCGATCACCAGATGATCAAGGATGCCGGCTTCGAGCTCGAGCTCGCATCGGGCGAGACCGTCGCTGCGGATCCCGAGGCGATGGCCGCGCTCGCGAGTTTGCCGCCCGTGAGTCAGGCGCCCGTGAGTCAGACGCCCGCAGCTCGCCGACCGTCGCTGCCGACCGTTCGCAGCTAAGGCAGCGGGCGCGAGTCGGACGACGGTCCGCCGGGCACGCGCGGCCAGCCGTCACGCCACACGATCTGATCGACGAGCACGACGCGGCCGTCTCCCGGGCCATTCACCATGCCCGTGCGCCACGCGTGATAGACCATGTACGGATCGCCACCGCTGCCGGTGATGACCGAACAGTGGCCGGGGCCGACCCACGGTCCACCGGTGGTGAGGATCGGATCGGCGAGCTTGGTGTACGGCCCGAGGGGCGAGCTCGCTCGCGCGACGCCGACAGCATAGCGGCCGTCGTAGTACGCGTTGCCGCTGTAAAACAGGTAGTAGGTGCCGACGTGCTCGACGATGAACGGCGCCTCGACGAGGTTGCCCTCCCACGACCGATCGTTCGTGATGAGCGTCGTCGTCGAGCCGGTGACCGCGAGACCGTCGGCGGTGAGCGCGCGGGCGCGGATCGGGGTGGCCTCGCCGAGCGCATTGCCGTCCTCTTTCCACACGACGAAGGGCGCGCCGTTGCCGATGAAGACGTTCGCGTCGATCAGCCCGACGTCGGCGTCGGTGACCAGCGGCGTGGCGAGGGCGGTGTACGGACCGAGCGGGCTCGCGGCCGAGGCGGCGCCGATCGCGAGCTTGCCGTTGGGCTGGCGCGCCGAGAAGTAGGCGACCCAACCGGTGCCGATGCGATGGATCTCGGGGGCCCAGAAGTCGCTGCGTGCCCATGCCGGGCGTGCCGCGGCGGGCAGGATGTGACCCGCGCGCGCCCAGGTCACGAGATCGCTCGAGGTGTAGAGCGGGAACGCGTCGCCGGCGTTGCCGGACGTGCAGCTCATCACGTAGCGATCACCATCGCGGACGACGCCGGGATCCGCGCAATCGACGGGGACGACCGGGTTCGCGTAGAGCCCGCCGCAACCCGTCCACCGAAATGCCATCGCGCACGAATCGTCGCCATCGAAGTGCGGGACCCAGCCATTTGACAGCTCGCCCGCGGAGTCGTCGCCAGCGTCGCGACACCTGCCATCCCAGAACACGCGGCCCTCGATGTCGTCGAACGAGTCGGGATGCGCGGCAGGCTTGATCCACCCCGCGCCATAGCTCACGCGGGTGGAGCACGCCGCCGGCGCGCCGCACGCGGGCGAGTAGTCCAGCGCGATCGCGCACCCCGTGTCGTCGAAGTAGGGCTTGAAGCCATTCGAGAGCTCGGCGAACGAGCTCGCGCCATCCACCGTACACGTGCCGTCCCACACGACCTTGCCATCGACGAGGTCGAAGGCCTCGGGGTGGTTCGCGGGCCTGATCCAGTCACCGCCGTACGTGATCCGCGTGGTGCAGACGCCGGACGTCGCGTCGCCCCCGCCATCGCCGCTCGCGGCATCCCCCGGCGAGCTCGACGCGCCACCGCAGGCGGCGAGGACAGCGAGAGCCGCAGCGCGCAACGGGTAAATCATGATCGGACACGGTAGCTGGTTGCAAGCACGGGTCCCGCGATCGCATCTGGAGATCCGCACGCTTGTACGTCCCCCGTGGGGAGCACACACCCGCTGGTTGCCCATCCCCGTGCGCACGGGACAGGCGATACGAGCTCGACGTTACGGGCGACTCCGTCAGAGGCAGTTGAACCCGATCTCGTCGTTCTGCCAGGTGCAGGCCTTGCCGATCGCCGCACAGTCCTTGCGGCGGACCGCACCGCCTTCGCACCACACGACTGTCTGATCCTCGCACGCGCCCTGATATGACAGGTCACCGCAGGTGGCGGCGGCGGCCGGTGCGGTGCAGTTGTAGCCGATGTCGTCGCTCTGCCACGCGCAGACCTGGCCGGCGCCCGCGCAGTCCTTGCGCTGCAGCGAGGCGTTCTCGCACCACACGACGTTTGCGCCGTCGCAGTAGCCCTGGTAGCTCACGTCGCCGCACGATGCGGTGGGAACCGGATCGCCCGCGCGCGCGCAGTCGAGCGCTTCGTCCTGGATGAACGCGCGATAGATCGAGCAGGACGCGAGCTCGACGAAGCGAGCCTGCTTGTTCCAGTAGTCGAAGCCGTGGCGCGTGAAGATCGTGACCGCGTACGCACGCCCGTCGGGCGCGGTGACGATCCCGATCTCGTTGAGCGTGTTGTAGCGGCGATCGTCGCTGCAGCATCCCGGCGGGAGCCAGCCGCCCTTGTGCGCGACCCCCGCGGCCGCCGGTAGCCGTGCGCCGAGCCAGCCGCCGACGCCGCCCCGAGGTGCGCGCGTCATCCACGACAGCAGCGTCTGCGAGCGCTCGTCGTCGAGGAGCTCGCGGCGGTGAAGGCGAGCGAGAAACGTCACCGCGTCGTCGGCGGTCGCGTAGTTATCCGAGCCCATCACGCGCGGCGAATTCGTCGCGACACGGTTGCGCCCGTAGCTCCACTGCGTGAGCGCGCTCGCCGGCATGCCGGCGACGTCCCACATGAACGCGTTGACGTAGTTCGGGCCGACCAGATCGATCGCCGCGCCGGTCGCGCCGTTATCCGAATTCACGAAGATCGGGTTCGCGTAGGGCTGCACCGCGGCGACGCTCGTGCCGTAGAGCGCGGCGGCGACCCACCATGCCTTCGCCGAGCTCGCCGACACGTGGACGGCGTCGCCGGAGATCGCGACGCGCGCTCCGGTCTGCAGATCGTCGAATGCGATTGCGAGCTCGGTCCCGGGCGACCGCACCGAAACCTCGTCGGCCAGCCACGCGAGCGTCTCTTCGATGGGAGCCGAAGCGGGCGGCGCGGGCCTTGCCGTCGCAACGGTCTCCTCGGTCGCCTCGCGCGTGACCTCGGGGGTGCAACCGATGAAGCCGACGAGGATACCGAGGACACCGGTCGCGAGACGCATGCCCGCGTCGAGTGCAAGCGGGGCGCCCGCAGCCCGAAACGCGGATCCTGCGGACAGCCGTTTGCACCACGCCGAGGATCCAGCCACTTGCGAGGCGTCACCGAGTGGGACACTCGTCACCCCTGGCGCCCGGTTCAGCCATGGGCCACGCGGCCATGGTTCGCGAAGAAAGTTTGTCACCAGGAGCGGGCGGCTCGCGTTGGTCGGGTGAAAGGACGGATCATCCATGGCGCTACCGCTACTCTCGTCGCTGGCTCGCGTGTCTCTCTTCGCTTCCCCCGAGGCCCGTTCGTCGGGTGCATCGCTGACGACAGCCGATGGCCGACAGCTCGCGTTGATCGGCGCGCGGCTGCGCGGTGACGCGCGCGGTGGCATCGCGCGCCTCGTGCTCGAGCAGCGCTTCGAGAACCGGTTCGCCGAGCCGCTCGATGTGACGTACCGGATGCCGCTGCCGGCGGATGGCGCGGTCAGCGGATACGCGTTCGAGATCGGCGGGCGGGTGATCACCGGCATCGTCGACAAGAAGGCGGCGGCGCGCGAGCGCTTCGAGCGCGCGCTCGTGCAGGGCAAGACGGCGGCGCTGCTCGAGCAGCAGCGCGCGGACATCTTCACGCAGCAGATCGGTAACCTGCCGCCGGGCGAGGCGCTGATCGCGCGGATCACGATCGACCAGCGGCTCGCATGGTTGCCCGAGGGCGAGTGGGAGCTGCGGTTTCCGACCGTGATCGGCCCGCGCTACGTCGGCTCGCGTGACACCGAGGCCGACGCGCGCGACACCCACGTGACCGTGGCACCCGGCGGGATCGCAGCCGGGATCCAGATCGCGATCACGATCGGCGATCCGCTCGCCGGTGGGCGCGGCGCGGCATCGCCGTCGCACACGCTCGTGCACCGCGCCGACGGCTCGCTGCAGCTCGAGGATGCGGCGGCGCTCGATCGGGACATCGTCGTGCGCTGGCCGGTCGCGGCCGCCACCTGCGGGCTGGCTCTCGACACCGCGCGGCGCGGCGATGGCGATGCCTACGGCCTGCTCACGATCGTACCGCCGGCGCGCGAGGCGAAGGCGCAGGCGATCGCCCGCGACCTGATCGTGCTGCTCGATACGAGCGGCTCGATGAGCGGCGGTCCGCTCGACAAGGCGAAGCAGGCGGTCGCGCTCCTGATCGACTCGCTCGACGAGCAGGATCGCCTCGAGCTCATCGAGTTCTCGAACGAGCCGGTGCGCTACAAGGCGGGCGCGCTGCCGGCGACCGCGCGCGAGAAGCAGGATGCGATCCGCTGGGTACGGTCGCGCTCCGCGAACGGCGGCACCGAGATGGGCGCCGCGGTGTTCGAGGCGCTGCACGTTCTGCGCGCCGGGGTCCAGCGACAGGTGATCGTCGTCACCGACGGCTACGTCGGCGGCGAGCAGCAGATCATCAAGCTGCTGCACGAGAAGCTGCCGGCGTCGTGTCGCTTGCACGTGCTGGGCGTCGGCTCGGCGGTCAACCGCTCGCTCGCGACCGCCATGGCGCGCGCCGGCCGCGGCGCCGAGGTGCTGATCGGCCTCGACGAGGACGCCGAGCGCGGGATCAAGCGGATGATCGATCGCACGCGGATGCCGATGCTGATGAACGTGTCGATCACGGGCAGCGCGCTCGTCCGCCACGCGCCCGAGCACGTGCCCGATGTCCACGAGGGCGCGCCGATCGTCGCGGCGCTCGCGCTGCGGCCCGAGGGCGGCGAGCTCGTCGTCCGTGGCGACCTCGCGCCCGCGAGCGGCGCAGCCGCGAGCACCAGGACGGGGAGTGCGAGCGAAGCGAGCGTATGGGAGAAGCGGATCCGGGTGCCCGCGCGCCCGGCCGGCGAGGGCAACCAGGCGATCGCGGCGCTCTACGCGCGCGAGCACGTCGCCGATCTCGAGACCCGGTGGATGCTCGGCGACACGTCCGCGATCGATCGCGAGATCGAGGCGACCGGCGTCGTGTTCCAGATCGCGACGCGGTTGACGTCGTGGGTCGCGATCGACGAGAGCCGGACCGTCAAGGGACCGGCGCGTCACGAGACCGTGCCGCAGGAGCTGCCGTACGGCACGAGCGCCGCGAGCTTCGGGCTCCGCGCATCGGCAGCGGCCTACGGCGGCGCGCCGGGGATGGCGTCGGTGGCGTCGAGTCTGCAGGCCAGCTACGACGAGGAGGGCGACTTCGGCGAGGAAGCACCGTCGGAGATCGTTGCCGAGCGCGCGCCGCCCGCCCGGTCGATGCGTCCGAGCGCCGCCGTGACCCGCGCCGGTTCGATCAGCCGCCGGTCGTGGCCTGATTCTGCGTTCACGAGCGATGCTTCGGATCCCGCGTCACCGGAACCCGAGAAGCCCCAGGCGGAGAAGACGACGGAGAAGGAGCAAGCGAAGGCGTCGCGGCAGCACCAGGTCGCGTCGAAGATCGTGCCCGCCGGTTACGGGCCACCGCCGGCGCCGCCGCCCGCCGAGTCGAGGTTGATGCCGTCCATCAAGCCGACCTTCACGCCGAACGTCATGCCGCCCAGGCCGCCCGCGCGTCGCTACCGCGCGTTCCTCCTGGTGGCGCTCGTGCTCGGCCTGATCGCCGCGCTCGTCTGGTGGCTCGTGCGGTGAGCTTGGACCTCGACCTCCACCTCGGCGCGATCGTCGCCGGCGACACCCGGGCCTTCGCGCGCTGGCTCGCCGGCGCCGAGCCGCCCGTGCGCGACAGCCTGCGATCGTTCGCGCGCGTGGTCGATGTCGAGGCCGTGCTGCAGGAGGCGCTGCTCCGGGTCTGGCAGGTCGCGCCGCGGTTCGTCGCCGATGGCCGTCCGAATGGCCTGCTCCGGCTCGGCGTGCGGATCGCGCGAAACCTCGCCGTCAGCGAGGTCCGGCGGACGCGCGCGGTGCCGGTCGAGGCAGGCGAGCTCGAGCTCGAGCTGGTCGACGCCTCGAACCCGCCGGACCCGATCCTGCGCCAGGCGATCGAGGCCTGCCGCGACAAGCTGCCGGCCAAGCCGCGCGAGGCCCTCGATGCCCGGCTCGCGAGCGCGGGTGGCCAGGACGACGCCGCGCTCGCGAGCTCGGTCGGGATGCGGCTCAACACGTTCCTCCAGAACTTCACCCGCGCGCGCCAGCTCCTCGCCGAATGTCTGGCACGGAGCGGCGTCGTCCTCGACGAGGAGCTCGGCGCATGACGCCAGAAGAAGAAGCGCTCCTCGTCGAGCAGGTCGCGAGCGCATATCGCCCGGCGACCCGCGACCACGAGGACCTCCGCTATCACCCGGCGTGGCACGACCTTCCGGAAGCCGCGCGCGCGCACGCGCATGCCCGCGCGCGGGCGCTCCGCAGGCTCGAGGCCGCACTCGATCCCGAAGGCCTGTCGACGACCGCGCGTGCCATCCTCGCGCGGATCGGCGGATAATCGCGGCATGGGCATCTCGGCGAAGATCTGGCCGGCGACCGATGCCGAGATCGCGGCGTGCGTCGCCGATCGCACGCATGTCAACGCGCTGTTTCACGCGACCCGGGACTTCGCGACGATCTGGGGCGCCCGCGCGCTGCACGCGAACCTCGAGCACTTGCGGACCGCCGGGTTCGGCCTCGTGCGCGTCGACGACTCGGACCCAACCTATGCGCTTGCGAGCGCCGACCTTCACCCCTGGCTCGAACGCCGCGCGACGGATGCCGAGCTGCGTGCGGTGATCACTCCCGAGCTGCCCGCCGTCGGTGCGCACACGACCGAGGTCACCATCCTCGACATCTTGCTGCGTGCCGCCGCGACCGGCCGTGGCGTGATGTTCTGCATCTTCGAGGACTGGTGAGCGATTCCCGCGGCCGTGGTACGCCACGGCATGCGCATCGATCGTGTCTACACGCGTGGCGGTGACCAGGGCGAGACCTCGCTGATCGGCGGCGAGCGCGTCTCGAAGGCGTCGCTTCGGCTCGACTGCTACGGCACCGTCGACGAGACCAACGCGACCGTCGGGCTCGTGATCGAGGCCCTCGCCACTTCGCCGGCCGGGCCCCACCTGATCCCGATCCTGCGCCGCGTTCAGAACGAGCTGTTCAACCTCGGAGCCGAGCTCGCGACCGGCGACGCAGAGACGCGCGCGAAGTTGCCGCGGATCGAGCAGCGCCACGTCGACGGGCTCGAGCGCGACATCGACGCGGTCAACGACGAGCTGCCGCCGCTCAAGTCGTTCGTGCTGCCAGGTGGCGGCTGGCCGTCGGCCTATCTTCACCTCGCGCGCACGGTGTCGCGGCGCTGCGAACGGCTCGTCGTCGAGCTCGCGAAGACCGAGGACGTTGGCGACCTCGCTGTCCAGTATCTCAACCGGCTGTCCGACGCGCTGTTCGTGTGGGGTCGGTGGTGCGTGCTCAAGGACGGTCAGCCCGAGCCGCTCTGGGACTCGCGCGCGACGTAAGCTACTATTTCGGAAACAACGCGTTCGGATCCCACTTCGTCGGCGCCGGCTTGGTGGGCTTTTTTGTGGCCGGCGTCGGCTTCGGCGTGGGCTTGACCGCGAGCTTCGTCGGCTTCGGGGCGGGCTTCGCCTTGGGCTTCGGTTTCGGCACGGGCTTCGTCGCGACGCGCTTCGCGGGCTTCGCGGGCTTCGTCGTGACCGGCTCGGGGGGCGCCGGATCGACGGGCTCGACGAACTTCGGCGGTGGCGGCTCGCGGGGCGGGGGGGGGTCGGTGACGGGCGCGGTCGGTGCTGGCGCAGTCGGTGCTGGCTCGATCGGAGCGGGCTCAATGGGCGTCGGCGCGATCGCGGCGGGTTCGGTCGCTACAGGCTCGGCGGCCACAGGCTCGACCGGCCTCGTCGGCGCGAACGAGTTGCGCGGTGTCCGCGGTCCCGCGCCCGGATCGCCCAGCGGTGTTGGCTCATCCGGCGCCGCCTTCGCCACCGTGGCCGGATCCTTCGCCGCGCTGACGTCAGGTGCGGGCGCGGCGTCATCACCGGAGAATCCGATCATCACGACGAGCGCGACCACCGCGGCGCCCGCCGCGACCGCCACGATCATCCACGTCGACTTCTTTGATGGTGAGGACTGCGCGGCCGTGAGCTGGGTGGTTGGCGGCGGAGGCAATGCCTTGACGATCTCGGTCGCATCGCGCGGCGTGGTCGTCGCCGACACCATCGGCGGCGGGTTCGCGACTGCCGTCGTCTCGTCCGCGCGTGTCTCCGGCGGTGGTTCCACCCGTGCAGGCTCTACGACCACGGGCGGCCGTGGCACGGGCGGCCGTGGCGCGGGCGCACTCGCGCTCGGCAGCGGTCGGTTCGGCTGCGGCAGTTGCTTCGCGAGCTCGGTCAGCGGGAGCAGCGGCTTCGCGGCGACCCCATTCGCCGGCCGGCCGTTGGATCGCATCGGCATCTCGTTCGTGTCGTCGGCACTCTCGGTGATCAGGGCCCTGCGGGTGGACTGCGGTTCGGCGATCGTGGTGTCGTCGGCGAAGGTGTCGGCCTCGACGCGGCCGATCACGTTCGACGAGGGCGGCACCGTCACCTCGGTGCGCTCGTCCTTCGCGACGACGGCATGCACCGGGATCTGCACGGTCTTGGGTCGCGCCCGGACCGCTGCTGGCGCCGGTGCCGGGACGCGGGTCGGTGCCTTCGCACGTCCGCTCGTGGCCGCCGCTGGAATTTGCACCGGCGCGGACTTGTCAGGCGGCGTTCCAGATCCAGCGGACCCGGCAAGCTTCGCGAGCGTGAGCTGCTCGGTCGGCATCTCGCGCGAGACCTGTTTCATGATCCGATGGATCGGCGACGACGCGGTCGCGTTCACGCTATCGGGCAACGCGGAGTGGCTGGCCTGGACTGGGGCCGTCGCGAGCCCGCGGGGCGCGCCATCGAAATCGCCCATCGTCGAGAAGTCGGGGATCTCGTCGTCGACGAGCCATGGCTCGGGCCTCACGCCGAACAGCCGCTTGGTGAAGCCCGAGAGCGTCGTCAGCGAGCCGCGCACACCGGCCTTCGCGGCGAAGCTGTCGATCGCGCCCTGTAGCTCGAGCACGGTCTGGTAGCGATCCTCGGGCGCGCGCGCGAGCGCCTTCATGATGATCACCTCGAGCTCCTTCGGGAGGTCGCCGCGGTTGCGGGTCGGCGGCGGGATGTCGCCGGCGACGATCGCGCTCATCGTCACGAAGTCGTTGTCGCCCTTGAACAGCCGCCGCCCGGTCGCGAGCTCGTACATCAGGATGCCGATACCGAACACGTCGGTGCGGCGGTCGATCGGGCCGCCGGTCACCTGCTCGGGCGACAGGTAGCCTGCGATCGGTCGCAGCAGATCGGAGCGGCCCTCGAGCAGCGCGGCGCGCGCGATGCCAAAGTCGGTGACCTTGACCGTACCATCGACCGCGATGATCACGTTCGACGGCTTGATGTCGAGGTGGAGCAGCGTGCCGCCCTCGATGGCCTGCTCGTGGGCGTGATGGATCGCCGCGGCGACCGCGGTGACAATCGAGATGATGTGCTGGACCGGCAGCTTGGCGCGACGCTCGTGGAGCCGCGCCAGGAGCTTACGCACGTCGTCGCCGTGCACGTAGTCCATCGACAGGTAGTAGGTGCCGTCCTCGCGCCCGACCTCGTGGACCTGGACGATGTTCGGGTGCTGCAGCTGCGCGGCGCGGCGACCCTCGCCGAGGAACGTCTCGAGAAACTCGCTATCGATCGCGTGCTCCGGCCGGACCCACTTGAGGACGACGGGGTGCTCGGTCGGGGCTGTGCGGGCCAGCAGCAGCTCGGCCATGCCGCCGCTCCCGAGGGCCTTCACCACCTCGTAACGACCTAGCTTGGTTCCACCTGGAACTGTGCCCACGTCCTCCAAGCGTGAGCTGATCCCGAACCCGCGTCAACTCCGACGTGGCGGTCCTCGGTGACGCATGGGGTGCGTGCGCCGGGTAGGGCGGGGGTGCGGAAGGTTTGACCGCCGTGACGCTCGGTCCTGCGACCGCACGCGTATACTGCCGCCGTGTCCGAGCCCGCGAAGCAGTCCGAGAGCGCCAAACAGCTCGCCGCCGCCGAGCAGGAGGCCAAGGAACGGTTCGAGAAGGCGATGACCGAGCTGCGCGAGGGCGCCTACCGGTTCTCGTCGAGTGCGCGCAGCCAGTCCGAGCTGATCATCGAGGAGCTCATCGACCCCGACGGCGATACCGTCGCGTCGATCGCCGAGTTCGAAGGTGACCAGGGCGCCCTCTCGCTCGCGCAGTCGCTCGAGCTGATCACGTTTGATACCTGGCTGTTCGGCCAGATCGGTGACAAGGACGAGCTCGATCTCAAGTCCGAGCAGCACTGGGAAGTCTGGTTCACGTTCGGCGCCTGGATCGGCGAGACGATGCGGCGCCGGCACGGCGGGCACTGGCTGATGATGGGCGATGACCCGCACACCTGGCGCTGCGGGTTCTCGAAGATCTTCCTCGAGATCGCGCCGTTCGTGTTCGCCGAGCAGCTCCTGCGCATGGGCTCGGGCGCGACCAAGAAGATGGTCAGCGAGGTCGAGCGGATCCGCCAGCTCCACGACACCACCGCGGAGACCACGATCACGACGCGGATCCCGTTCGCCGAGGGCAGCGCCGAGGTCACGCCGGCGATGCATCCGATGATCGACGCGGTCGCGCGCCAGCTGATCGAGAACCCGCACGTCGAGCTTGTGCACGTCGATGGGTTCGCCGGCACGACCGATGCCGATGCGGGTCGCCGGCTCGCGCAGCAACGCGCGGAGGTCGTGGTCAAGCACCTCGTCACGCGCCAGATCAGCTCGAAGCGCCTCGTCGCGAAGGGGCTCGCTCCGGCTGCCGCGATCGAGCCGGCGGCTGCGAACCACGTCACGTTCGTCGTCGCCCAGGAAGGCGAGCGGGCGCCGCTACTCGACCGCTTCCTCGCGCAGCACTACATCCGGCTCCACACCGTCCCGCTCGGCCAGTGGATGTCGATGGACTTCGCGCGACTGGCGAAGCTGTGGAACGACGAGCCGGTCGCGAAGCTGATCGAGGCCCTCAAGGAGAGCGGCCCGCGCCTCGGCCCGGGCAACGCGGGCATCGTCGATCAGGTCGTGCAGGCGATCACCCGCGCGAAGCAGGACGAGCCGATCGCGAAGCAGACGACCGATCGAGGGCTGTTCGAGGCGATCGCGCAGATCGTCGCGCTGCGCCGCGCCACCGCGCCCGTGGCGATCGATATCCTCGAGCGCGTGGTGATGCCGGCGATGCACGTCGGGATGCCCGAGAAGTTCCCGCCACTCGACGAGGATGACCTCGCGAACCTCCGCAAGGGAACCGAGCTGTTCGCGTTCTTCGTCGAGGTCGTGCCGCACAAGTTCCAGGCCGATGACGAGGGCTTCCTCGGCACGATCCCGCACGAGCAGCTGACGACGCCGTACTCCGATCGCAACGTCCTCGAGATCGGCAAGGGCGACTGGGTCGTCGTCAACCCCGCGCACTTCGTGCCGATGCTGAACGAGTACGATCCGCAGAAGCTCCTCGACAAGTACGACGACTTCGTCAAGTATCTGCGCTCGATCCCGGAGGCACCGAACCGTCGCGACGACGGCCGGATGCTCGCCGAGACCGCGATCCGCGCGCTTGCCGATCTCAAGCAGTGCGTCGCGATCGCAGCCCAGAATCAGGACGCCCTCCTGTTTCGTCTGTTGCCGCCACCCGGCTGAGGATCGATTAGTATCCGGCGCATGAAGCACCTCCTGTTCATGCTCCTCGCCGTCGCCGTCGCCACCGGCTGTGGCGGCAAGTCGTCCAAGAAGGAACCGGTCAAGCCGGTCACGCCCGAGCCGGTCGCGAAGGCCGAGCCGGAGGCCGAGGCGCCACCGCCGCCCGCGCCGAAGGAAGCCGTCGCGACGCTCGCGCCGACGCCAAAGTCGAAGTCCAAGGCGAAGGGGACCATCACGTTCAAGGAGGTCGCCGACGGCATCGAGGTGACCGCCGAGGTCGAGGGGCTGTCGCCCGGTGACCACGCCTGGCACGTTCACGAGAAGGGCGACTGCTCGGCTCCCGACGCGGCGAGCGCCGGCGGTCACTTCAACCCGAGCGGTAAGAAGCACGGCGCGCCCGATGCGGACGAGCACCACGAGGGTGACTTCGGCAACCTGACCGCCGGGAAGGACGGCAAGGCGTCGAAGACGTTCGTGATGAAGGGCATCACGCTTGGCGAAGATGACAAGTCCGTCGTCGGTAAGGGCTTCATCGTCCACGAGAAGGCGGACGACATGAAGACCCAGCCGACCGGCAACGCCGGTGGCCGCATCGCGTGCGGCGTGATCGAAGCGAAGTCCTGAACCACGGCGATATTGGTCAGGCCAGCGACGACTCGGCCATGCGCAGCGGTAGCGTCATCACGAAGCGCGCGCCGCCGGTCGGCGCACGCTCGGCCGCGATCGACAGCTCGCCGCCATGCTCGATCGCGATCTTGCGCGCGATCGCGAGGCCGAGACCGGTGCCGGTCGCCTTCGTCGTGACATACGGCTCGAAGATCTTGTCGCGGCTCTCGGGCAGCACGCCCTTGCCGTGATCGTCGACGGTGATCGCGACGCTATCGCCGCGTGGATCGCTGCGCCAGCCGATCACGACGTTGCCCGGATTGCCGGCTTCCTGGCCGGCATGGATCGCATTCTCGACGAGGTTGACCAGCACGCGCTTGAGCAGCAGCTTGTCGGCGCGCACCGTGAGCGGCTCGCCGGGCGGATCGAGCGTGAGCCGGGTCGCCATCATCGGATCGAGCTTGAGCTCCTCGATGACGTCGGCGAGCGCGAGTGGCGCGGCCTCGACCTTGGGGAGCGCGCCGAGCGTGCGGAAGGTGTCGACGAGGCGACGCAGACCCTCGATCTCCTCCTCGACGATCTCGCCGGTGTCACGTAGCAGCTGGGCGTAGCGCGCGTCGTCGCCCTTGTACGCCGAGACGCACTGCTGGACCGCGAGCTGGATCGGCGTCAGCGGGTTCTTGATCTCGTGCGCGAGCCGGCGCGCGACGTCCTGCCACACGCCCATCCGCTGGAGGTACTCGAGCTGGCGCCGCGTCTGATCGAGATCGTCGAGCATCGTGTTGAACGCGCTGCCGAGCTCGGCCATCTCGTCCTGGCCGCGCAGCTCGACGCGCGCATCGAGGTGGCCGTCGGAGACCCGGCGGGCGGTCGACACGAGCGCGTCGATCCGGCGCAGCACGGACCGCGAGGCCCACAGCCCGAGCCCGGCGGCGACGAGGCCGGCCATGCCGATCAGCACGAGGAACGCGGTGCGGTAGCCGCCGGGCAGCGCCGACTTGATCTGCACGAACGTCTTGGTCGCGTCGATCGACTGCTTGAGCTTCTGCAGATCGTCGTTCAGCGTCGCCGACACCTCGAACGTCAGCCGCAGCGTGCCGCCGTTGACGAGCTCCTCGTCGACCACCTTGTCGCGCCACATCGGCCCGGCGAGCGGGCGCGACGCTTCCGCGGCGACGGTGCCGTCCGGTCGCACGAGCGCGACCGCGCGCAGGCCGGGCTCGTTGTGCACGAGCTTGTCGAGATCGCTCGCCGGTGCGAGCGCGATCAGGTCGGGGCGTCGCGCGAGCCGTGCGGCGATCTCGCGATGGAGATCCTTCGTCGTGCGGACGAGGTCGTGGTAGGTCTCGATCGACTTCTCGAGGATCTCGGTACGGGCCGAGGCCTCGCCGGCGGCGACGTTCGCGGCCGCCTTGCCGAGCTGGCCGATGAAGTACGCCGACATCGCGAGCGGCATCAGCACGATCAGCACGAGCGCGAACGTCAGCTTGACCTGCAGCGGGACGGTCTTGCGGCGGGTCACGGGCGAGGCCTGTAGAACGGTTGCGAGCGGATGCGGATCACGCGGTCGGCCTCCGGGATCTTCGGGTTGACGAATACCGAGACGAACGAGCCGAAGAACGCGCCGCCACGGTCGAGCCCGCCGCCGGTGCCCTGGCTGAGCCAGCGCCGGACCTCGGCGAGCGTTTTCTTCGAGACCGGGTTGAGCTCGACCTGCATCGCGAGCAGGAACACCTGGTCGTACGGCAGGTTCGCGAGCCGCGCGACCAAGATGTCGTCGAGGGCGCTCAGCCGCTTGAGCGCTTCGGACTGCCGCTTCTCCTTGACCGGCGTGCGCCCGTCGATGCGCAGCTCGAACACTTCGTCCCACAGGTTGTAGACGACCTGGCGCTCGAGCGGCACGAACGCGACGGCGGTCGTCGAGTTCTGCGGATAGATCCAGATCCGGATCACGACCGTCGACGTGAAGCCGCTGTCGAGGGCCGCGTAGGCCGCGCTGTCGAACAGCTTCGCGAGCGGCGTCGGGTTCGCGGTCACGGTGAGGTGCTGCCCGCGCTCGATGAAGCGCATCTTGTGGAGCTCGGGCTTGCCGTCGTCTGCCGCGGCGACCGACACGAGCGTCGCGAGCACGGCCACGGTCCCCCAGATGCAGCGAGCCAGCGAACGCTGGCGAGCGGGGACCGCTCGGCGCATCACCGCAGGCGTCCCAGCGCGTTCGCGATCGTGAGCTCGAACACGCCGACGTCGGTATCGACCCGCACGCCGGCGTCGACATAGAGATCGATCGGCAGCGCGTTCCAGATCGAGGTGTCGCGTGCGCGCAGATCGGCGGTCTCGGCGAGCCCCCACACGCCGGCGCCGAAGAACAGATCGCCGCCGTAGACTCGCTTCCTGCCCTTGCCGCGGAACAGCTGCACCGCGTACTCGACCGATGCGCTGCCGCCGAGGTCGCCGTAGATCGGCTTACCCGCGCGCGTCCCGAGGATATCGAGCGGGGCCGCGCTCGACAGCACGAGCCCGAGCGCGCGCGGCGTCAGCATCCGATCGACGTCGGCGATGTGGATGCGGTCGAACCGCGGCGCGTCGCCGATCACCACGCCGCCGCCGAGCTTGATGCCGAAGGCGTGGCGCTCGTCGAGCAGCGGCCAGTAGTGCTCGTACTTGCCGAACAGCGTCGCGAACTGGTAGTCGCCGCCGAACACGACGGTCCCGATCTCGGCGCCGATCGCCAGGTGGCCGCCGGCGTGCGGCAGGATCGGATCGGGACGGGTATCGCGGTCGAGCCCGAACGTCGTCGTGATCACCCGGCTCGTGCCGGGATCGAGGTGGAGATCGAGCGCGACGATGCGGCCATCTACGAGCTCCTGGGTCGGCGCGACTGGCAGCGTCGCGGTGATCGCCTCGGCGCGCAAGCTCGCCGACAGCCGGGTCAGCGCCGAGACGTCGTACGAGGTGCCGGCGCGCCAGCCGAAGCGACGGTACGGAAACGCGCGTGACTCGGCCTGCGTCGGATTTCCCCTGGTCCCGGCGATCCGGTAGGTCTCGCTGCCGTGGACAAGGGTGAACGCCGCGCCGGCGCCCCACCGCGTGCCGCGGATCGACGAATCCGCGAGCCGGACCTCGCCGGCCCACTGATCGCGTGCGCCCTCGATATCGCCGTTGCTCTCCGCGTAGATGAAGCCACCACCGAGGGTGACGCCGAGGCCGAGCAGGTTGCGCTCGCCGACGTCGGCACCGAGCCAATACGGCGACACGGAGGTCGTCCCGAACCACAGCCGGTTCAGCACGAACGTGCCGCGCTCGACGACGTGGACCTCGAGGATGACCTGACCGCGCGCGCTGCCCTTGTTCATCACGAGCGTGACGTCGCGGAAGAACCCGAGCGCGAGCACCTTGAACCGCGCGACCCGCAGCCGCTTGTCGGTCGCGCGCAGGACGTCGCCGGCCTGGATCGGAAGCGCGCGGCGGATCAGCTCGGTCTGCGTCGCCGTGTTGCCGGTGACGTGGATCTGCTCGATCATCAGCAGCGGGCCGAACTCGGTCTCGTCGCCCGGCGGGAACGCCGGATCGACGGGTTCATCGGCGGGCGGCTCGGCGGCGACATCGGCGAGCGGCTCGGCGGTCGCGGGATCCGTGGGCGCGGGATCCGCGGGCGCGGGCGCGGGCGCGGGATCCGGAGCGGGTTGCGCGCGCACGGACGCGGACGCGGTGATCACCGCGAGCACGACGAGCACGAGCCACACCCGCATTCCGGTGAACGTAGCGCACCCCTCGTGGCCGGTGCTACGTTCGCAGCCGTGCGGTGGGCCACGTTGCTCGTGCTGACGCTGCTGGCGTGCAATGACCTGCGCGACTTCCGGGGCAGCTGGGAGGGCTCGAGGCTCGATGGCCCACCCGTCCTGCGGGTCGGTGCCGGTGACCGGGCGACGCTGCTGATCGACCGCGTCGACGCCCATGGCCTGCAGGGACGCCTCGCGGTCGAGGGCCTGCTGCCCGAGGTCGCGTTCGAGTCGCTGCCCGGTGCCGAGGCCGACGCGCTCGCGAGCCTGACGTTTGCCGGCTCGCCGCTCCGCGTCTACCTCGCCTTCGTGGCGGTCCCCGATGGCGGCGGCGACGTGTTCGTGGTCACCGCGCTCTACGACGACCGTCGCGTCGAGGTCCGGCTGCTGCGCGGCGGCACCTCGCCGGTGTACGCGATCTTTGCGCTCGGCGAGACGCCCTGATGCGCTGCCCGCACTGCCAGGCACCGAACGCCGATGACGCGCGGTTCTGCGGCTCGTGCGGCAAGGCCACCCAGTCGACCGAGCCGGTCTCGAGTGCAAATCTCGGCGAGGCGCCGGCGATGATCGGCCGCGAGATCGCGGGTCGCTACCGGATCCTCGCGAAGCTCGGCGAAGGCGGCATGGGGACCGTCTACCGCGCCGAGCAGATCTCGCTGAAGCGCACGGTCGCGCTCAAGCTGTTGCGCCCCGACGTCGGCAACAACGCGATGCTGTTGCGGCGCTTCAACGCCGAGGCCGAGGCAGTCGCGAAGCTCAGCCATCCGAACACCGTCAACATCTTCGACTTCGGTCAGGACACCGACGGGTCGCTGTTCATCGCGATGGAGTACATCGAGGGACGCTCGCTGCGCGCCGCGATCCACGCCGAGGCGCCGCTGCCGATCCGTCGCGCGCTCGCGATCGCGGTGCAAGTCTGCTCGTCGATCGCCGATGCCCATAGCCACTCGATCATCCACCGCGATCTCAAGCCCGACAACGTGATGCTCCAGGATCGTGGGCGCGCGCGCGACGTCGTGCGCGTCCTCGACTTCGGGATCGCGAAGCTGCGCGACGATACCCGCGCGACCCACGCGATGACGCAGGCCGGCGACATGCTCGGCACCCCGCAGTACATGGCGCCCGAGCAGATCCGCGCCGAGGCGATCGACGGCCGCACCGACGTCTACGCGCTCGGCTGCATGCTCTACGAGATGATCACCGCGCGGCTGCCGTTCGAGGCGCCGACCGTGATGGCGCTGCTCTCGAAGCACCTGCTCGAGCAACCGCCGCCCCCCTCGCAGCGCCGGCCAGACCTCGGCGTCCCGGCGATCATCGACGAGCTCGTGATGGGCGCGATGGCGAAGTCACCCGACCATCGCCCGGCGACGATGGAGCTCCTCGGCGAGCACATCACGGCGATCCTCGCGACGCTGCCGGGTGATCCCTCACAGCCGTCGTCGGGTGGAGTCGGCGTACCGTATGTCCCGCCCGCCGTGGCGCGGTACGAGACGCCGGCCGCGCCCTCGGCGTTCGCGCCGCCGACCGGGCCACCGCCGGGTGCGGCTCCCTACGCACCGCGCACCGGGTCGCCGACCGGGCCGCCCGCGCCGTACCTGCCGACGCCCGGGGCCGCGTCGTACGTGCCGACGCCCGCACCGCCATCGCCGGGGTCCGCGCAACCGACCTGGAAGGTCGCACAACCGCCGACGGGCGCGACGCGCACGCTGCTGATCGTGCTCGCGGTGCTCGTACTCGGCGGCACGGGCGTCGCCGCGTATCTACTGACGCGCCCCGACAAGCCGTCCGTGAACAGCGGAGGAGGAGGCGGCGGCGGCGACGGCGAGCCGGCGACCGTGACCCCCGACGCGCGCGAGGACGACGACAACGATCCGGCGCCGGGGCCGGCCGCCGATCCATGGAACTAGGAGCGTGTCATAGGTGATCACTTAACGGCGAACGCCTACGACGCGCAGCCAAGCCCGAAGCCGCGCGATCGAAGGTCTCGCTTGGGAGCAGAGCGAAGCGCGTTGGCCAAGAGGAAAGCCAATCCGTCGCGACATGGATCGACGAGCGACTCGATTTTCGCCCAGGCGAGGCCAGCCACGAGGTTCCACGATCCTCCCGACGTAGAACGCGCGACGCTCGCAGAGGCTCCGGACCGAGGGGGTTGATCGGTTGCGGCTCGCACGGTCGCGAGACATGGCGGTTCCACGTGGGACTGGGGCGAGGCTGCGAACCACGCGAACCACGCGAACCACGCGAACCACGCGAACCACGCGAACCACGCGAACCACGCGAACCACGCGAAC
>JBKJUF010000050.1:0-3073 GCA_046590445.1 Kofleriaceae bacterium
GCGCTGTAGCCGCCGACGATCACAAACGTGAACGCGCCGATCACCGCGGCGGCCTTCGCGAACCGTGGCCGCGGAACGATCGGGCGATCGGGTGGGCGTGGAGCTTCAGTCGTCGTCGTCATCATGGTGCTCTCCTTCATTGCCGGGCATTTCCGTCGAGCGCATCGGGCTCGCGTTCTCCCAGCGCTTCTTCTTGAAGTGGTAGGCGTGGATCGCGATCACCGCGAACGGGATCCCGATCAGGATCAGCGCGATCCAGAAGTAGCGCAGCCGGAACACGTCCTGCCGCACGGCCACGCTGAGGTAGACCGGCGCGAGGCTGCCCGTCGTGCCCTCGACGCGCATCACGTAGTCGCCGGCCTCCATCGGCGCGAGCACCTGGCTGGCGCGGTGCGAGCCCTCGGTCCACGATTCGCCGCCGTCGTATCCGGAGTAGTACTCGATGTTCTTGTCGAAGCTGACGAGGCCACCGGTCTTCTCGTTGACGAGATCGATCGCGACGTACGCCCAGTTGTTGCTGATGCCCGCCTCGAGCGCGATCTCGATGTTCTGGCCGCCATCGAGGTGAAACGGATCCGTGAAGCTGACGTTCTGCGCGCCCTCGACCGCCGGCAGCGGCGTCGGCTCGAGCGCGCTCGGCGGCTCGGCGGGCCGGATCTCGGCGCGGTACGCGTGCTTGAGGTCAGCCTTCGCCATCGAGCAACGGCCGATACCGACCGCGAACAGCGCGAGCGTGACGAACGCGCCGACCTTGCCGATGCCGTGCAGCGGGTACGGCTGGTTCGCGCTGACGCCCTGGCGGCTCGGCAGCGGCAGGTCGGCCTTGGCGAACGCCGCCGCGACCTCCTTGCCTGGCAGGTAGGTCGACAGCGACCACGCCTGCTCGGTCTTCGAGGTCTCGCACGACAGCATCGCCGGCGGCGCGATGTAGTCCTCGCCGATCACGCGCTCGCCGGCGGCGACCTGCCAGTAGAACTCGCCGAGCACGACGTCGACCCGGAGGTCCGCGCGCTGGAACAGCTCGAAGGCCACGCCGTCGTAGCGCACCGGCATCAACTCGACCGCGCCGGGCGCGACCGGCTGCACGTAGCTCCAGTGCCCGTCCGACAGCACGAGCCAGCGAAACCCGACGGCGGGCGCGTACAGCAAGAACTCCTCGAACGACCACCACTGGTGATCGACCAGCGCCGCGCGCTCGAGGTAGCCGATCACGGTGAGCTCGCCGTCGACGAACTTGCCCTTCGAGCCGAGCGCGATCCGTGGCGTCGCCTTGCGCGCGAGCTTCGCGATCACCGACAGGTTGCCAGCCTCGACGCTGACGAGGTGGTTGCAGTACGGGCACGCGACCCGCAACGTCTGGTCCGGCGCGTGGAGCTCGAGCGAGCCGCCGCAGTTCGGGCACGCGAGCTTGCCGCCCTGCCGGGCGCGGGGCTGGCCGATGTTCGGCACCTCGCCGCCGTAGATCCCGAGATCTCGCGGCGTGACCTGGTGGCCGATGTAGACCGTCGGGGACCCGTCGTTGCCGTAGTCGATCGTCGCGAACCCGCCCTGCCCGTCCGCGAGGTCGGCGAACCAGAACGTGCCGTTCGGCTCGAGCCGGTACGGGATCTCGCCGAGCGCGGAGGCGTACTGCGCCTGCCCCATCTCACCGACCGTGAACGCCCGGTTCTGGATCACGACCTGCGTGCCCGGCGACAGCTGCTGGTACGCCGGCACCGGCGTGTTCGGCGCCTCGAACGTCAGGTACAGCCGGCCTTGAGCCTCCGACAGCCACGCCCACTGCCCGCCGTCGAGCTTGGCGTACCACTCCTGCCAGATCCCGCCGGCCGCGTGGCGCAGCTGCGCCATGCCGATCAAGAGGAACGTCGTGCTGCCGTAGCGGCCCTCGGCGAACAGCCGCAGCGGCGACTCGAGCGGCACGAGGTCGGCGAGCTTGCCGAGCGTCTCGATCCCGCGATCGGTGCGGACCACCGCGGCGCGGCACGAGCCGCACACGCGCACGAACGAGTCATCGAAGCGGAACTCGACCTCGGCGCCGCACGTCGGACACGAAACGTTCACGCTAGATGTCGCCCCCGCACATCGCAGCGAGCGTAGTGGGCGCGGCCGGCGTACTCAAGCACTGCGGGCGTGTCACTCGCTCTCCGGGCACCTCGCGATCTTCCCGATCTTCCCGGGGACGACGTGAAAAACGCGTGAACCGACGCTTGGTGGGCGTTCCAGCGAGAGTACGTTGGATGATGGTGGTGGCAGCCAGGTCACGGAGACTGGTCGCGCAGCGTTCGCGGGTCGCATTCGGGACCGCGCAGAACGACGAGGAGGCGCGCGCCTATCTCCAGCAGCGGCTCAACGTCTACGCGAAGACGATGTTCTGGGCGTTCGTCACGCTGATCGTGTTCATCGCGACGTCGTACCGGCTCTACAAGATCGAGCCCCGCTACTACGAGCTGGTGTTCGGCGGCTCGTCGGTGCTGCTCGGCGTGATGGCGTTCATCTGGCGGGTGATGCTGGCGCGCGGCGCGATGTCGATGGAGGGGCTCTATCGCCTCGACGTGCTGTTTGCGATCGCGATCGGCAGCGCGTTTGGCGCGAGCGCCGCGCTGCAGTTCGATATCCGGCCCGCGGGCTACACGTCGCTGTTGTTCGCGAGCTTCGCGGTGTTCACCCGTGCGCTCCTGGTCCCGAGCAGCACGCGGCGGACCGCGGCGGTGGCCACGGCGACGTTCATCCCGATCCTGCTCGGCGCGGCGTACCTCGCGATCTGGAGCGTCCAGGACCTGCCGGGATCGATGGTGTTCGGCGGCGCGCTCACGTTTTGCCTGGTCGCGATCGTGATCGCCGCGAACGGCTCTCGGATCATCTACGAGCTCAGCAAGAAGGTCACCGAGGCGATGCAGCTCGGCCAGTACACACTCGACCACCGGATCGGATCGGGCGGCATGGGCGAGGTCTATCACGCGCGCCACGCGCTGCTGCGCCGGCCGACCGCGGTCAAGCTGCTGCTGCCGGACCGCGTCGGCGCCGAGAACCTCGACCGCTTCGAGCGCGAGGTCCAGCACATGAGCCAGCTCAC